>NZ_JBIAUY010000001.1:98645-445620 GCF_042893475.1 Streptomyces sp. NPDC001604 | reverse complement strand
AGGTGCGTGAGGGCGACGATCCGTTCCCTGTTGCCGGTCGATCGCGAGTGGTCCGGCGGCGAGGTGGACACCACGGACACGTGGTTGCTGGACTGTGCGGGCCATCGCGGGGGCGGTGCTCGGCGGCTGGCGGTAGTCGTGCTCAGTGGCTTGCGGTGAGGTGCGTGAGGGCGACGATCCGTTCCCTGTTGCCGGTCGATCGCGAGTGGTCCGGCGGCGAGGTGGACACCACGGACACGTGGTTGCTGGACTGCGCGGGCCATCGCGGCGGCGGTGCTCAGCGGCTCGCGACAGGCGTTCTCAGCGGCACGCGTAGGCGTCCTCAGTGGCTCCCGGTGAGGTGCGCGAACACCACCACGTTCCCCTCGTAGCCGGTCGACCGCGAATACCCCCCACCGCAGGTGATCACCCGCAGCTCGGGGCGGTCCGCCGCGCCGTACACCTTCTCGTCGGGGAAGTGCTCGGCGTCGTACACCTCGACCGCGTCCACCGTGAAGAGCGCCGTGCTGCCGTCCCGCCGGTCCACCTCGATGCGGCTGCCCTTCTTCAGGGCGCCGAGGTCGTAGAAGACGGCGGGGCCGTCGGCGTTGTCGACATGGCCCGCGACGACGGCGGTCCCCCTCTCCCCGGGGGTGGTGCCGGCCTCGTACCAGCCCGCGAGGTTCCGCTTCGCGGCGGGCGGCACGCCGAGGCTGCCGGACGGGGTGAGCGCCAGGCCCATGAGGGGGGCGTCGACGTGGATCGACGGGATGCGGATGCGGTCCGGCGGGGAGGGCGGCAGGGCGGGCGCGCCGCGCGGCTGGCCGCCGTGGCCGCCGCGGGCCGCCTGCGCGGCGGACGGCTGCGGCGGGGCGTGCACCCCCGCGCCGCCACCGAGCAGCCACGCGCCGGAGCACAGGGCGACCACGGTGACGGTCCCTATCGCGCCGTTGCTGACTCTGCGCACGCGAGCCTCCTACCTGACTCGAGCGGTCGTACCCGGCCCCCTCCGAGCCGCGAGGGGCGTCGGACCCGGAGGGGGAGGGACATGCGGTACCGGGGGACGGACAGCGGAGGGTGTCCGTCAGATCCCGTCGCCTCTCGCCCGGCGATGCAGGAGCCAGGTACCGCCCGCGGCGGCGACGGCGAGAGCCGTCACGCCGGCCGCGGTCTGCACGGGATCGGGGCCCAGGGCGCCGCCGACCCCCGTCTTCACACTTCCGCGGGGCTCCTGCCCGTGCACCGCCGTCAGGGTCACCACCAGGTCGCCCGTGACCTGCCGGTCGCCCTCGGCGCACTGCGCGACGATCTCGTACGTCCCCGGCTGGGCGCTCGGCGGCACCCGGAACTGCCCGACCGCCTCGCCGTCGTGCGCACTCGGCGCCAGGGTGAAGACGCCGGCCCCCACCGCTCCGGCGTCGCCCGCCGCCGTGCCCTCCGAGCCGCACTCCGCGGTGTTCACCGTGATCTGGGTACCCGGCACGGCCTGGGAGGGGAACACCTCCAGACCGCCGCCACCACCGTCGTCGTCGGCGTACGCGGGCGCGGCCACGAAGCCCGCGGCTGCGACGGCGAGGGCGGTACCGGTCAGCAGACGGGCGGTACGTCGCATCGATGCTCCTCCGAGCTCTCTTCGGTGTCCCCTGCCCTTCCGAGGTAAGTGCCAGCCGCCCGAGCCCGCTTCCTGAAGGTCTGTCAGAAATGCGGTGAATGGGTGTCAGATCCGTGCGCGGCACGGTCCCTCGGGCGGAATTTCAGCAGGTCACCGGTGTATGACGGCGGCTGTGCGGAACAGCACCCGATGGGCGCACGGCGCGCGTGTGAACGGGTGACCCGATGATCACGGCGCAGGCTTGACCTCAACAAAGGTTGAGGTACGAGGCTGGGCCGCATGCAGATCACAGACGCACCCCTCGAAGCCGAAACCCCTCTCGCCGTCACCCTCGTCGTCGGCAGCAACCGCCACGGCCGCTTCGGCCCCGTCGTCGCCGACTGGCTCCTGGACCGCATGCGCGACCGCGACGACCTGCTCCCCGAGGTTGTCGACGTGGCCGAAGCGGACCTGCCCACGAGCTTCGCCCCGACCTCCGAGGCGATGGCGGCACGCTCCTCGGTCACCCCGAAACTCGCGGCCGCGGACGCCTTCGTCGTCCTCACGCCGGAGTACAACCACTCGTACCCGGCCGGCCTCAAGAACCTCATCGACTGGCACTTCACCGAATGGCAGGCCAAGCCCGTCGCCCTCGCCTCCTACGGCGGCCTCTCGGGCGGTCTGCGCGCGGTCGAACACCTCCGCCAGGTCTTCGCCGAACTCCACGCGGTCACGATCCGCGACACGGTGTCCTTCCACAACGCGGGCGCGTCCTTCGAGGAGGGCCGCCTCAAGGATCCCTCGGGTCCCGAGGCGGCGGCGAAGGTGATGCTGGATCAGCTGGTGTGGTGGGGGAGGGCGTTGCGGGAGGCGCGGGAAAGGCGACCGTACGGGGCATGAGACGCGCACAGCCTGCGGGCAGGCGTGCACATCGGTTCTTGAGAGCCTCGGAGTGACGACGTGCCCCTTCGGCCTCCAGCTATGCTGCCGCCGAAGATCAGGAAATGAGGGGGACATGGCGAAATTGACCGTTCGTCGCAGAGCCGCTCTGGTTGTCGCGGCCGGCATCGTCGGCACACTGCCCGGCACCGTCGACGCAGCCGCCCAGACGGCGGCCGCCTCGGCGGCCGTGTACGACTGCAGGTACGACTCGGTGTCGGTGTCCGATGCAGCAGGCTCGGTGGTTCCCACCGCGCACAAGACCGGCGTGCCGCTCCACGCCCACCTGCGAGTCCACAACACCGAGGCCGTGGCCCTGACCAAGGCCACCTACGTCTACGCCATCGGCAATCTCACGAGGAACCGCGGGCCCGCCCCCGTGGTCCAGTGGCGCATCGGCAGGGGGCACTGGCACAAGATGGGCCTGCACTGGAACAACAGGACCAACGGCTCACTGCCGCTGTGGAACTCGGGCACCCTGTCGCTGGGGACCATCCCCGCACGGGGCACCGTCACCACCGAGATCTCCGTGACGTTTCCCAAGAGGTCGGTCAAGGCCGTCTACGACGACTTCCTCGACATCCACAGCGGCATCTGCGGCAACACCCGGTTGGACTGGTACCAGGGCAACGGCTTCGAGTACTGGCCCCGGTGACGAGAACGGCCGGACGGCCGCCCCGGTCGATCACCGAGGCGGCCGTCCGCGCGCTCACCGCACGGTCGATCAGTTGACGTTGACCGCACTCCAGGCCGCCGCCACCGCGTTGTACTCCGTGCTCCCGGCGCCGTAGAGGTCCTTGGCCGCGTTCAGCGTCGCCGTACGTGCCCCCGCGTAGTTCGTCGACGACGTCATGTAGACCGTCAGCGCCCGGTACCAGATCTGTCCGAGCTTCTCCCGCCCGATCCCCGTCACCGTCTTGCCGTTGGACGTCGGGGAGTCGTAGCTGACGCCGTTGATGGTCTTCGCGCCGCTGCCCTCCGCCAGGAGGTACGCGAAGTGGTTGGCGACTCCCGAGGAGTAGTGGACGTCGAGGTTGCCCACCGCCGAGCTCCAGTAGTCGGCCGACTTGCCGTCCTTGGAGGGCTTGTCCATGTAGCGCAGGGCGGCCTGGCCGAATCCCGGTCGTACGATCTTCTCGCCGATCAGGTAGTCCCCGGGGTCCGACGGGTTGTTGGCGTACCACTCCACCAGCGTGCCGAGGATGTCGGACGTCGCCTCGTTGAGGCCGCCGGACTCGCCCGAGTACGTCAGGGCCGCGGTCTTGGAGGTGACGCCGTGGGTCATCTCGTGACCGGCCACGTCCAGGCCGACCAGCGGGCCGAGGCTGGTGCCGTCACCGTCGCCGTACGTCATGCAGAAGCAACTGTCGTCCCAGAAGGCGTTGTTGTACTTGTTGCCGTAGTGGACGCGGTTGTACGAGCCCTTGCCGTCGTTCGCGATGCCGTTGCGGCCGAAGGAGTTCTTGTAGAAGTCCCAGGTCATGTTGGTGCCGTACTGGGCGTCCACGGCGGCGGAGGCGCGGTCGGCGTCCGTGCCCGACCCCCAGTGGTTGTCCGTGTCCGTGAAGACGGTCGACGGGGCGCGGCTGACGCAGATGCTGGTCAGGAAACACAGGTCCGTCTGGTTCGCCGCGTCGCCCGTGTACGTGCCGCCGCGCGTCGGGTCCTTGAGCTGGTACGTCGATCCCGACGCCGTCGTCTCCAGTGGCACCGTCGCGCTGTACAGCGACCTGCCGTCGCCCGTCGCCGTCTCGATGTCGTCCCAGGCGTCGATCTGACGGCCGGTGCGGGCGTCCGTGAGGACGGTGCGGGAGACCGGGTTGCCCAGGGAGTCCTTGGCCGCGACCTGCGTCCGCCACGCCAGCTTCGGCGTTCCGTGCAGCGCGTCGACGACCAGCTCCGGCCGGGCCGTCAGCTTCTTCAGCGTCTCGCCGAGGTTGACGGCGCGCAGGGCGTTCGCCGCGAGGTCGGCGGCCTTCGGGGCCGATATGGAGGGGACGATCGAGGCGAGGGATATCCTGCTCCGGGTCGCCCGGTTCGCGCTGCGGTACGTTCCGTCCGAGGTCAGGTGAACCACGAAGTCACCGCCGAGAACCGGGAGTTGACGGTACGTCCGGTCGTAGCGCACATGCTGGGTGCCGTCCTTGTCGACGATCACGTCCCGCACCTTCGTGCCCTCTTCGGAGGTGAGCCCGAGGCTCGCGGCGTGCGCCAGGAGCGCCGATGCCGCGTTCGCGATCGCGCCCGCCCTGGTCGGTTGTTCGTCGGCCACCGCGGCGGGGGAGAGGGCCGCTGCCAGCAGACTGGCGGTGGTGGCGGCCACGCCGAGGGCGGCGAGCCGACGGGAACCTCGGACGTCGATACGTATCCGGCTCATCGATCTCCTCGAGAAGGCGCCGAAGGGCGCGTGGGGGCGCGCGGCAGGCGTGGGGGGAGTGCGCAGGTGTTGACGACGATTTAAGGGGCCATGACACGGCGAGGTCCATAGCGCGTACTGGGAGGTATGGGAGGGGGAGTGTGAGGAGAGAGAATCGTTTTTGTGAGACTCCCGTTCTTCGTCTACGGCACCCTCCTCCCCGGCGAGGCCAACCACGACCTGTTCCTGCGCGGTCGCACAGAGGCCGAGGAGCCGGCGCGGCTGAACGGCGCGGTCCTGTACGACGGACCCGGATATCCGTACGCCGTCGAGGAGCGTGGCGGGGTGGTGTACGGGGAGCTCGTGACCGCAATGCCTGAGATGTGCGAGGAGTTGCTCGTCGCCCTCGACCGGCTGGAGGAGTACGCCCCCGGCGATCCGCGCAACCTCTACGAGCGCGTCGAGCGCGAGGTGCTCTGCGAGGGCGGGAACACGGCCGTACGCGCCTGGGTGTACGTCGCCGCCCCCGCCGTCGCCGCACGTCTGCGCGCCCGCGGGAAGCTGATCGAGAGCGGGGACTGGCGGGTCAGATGAGTCCGCCTGTCCCGGCTACGACTGAACCGTCTCCAGCCGCACCGCACACGCCTTGAACTCCGGCATGCGTGAGGTCGGGTCGAGGGCAGGGTTCGTGAGCGTGTTGGCGCGGCCCTCGCCCGGCCAGTGGAACGGCATGAAGACCGTGTCCGGGCGGATGGAGGTGGTGATGCGGGCCGGTGCGACGGCCCGTCCGCGGCGCGAGACCACCGCCACCGGGTCGCCCTCCGCCGCCCCGAGCCGGGCGGCGAGACGTGGGTGCAGTTCCACGAACGGCCCCGGCGCCGCGGCGTTCAGCTCGTCCACGCGGCGGGTCTGGGCGCCGGACTGGTACTGCGCGACGACCCGGCCGGTGGTCAGCAGCACCGGGTACTCGTCGTCCGGTTCCTCGGCGGAGGCCCGGTGCGACACGGGGACGAAGCGGGCCCGGCCGTCCGGGGTGGCGAAACGGTCGAGGAAGAGGCGGGGGGTGCCGGGGTGGCCCTCGCTCAGGCCCTCACCCTGGCTTTCCGTACTCGGGCAGGGCCAGAACACCCCGTTCTCCTCCGCCAGCCTGCGGTAGGTGATCCCGGAGTAGTCGGCCGGGCCGCCCGCGCTGGCCCGCCGCAGCTCCTCGAAGACCTCCTCCGGATCGGTCGGGAAGCCCTTCTCCACGCCGAGCCGGTCCGCCAGTTCGTGCATGACCTCCAGATCGCTGCGGACACCGTCGGGAGCAGTGATCGCGCGCCGCCGCAGCAGCACCCTGCCCTCCAGGTTGGTCGTGGTGCCGGTCTCCTCCGCCCACTGGGTGACGGGCAGCACGACGTCCGCCAGCGCCGCCGTCTCCGACAGGACGACATCGCAGACCGCCAGGAAGTCCAGCGACCTGATGCGTTCCTCGATGTGTGCCGCACGCGGCGCCGAGACGACCGGGTTGGACCCCATCAGCAGCAGGGACCTGATGTCCGTGCCCAGGGCGTCCAGCAGCTCGTACGCACTGCGCCCCGGCCCGGGAAGCGAGTCCGGGTCCACACCCCACACCTCGGCCACATGCCGCCGCGCCGCCGGGTCGTCCAGCTTGCGGTAGCCGGGCAACTGGTCGGCCTTCTGGCCGTGTTCGCGTCCGCCCTGCCCGTTGCCCTGCCCGGTCAGACAGCCGTACCCGGACAGCGGGCGGCCCGCGCGGCCGGTCGCCAGGCACAGGTTGATCCAGGCGCCGACCGTGTCCGTGCCCTTGGACTGCTGCTCGGGCCCGCGCGCGGTCAGCACCATCGCGTTCTCCGGCTCGCAGAACAGCCGTACGGCCTCCCGAAGTTGGGGAACGGACACCCCCGTGATCCGTTCCACGTACTCCGGCCAGTGCGCCATCGCCGCCGCCCGGGCGTCCTCCCAGCCGGCCGTGCGCTCCTGGACGTACGCCTCGTCCACCAGCCCCTCGGCCACCACCAGGTGCAGCAGACCGAGCGCCAGCGCGAGATCCGTACCGGGCCGAGGTGCCAGATGCAGATCGGCCTGCTCGGCGGTCTTCGTGCGGCGCGGATCGACGACGATCAGTGTGCCGCCGTTCTCCTTCAGCTCGTTGAAGAACCTGAGGGAGGGCGGCATGGTCTCCGCGAGGTTCGAGCCGACCAGGATCACGCAGCCCGTCTTCGGGATGTCCTCCAGCGGGAACGGCAGCCCCCGGTCCAGCCCGAACGCCTTCGTGCCGGCCGCCGCGGCCGACGACATGCAGAACCGCCCGTTGTAGTCGATCTGCGAGGTGCCGAGCACCACCCGGGCGAACTTGCCGAGTGTGTACGCCTTCTCGTTGGTGAGGCCGCCGCCGCCGAAGACGCCGACCGCGTCCGGGCCATGTTCCGTACGCGTCCGGCGCAGTCCTTCGGCGATCCGGTCCAGCGCCTCGTCCCAGGTGGTGGGCACCAGAGTGCCCTCGGAGCGCACCAACGGGGAGGTCAGGCGCACCCGGGACGACAGCACGGCCGGAGCGCTACGGCCCTTTCCGCACAGCGCGCCCCGGTTCACCGGGAAGTCCGCGCGCTCGCTCACCTCGACCGTGCCGTCCGGCGTCGGCGTCAGGTTCATCCCGCACTGCAGGGCGCAGTACGGGCAGTGCGTGGGCGTCGCGGAGATCTGCATGCCACTCAGCGTGCTTCGGCTGTGTTACATGCGGGACGGCTCCTTGTTACACGGGCGGCACGGCGACCTCCCGGCCGGCCGGGAGCGGCGGTGAGGCGCGGTGAGGCGCCCTTCACCGGGCGTCGGCCAGCGCCTTCGCGACCCCCGTCTCCCTCGGCCCGAGGAAGCGCGGGTCCGGGTGGAACACGGCGTCCAGGGCCGCCTTGCCGGCCGCGAAGATCTCACGGGTACCGCCGTAGTACCAGGTCACGTCATGCTTGGCGTCGACCCCGACGCCGTACGAGTCGACACCCGCCGCCTCGCACAGGGCGACCGCCCGCCGGATGTGGAAGCCCTGGCTGATGAGCACGGCCCTGTCGACACCGAAGATCTTCTTGGCGCGGACGCAGGAGTCCCAGGTGTCGAAGCCCGCGTAGTCGCTGACGATCCGCCCGTCCGGGACACCGTGCTTCTTCAGATACGTGCGCATGGCGTCCGGCTCGTCGTAGTCCTTGCGGCTGTTGTCGCCGGTGACGAGGACGACCTCGACACGGTGCTCGCGGTACAGCTCGGCGGCCGCCTTCAGACGGTTCGCCAGGTACGGGGACGGCTCGCCGTTCCACAGGCCCGCGCCGAAGACCACGGCGACCTCGGTGCGCGGCGCGTCGGCGGCCGTCCGCAGCCGGTCACCCGTCGTGACGTACAACCAGGTCACGGGCAGCAGCGCCAGCACACACCCGGCCATCACGGCCTGCACCAGCCTCCGCTGCCCGGCACGCGTGCGTGGCAGGCGTGGTCTGCGCATGGGTCCCCCTTCTCCGGCCTGCTTTCCGACATGCTTTTCGACAGTCAGAGACGTCCTGTCAGGCCCCGCGGTTCGGCACACGATGCGTGACCAGGTTCACTCCGAGGCAGGAAACCGCAGGTCAGATCCCCTCACACACCCCACACACCCCACCGTGAACCGCCGGAAAACACCCGTCATTCTCATGCAACGGGGCGGCAACCTCCGGCCGCCACCATCGGTCCATGACGGCGTCGAACCCTCCTCGCGACGAGTCCACGACCGCCCACCTCGACAGTACGGCGCATCTCATGAACCGGATCAGCAGCCAGCTCGCCAGCCAGCTCAGCCTCGTCTCCCTGGACGGCAGGCGACGCCCGGCCGCGCCGGCGCTCGTCGTCGTCGCTCACGGCAGCCGCGACCCGCGCGCCCTGAGCACCGTCCGTACGCTCCTGGACCGCATCCGCGAGCAGCGCCCCGGCCTCCCGGTCCACCTCGGCCACATCGAGCTGAACGACCCGCTGCTCCCCGACACCCTCGCGACGCTCGGCACCCGCGAGGCCGTCCTCGTCCCCCTGCTCCTCAGCCGCGGCTATCACATCAAGCGGGACATCCCCGAGATGGCCGCCGAGTCACAGGTACGCGCGCGCGTGGCCGGCGCCCTCGGCCCGCACCCCCTCCTGGTGGAGACCCTGCACGCCCGCCTGGTCGAGGCCGGCTGGGACACCCGCATGGACGAGGCGACCCGCCGCACCAGTGCGGTCGTGCTCGCCGCGGCGGGCTCCCGCGACCCGGAGTCCAAGATCGACACCAGCCGCACGGCCCAGCTCCTGTCGGAACGCCTGGGCGTCCCGGTGGTCCCGGCATACGCCACCACGGCCGCCCCGACGGTTCCGGACGCCATCCACGCCCTGACGGCGAGCGGCCGGGATCGCGTGGCGGTGGCCTCCTACTTCACAGCGCCGGGCCGCTTCGCGACGGAGTCGGCAGAGGCAGCCCCGTGGATCGCCTCGGCCCCCCTGGGCACACACCCCGCGATGGCACAGCTCGTACTCCACCGCTACGACCAGGCTCTCGCGACACCTATCAGTGCGGCACCGGAATTGGCGTCGGCTTGAACCGCGGGTTGACTGCGGTTTTCAGGGGCGCGGGGCTGTATCGATTTGCGGCTCCGCCGCGGGGCGCGATCAACCACGACGAACCCGCACGCGCAACACAACTGAACCCGGCAGACGAGTAGGCGCCCCGCCACCATCCGATTGTCACTGCCTCCGCTTACTGTCGAGACATGTCGTACGACGCGCAGTCAACAGAACGCTGGGCCCCCGAACCGGACAAGCGCCCAGGCCGCACCGCCTTCCAACGCGACCGCGCCCGCGTACTGCACTCCGCCGCACTCAGAAGGCTCGCAGGCAAAACCCAGGTGGTCACGCCCGGCGAGCGCAGCGCCACCGCATGGGACGCCAGTCCCAGAACCCGCCTCACCCACTCCCTGGAGTGCGCCCAGGTGGGCCGCGAACTGGGCGCAGCCCTCGGCTGCGACCCCGACCTGGTGGAAGCCGCCTGCCTCTCCCACGACCTCGGCCACCCCCCCTTCGGCCACAACGGCGAACAGGCCCTGAACGAGTTCGCCGAGGACTGCGGCGGCTTCGAGGGCAACGCGCAGTCCCTCAGACTCCTCACCCGCATCGAACCCAAACGGTTCACCCCGGAAGGCTCGGTGGGCCTCAACCTCACCCGCGCCGCCCTGGACGCCGCCACCAAGTACCCCTGGCCCCGAGGCGCCCACCCCACCGACCCGGCCTCCCCCAAGTTCGGTGTCTACGAGGACGACCGCCCCGTCTTCGACTGGGTCCGCAAGGACGCCCCGGGCACCCGCACCACCTTCGAGGCCCAGGTCATGGACTGGTCCGACGACGTGGCGTACTCGGTGCACGACGTCGAGGACGGCCTGCACGCCGGCCACATCGACCCCAACTGCCTGCACGCGGAGCCCGAGCGCCAGGCCGTCTTCGCGGTCGCCGTCGGACGCTACGTCCCCGCCGGCACCGACCCGGCCGAACTCGCCGCCGCCCTGGACCGCCTCCAGGACCAGGAGTGGTGGCCGCACGGCTACGACGGTTCCGCGGTCGCCCAGGCCCGCCTCAAGGACGCCACCAGCCAGCTCATCGGCCGCTTCTGCCTCGCCGCCGAGACCGCCACACGCGCGGCGTACGGCGCCGGCCGCCTCACCCGCTACGACGCCGAACTCGTCGTACCGCACGAGACGCGGCTGGAATGCGCGGTCCTCAAGGCCGTGGCCGACCGGTACGTCATGCAGCGCGCCGAACAGGAGCTGCTGCGGGCCGACCAGCGGATCGTGGTCGCCGAGCTGGCCGAGGCGCTCACCGCCCGCGCCCCGGACGGCCTGGACCCCCAGTTCCGCGCCCTGTTCGACCAGGCGGGCGACGACCGCGCCCGCAAGCGGGTGATCGTCGACCAGATCGCCTCGCTCACCGACGCATCGGCCCGTTCGCTTCACGCGCGTCTGACGGGGCATCTGTGAGACTGACGGGACGCGGGGGCCTCCGAACGAGCCCAATTGTGACCCTCCGTGGCCTGATCGGGCCACTCCCTCTTCCCCCCTCACGCTCCGTGCGGGACGCTCGCATGTGGCGGCACCCGCTGTGTGCTGTGCTTTCTGGGGGGACACCCCCAGACCCCCGGCTAGGAGGCATCAAGTGGTCGACGCGGATCAGACATTCGTCATCGTCGGAGGCGGTCTCGCCGGCGCGAAAGCGGCCGAGACGCTCCGCGCGGAGGGCTTCACCGGGCGCGTGATACTGATCTGCGACGAACGCGACCACCCGTACGAGCGGCCTCCGCTCTCCAAGGGCTATCTGCTCGGCAAGGAGGAGCGCGACAGCGTCTTCGTCCACGAGCCGGCCTGGTATGCGCAGAACGACATCGAGCTGCACCTCGGCGAGACCGTCGACGCCATCGACCGCGAGGCGAAGACGGTCCGCTTCGGCGAGGACGGCACGCTCGTCCGTTACGACAAGCTCCTGCTGGCGACGGGTGCGGAGCCGCGCCGCCTCGACATCCCCGGGACCGACCTGGCCGGCGTGCACCACCTGCGCCGTCTCGCGCACGCCGAGCGGCTCAAGCACGTGCTGACCGCCCTCGGCCGGGACAACGGGCACATCGTGATCGCCGGTGCCGGCTGGATCGGTCTGGAGGTCGCGGCGGCGGCCCGTGAGTACGGCGCCGAGGTCACCGTCGTCGAACCCGCGCCGACCCCGCTGCACGCGGTCCTCGGCCCCGAGCTCGGCAACCTCTTCGCCGAGCTGCACCGCGAGCACGGCGTCCGCTTCCACTTCGGCGTGCAGCTGACGGAGATCGTCGGCCAGGACGGCATGGTCCTCGCGGCCCGCACCGACGACGGCGAGGAGCACCCCGCGCACGACGTCCTCGCGGCGATCGGCGCGGCCCCCCGCATCGGCCTCGCGGAAGCCGCCGGGCTGGAGATCGCCGACCGTGCACACGGCGGCGGCGTGGTGGTCGACGAGCGCCTGCGCACCTCGGACCCCGACATCTACGCGGCCGGCGACGTGGTGTCCTTCCCGCACACCCTCTTCGGCACCCACCTCCGCGTCGAGCACTGGGCCAACGCCCTCAACGGCGGCCCGGCGGCGGCCCGCGCCATGCTCGGCCGGGACGTCACCTACGACCGTGTGCCCTATTTCTTCTCCGACCAGTACGACTTGGGGATGGAGTACAGCGGGTGGGCGCCCGCGGGGTCGTACGACGAAGTGGTGATCCGGGGGGACGCGGGCAAGCGTCAGTTCATCTCCTTCTGGATCAAGGACGGCCGGGTGCTGGCCGGGATGAACGTGAACGTGTGGGACGTCACAGAGCCCATCCAGAAACTGATCCGCTCGAAGACACGGGTGAACACGGAGGCCCTGGCGGACCCGCACGTTCCGCTCGAAAGCCTCGTCTCTTAGATGTCGGTGCACCACCGTAGAATTCACGCGTGGCAGGACGGATCAACGACGAGGACGTGAAGGCGGTACGGGACGCGGTCCCGATCGACGCCGTGGTGTCCGAGTACCTCCAGCTGCGCAACGCGGGCGGTGGCAACCTCAAGGGCCTGTGCCCGTTCCACGACGAGAAGTCGCCGTCCTTCCAGGTCAGCCCGAGCAAGGGACTCTTCCACTGCTTCGGCTGCCAGGAGGGCGGCGACACCATCACGTTCGTGATGAAGGTCGACCACCTCTCCTTCTCCGAGGCCGTCGAGCGCCTGGCCGGCCAGGCCGGCATCACCCTGCGCTACGAGGAGGGCGGGTACAACCCGTCCCACCAGCGCGGCGAGCGCATCCGCCTGGTCGAGGCCCACAAGATCGCCGCACAGTGGTACGTCGAACAGCTCGCGACCAGTCCGGAGGCCGACACCGGCCGCAAGTTCCTCGCCGAGCGCGGCTTCGACCAGTCCGCCGCCGAGCACTTCTCCGTCGGCTACAGCCCCCAGGGCTGGGACCACCTCACCCGCTATCTGCGCGGCAAGGGCTTCACCGACAAGGAGCTGCTGCTCTCCGGCCTCTCCCAGGAGGGCCGCCGCGGCCCCATCGACCGCTTCCGCGGCCGCCTGATGTGGCCGATCCGCGACATCGGCGGAGACGTCGTCGGCTTCGGCGCCCGCAAGCTGTACGAGGCGGACAACGGCCCCAAGTACCTCAACACCCCCGACACGGCGATCTACAAGAAGTCCCAGGTCCTCTACGGCATCGACCTGGCGAAGAAGGACATCGCCAAGGCCAGCCGCGCGGTCGTCGTCGAGGGCTACACCGATGTGATGGCCTGCCACCTGGCCGGCGTCACGACCGCCATCGCGACCTGCGGCACGGCCTTCGGCGGCGACCACATCAAGATCCTGCGCCGACTGCTGATGGACAACGGCAGCGCACGTGTCATCTTCACCTTCGATGGGGACGCGGCCGGCCAGAAGGCGGCACTGCGCGCCTTCGAGGACGACCAGAAGTTCGCCGCCGAGACCTACATCGCCATCGCCCCGGACGGCATGGACCCCTGCGAACTGCGCCTGGCGAAGGGCGACGAGGCGGTCGCCGACCTCGTCGAACCCCGCACCCCGCTCTTCGAGTTCGCGCTGCGCCAGATCGTCGTCCGGTACGACCTCGACACCCCGGCGGGCCGGGCCGCCGCCCTGGACGAGGCGGCCCCGATCGTCGCCCGCATCAAGAACAGCGGCGCCCAGCACGAGGTCGCCGTCCAGCTCGCCGGCATGCTCGGCATCCTCGACACCCAGTTCGTGGTCAAGCGGGTGGCCCAGCTGGCCCGTTGGGCCCGCGACCGCGGCGGCAAGGGCCCGGCCCCGGCGCGCGGCCCCCAGTCGTACGAGGCCGCCCCGCGCCGAACGGCCTCCGGCCCCGCCCTCAACCTCCGCAACCCCGTCTACGCCACCGAACGCGAACTCCTCAAACTCGCCCTCCAGCGCCCCGAGTTGGTCTCCCCGGCCTTCGACGCCTACGGCATCGACGAGTTCACCGCCGCGCCCTACGCCGCCGTACGCCAGGCGATCATGGAGGCGGGCGGTGCGGAGTACGGCGTCCAGGACGCACAGGACTACCTCGTCCGGGTCCGGGAGGCCGCGCCCGACGACACGGTCCGTGCGATGGTCACGGAGCTGGCCGTCGAGGCGATCATGCGCCGCACCGTCGACGAGAACTATGCGGGCGAACAGCTCGTGACCGTCCGCCGCCGGGCCGTGGAGCGCCGCGTCCGCGACATCCAGAGCACCCTCACCCGCCTCGGCACCCACGGCGACCCGGCACAACTGGCCGCCGTACAGAACGAGTTGTGGGTCCTCCAGCAGTACGACCAGGCGCTGCGCGAGCACGGCGCCGCGGCCCTGTGACCTCTTCGCGTACGCCGCGGTAACCGCCCGGTCACGGCCCGATTGCAAAAAGTCACCGCACGCCCCTCGTGGCGGCGATGTGTCGTACTCCACACTGGGTCCGGTGCCTGAGTCCTCGGAGCGCGGCGGACCCGTCCCCCACGGGTCGCACAACCCCGCGGTTCCGCTCATCGCGTACGGGACGGACAGCGGCGAGGCCGTCGACTCCGCTCCCGAAGCAGCGCTGCCGCACACCTCAGCAGCGATCACCCTGGAGGTCGCCCCCGTGCAGACCCAGACCCTCACCCAGACCGACACAAGTACGGACGGCACGGAGCCGGACGCCGCGACCGACGTTCTCGTCGCGGTCCCCCCGCAGACCCGCGTCGCGCACCACCCCGAGGCGGAGCCCGAGAGCCCGCCCGAGCCGGCCGAACCGCCCGCGGAGGCGCTGGAGGCCGCGGAGGACCCCGAGCCGGTGGCACCGCCGCGTGCCCGCTCCGCCGACACCGGCGGCCCGTCCTCGGACCTGTTCCGCCAGTATCTGCGCGAGATCGGCCGTATCCCCCTGCTGACCGCGGCCGAGGAGGTCGAGCTCGCCCGCCGTGTCGAGGCCGGCCTGTTCGCCGAGGAGAGGCTCAGCACCGCGCCCGACCTGGACAGCCAGCTCGCCCTCGACCTGGACCGCCTGGTCGTCATGGGCCGGATGGCCAAGCGCCGCCTCATCGAGGCGAATCTGCGGCTCGTCGTGTCCGTGGCCAAGCGGTACGTCGGCCGCGGGCTGACCATGCTCGACCTCGTCCAGGAGGGAAACCTGGGCCTGATCCGGGCAGTTGAGAAGTTCGACTACGCCCGCGGGTACAAGTTCTCGACCTACGCGACCTGGTGGATCCGCCAGGCCATGTCCCGGGCCCTCGCCGACCAGGCCCGCACCATACGGGTCCCGGTCCACGTCGTCGAGCTGATCAACCGGGTCGTCCGCGTCCAGCGCCGCATGCTGCAGGAACGCGGCTACGAGCCGACGCCGGAAGAGGTCGCCGACCACCTCGACCTGCCGCCCGAGCGGGTCAGCGAGGTTCTCCGCCTGGCCCAGGAGCCGGTCTCCCTGCACGCCCCGGTGGGCGAGGAGGACGACGTGGCCCTCGGCGACCTCATCGAGGACGGCGACGCCACCTCGCCGGTGGAGTCGGCGGCGTTCCTGCTCCTGCGCGAGCATCTGGAGGCGGTGCTGTCGACGCTCGGCGAGCGCGAGCGGAAGGTTGTGCAGCTGCGCTACGGCCTGGTGGACGGGCGTCCCCGCACCCTGGAGGAGATAGGCCGTATCTTCGGCGTGACCCGGGAACGTATCCGCCAGATCGAGTCGAAGACCCTGAACAAGCTCCGGGACCACGCATTCGCGGACCAGCTGAGGGGCTATCTGGACTGACGCCGCCTGCGGGCGGGCGGGGGCTGATCGCGCAGTTCCCCGCGCCCCTTGCGGGGCGCGGGCACCTGCTCAGTCCACCTCAGCCACGGCCTGCGCGAACTGCGCCTTGTACAACCGCGCATAAGCCCCGTCCGCAGCGAGCAGATCGGCATGCGCCCCCTGCTCCACGATCGCCCCGTTCTCCATCACCAGAATCGTGTCCGCGTCCCGGATCGTCGACAGCCGGTGCGCGATCACGAACGACGTACGCCCGTGCGCCAGCTTCGCCATCGCCTTCTGGATCAGCACCTCGGTCCGGGTGTCCACCGAGGAAGTCGCCTCGTCCAGCACCAGGATCGTCGGGTCCGACAGGAACGCCCGCGCGATGGTGATGAGCTGTTTCTCACCGGCGCTGACGCCCGTGCCCTCGTCGTCGATCACGGTGTCGTAGCCGTCGGGAAGCGTCCGGATGAACCGGTCCGCGTGGGCCGCCCGCGCCGCCTCCTCGATCTCGCCGCGCGTGACGTCCCGGGAGGCGCCGTACGCGATGTTCTCCGCGATCGTGCCGCCGAACAGCCAGGTGTCCTGCAGCACCATGCCGATCTCGGCCCGCAGTTCGTCCCGGGACATCGTCGCGATGTCGACGCCGTCGAGGGTGATCCGCCCGCCGGAGACCTCGTAGAACCGCATGAGCAGGTTGACCAGGGTGGTCTTGCCCGCTCCCGTCGGGCCGACGATTGCGACCGTGTGCCCGGGCTCCGCCTTCAGGGACAGGCCCTCGATCAGCGGCTTCTCGGGGTCGTAGCGGAAGGAGATGTTCTCCAGCTCCACCCGCCCGCGCAGTTCCTCGGGCCGCTCGCCGCGCACCGGATCCGCCTCCTGCTCCTCCGCGTCCAGGAGTTCGAAGATCCGCTCGGCCGAGGCGACACCCGACTGCACGAGGTTCGCCATCGACGCGACCTGCGTCAGCGGCATCGAGAACTGCCGCGAGTACTGGATGAAGGCCTGCACATCACCGATCGACAGCGCGCCGGACGCGACCCGAAGACCGCCGACCACCGCCACCAGCACATAGTTGAGGTTCGACACGAACATCATCAGCGGCTGCATGACCCCGCTGTTGAACTGCGCCTTGAACCCGGCCTCGTACAGCGCGTCGTTCTGCTCGGCGAACTGCTTCGCCGACTCCTCCTGCCGCCCGAACACCTTCACCAGCGTGTGGCCGGTGTACATCTCCTCGATATGGGCGTTCAGCTTGCCCGTCGTGCGCCACTGCTGCACGAAGTGCGGCTGCGAGCGCTTGCCGACCCGCGTGGCGACCACGAACGACAACGGCACGGTCACCAGCGCCACCAGCGCGAGCAGCCACGACACCCAGAACATCATCGCCAGCACACCGATGATCGTCAGCAGCGAGTTGATGAGCTGGCCCATCGACTGCTGCAGCGTCTGCCCGATGTTGTCGATGTCGTTGGTCGCCCGGGACAGCACCTCGCCGCGCTGCCGCTTGTCGAAGTACGACAGCGGCAGCCGGGACAGCTTCGTCTGCACGTCCTCGCGCAGTCGGTACATGGTCCGGTTCACGGTCCGGTTCACCAGCCGTGTGGCCACCGCCATCAGCAGACCGGCGACGAAGAACGTGCCCAGCGCGAGCAGCAGTACGTCGCCCACCGCGCCGAAGTCGATGCCCTTGCCCGGGGTGAAGTCGGTGCTGCGGAGCATGTCGGCGATCTGGCCCTGCCCCCGCCGCCGCATGGACGCGAGGACCTCGTCCTTCGTGGCACCGGAGGGCATCTGCCGCCCGATGATGCCGGCGAAGACCAGGTCGGTGGCCTTGCCGAGGATCTTCGGCCCGACCACGTTCAGACCGACGCTCACGACCACACAGAGCAGCAGTACGCAGATCGTCAGCCGCTCCGGCTTGAACTGGGAGATCAGGCGTTTGCCCGACACCTTGAAGTCCATCGAACGGCTGTCGGGACCGCCGCCCTGGCCCATCATCCGCGCCATCGGCCCGGCCATCAGGCAGCCTCCGCTTCCGTCAGCTGGGAGAGCACGATCTCCCGGTAGGTCTCGTTGTCCGCCATCAGCTCGTGATGTTTGCCGGTCCCGACGACACGTCCTTCGTCGAGTACGACGATCCGGTCCGCGTCCCGGATGGTCGCCACCCGCTGGGCGACGATCACGACGGTCGCCTCCGCGGTCTCCTGCGCGAGCGCCGCCCGCAGCGCCGCGTCGGTCGCGTAGTCGAGGGCGGAGAAGGAGTCGTCGAAGAGGTAGATCTCCGGGCGCTGCACCAGCGTCCGCGCGATCGCGAGCCGCTGCCGCTGGCCGCCGGAGACATTGGTGCCGCCCTGGGCGATGGGGGAGTCGAGGCCGTTCTCCAGCCGCTCGACGAACTCCTTGGCCTGCGCCACCTCCAGCGCGTGCCACAACTCCTCGTCGGTGGCGTCCGGATTGCCGTAGCGCAGATTGGTCGCCACCGTCCCCGCGAACAGGTACGGCTTCTGTGGCACCAGACCGACCGTCCTCGCGAGCAGCTTCGGGTCGAGGGCCGCGACGTCCGTGCCGTCGACGAGCACCTCGCCGTCGGTCGCGTCGAACAGCCGCGGGACCAGCCCGAGCAGCGTGGACTTGCCGCTGCCGGTCGAGCCGATGACGGCGGTCACCTCACCGGGCCGCGCCACCATGTCGATGCCCTTGAGCACCGGCTCCTCGGCGCCCGGATAGCGGAACCCCGCGCCCCGGATCTCCAGATGCCCGTGCCGGCGCAGCTCCGTGACCGGCGCGACGGGCGGCACCACGCTCGACGAGGTCCCGAGGACCTCCTCGATCCGCTCGGCGCAGACCTCCGCGCGCGGCACCATCATGAACATGAAGGTGGCCATCATCACGGACATGACGATCTGCATCAGATAGGCGAGGAACGCGGTCAGGTCACCGATCGCCATGCCACCGCTGTCGATGCGGTGCGCGCCGAACCACACCACCGCGATCGAGGACAGGTTCACCACCGTCATCACGATCGGGAACATCAGCGCGAGCATGTTGCCGGTGGCCAGCTGCATCTCGGTGAGGTCGGCGTTCGCCTTACGGAAACGATCCTTCTCGTAGTCGTCCCGCACGAACGCCCGGATCACCCGGTTGCCGGTGATCTGCTCCCGCAGCACCCGGTTCACCGTGTCGAGCCGCACCTGCATGGACCGGAACAGCGGCCGCAGCCGCCGAACGATCAGCGTCACGCAGATGCCCAGCGTCGGCACCACCGCGACCAGCACCCCGGACAGCGGAACGTCGAGGCCGAGCGCCAGCACGATCCCGCCCACGCACATGATCGGCGCCGACGCCATCAGCGTGAACGTCATCAGGGCCAGCATCTGGACCTGCTGCACGTCGTTGGTCGTACGGGTGATCAGCGAGGGCGCCCCGAACTGCCCGACCTCCCGCGCCGAGAAGGACTGCACCCGGTCGAAGACCGCCGCCCGGACGTCCCGGCCGACCGCCGAGGCGGTCCTGGCGCCGTAGTACACGGCACCGACGTTGCAGACGACCTGTGCCAGCGAGATGCCGATCATCAGGGCGCCGAAGGAGAGGATGTAGCCGGTGTCACCCTTCACGACGCCGTTGTCGATGATGTGCGCGTTCAGCGTGGGCAGGTAGAGGGTGGCGCAGGTCTGCAGGAACTGCAGCAGCACCAGCAGGGCTATGGGTTTCTTGTAGGGCCTGAGGTAGGTCCGCAGAAGTCGTATGAGCACGCTACGTCTCTCGGAGTCGGCGGCGGGGCGGGCTTGATGCCCCAGGCTCCTATCGTCGGACACTCCACCGGTGTTACCTCAACCGATTAAGCCGACAGCAGTGCTCCTTACCGCCTTATGGGCGGAAAGCGCCGGGGTGTGTCTGCTCCCGGACGGAAACGAACTGCTGCCTGACCGCCTGACCCACCGCCAGTTCGTCGCCGGGCTCCAGCACCTGTCCGCTCGCGCCCTGCCAGAGGGGCGGGGTGCGCGGATCGAGGGTGCCCTGCGAGACCCCGAGCGCCCAGGCGGCCTGCCGGGCGGCACCGATCGCCGCATAGTCCGCGGGCTGCGGCACGACGACCTGCGCGCCGAAGAGCATGGGCGCCGCCGCCTGCACGGCGGGCAGTTCGGCGGCCGCCCCCAGCAGGAAGATCCGCCGCACCTCGACACCCCGGCCGCGCAGCACGTCCAGCGCGTCCGCGAGCCCGCACAGCATGCCCTCGAACGCCGCCCGCGCCAGGTGCTCGCCCTTCATCGACTCCCGCCGCAGCCCGGCGATCGACCCCGCCGTGTGCGGCAGGTTCGGCGTCCGCTCACCCTCCAGATACGGCAGGAGTACGAGCCCGTGGGCGCCCGGAGTCGACTTCATCGCCAGCTCGGACAGGCTGTCCAGATCGGGCAGCCCGAGCAGCTCGGCGGTCCCGCGCAGGGTCCGTACGGCGTTCAGCGTGGTGACGACCGGCAGATGCATGCCGGTCGCGTCGGCGAGGGACGTGATCATCCCGGTGCTGTCGACCAGGGCCTCGGGGTGTACGGCCATGACGGACCCGGAGGCGCCGAGCGAGACCACCGCGTCGCCGAGCCCGATGCCGAGGCCGAAGGCGGCGGACATGGTCTCGCCGGTCCCGGCGGAGATCAGCAGCCCCTCCGGGGTCGTACCCGCGGCCTCCGCAGGGCCGATCACCTCCGGCAGCATCGCCTGGTGGCCGAGCGCCAGCTCCACGAGATCGGAACGGTAGCTGCCGGTCGCCGCCGACCAGTAGCCGGTGCCGGAGGCGCCGCCCCGGTCGGTGGTCCTCCGGACCGGTCTGCCCAGCAACTGCCACACCAGCCAGTCGTGGGCCTGCATCAGCATCGCGGTGCGCAGGGCGGCATCGGGTTCGTTCTTGGCGAGCCAGCGCAGCTTGGTCACCGGCTGCGCGGCCTGCGGCACACATCCCACCGCCTGTGCCCAGGCCTCACGCCCGCCGAGCGCGTCGATCAGATCGGCCGCCGCGACCTGCGCACGCTTGTCGCCGCCGACGAGTGCCGGGCGCACCGTGCCGCCCTGCGCGTCCAGCGGCACGACCGCGTTCTGCTGCGCCGACACGCCGATGGCCTGCACGCCCTCGAGGAGCCCGCCGCCGGCCGCTTCACCCAGGGACAGCAGCCAGGCCTGCGGGTCGACGTCGGCGGGGCGGTCGCCGTCCACCGGATGCGGGGCATACCCCTGCCTGAGCACGGTGCCCGTGTCCGTGTCGCAGACGACGATGCGAGTGAAATCGGGTGCACTGTCCAACCCGGCGACTATCCCCATGGCGAAAATTCTATGGGTCCTGCGCCACAGCGGTGTGTGCGCTTCGCCGGGTGCGGGCGCGTCGCGGCAGGTGAGCTGCTACGTGTTGCTGGTGCCCCAGTCGTCCTCTGCTGCGCCGTTGGTGTTGCGCTCCCGCAGGGAGCGGACCCGCTGGGTCACGGAGTCGGGGACGCGGTCGCCGACCTTGTCGCTCACCACGTGGTACGCCTTGCCGGCGAACTCGCGGCCCTGCTGCGCGGCCGACTCCGCGGTGTTGCGGACGGCCGGGTTCTGCGCGACCTGACGTGCCGACTTCTTCAGCTGCTCGTAGCGCTCGCGACCGGCACGTGTGCCGAGGACGTAGCCCAGAGCCAGTCCGACGACGAACGTGAACTTGTGGCGCATGGCGGAGCCACCCTTCCGTCCTGGGGGATACCGATTGGCGGAGCACCCCCCTGCTTGCGCTAATGTATGTGTCGCAGCGAGCACCCGCCCTCTGGCGAATACCCAGGCAGGTACGTTCGATGCAACGAGGCATTCCTCCGTAGCTCAATTGGCAGAGCAGCCGGCTGTTAACCGGCAGGTTACTGGTTCGAGTCCAGTCGGGGGAGCTCGGTCCTCCGTAGCTCAATTGGCAGAGCAGCCGGCTGTTAACCGGCAGGTTACTGGTTCGAGTCCAGTCGGGGGAGCACAAGAAGAGGACCCCCTTGGGGTCCTTTTTCATGTGGGCGGGAACCGCGCAGGCGGCGGTGCAGTCTCCATGGGCGTGCGTAGTCGACCATCCGAAGCAGGAGATCGTATGAGCGGCTATGCTGCGGCAGACGGCGCGCACAAATGTGCGCGACACGCCGCCGTGGGGCGGTAGCTCAGCCGGTTAGAGCAGCGGACTCATAATCCGTCGGCCGTGGGTTCGAGTCCCACCCGCCCCACCACTCGCTACGCGGGCAGAACCGTTTCTACCTGCACAAACGTACGAACGGGGGTCACCACTCCAAGGTGGTGGCCCCCGGTCATGCGTTCAGATCAAGATCCAGTGGACGCACGGTGGACGTATCCACCTCACGGCCGAGTTGGCGGCGTCGTCCCGGCCGCGGCCGGTGAGGGTGACCATGCCGAGGAGTCCGGCCGGGTCTGTGCTCCGACGGCCCCAGGTGCTGCCCGACTGGCGTGCGCCTCGGGGACGAGCAGGGGGTGTGAACGTCGAAGGGGAGGTCGCGGGGAACGACGGCCATGACGGACTCGAGGTGTTGGCCCAGAGCGTGCCGCTGTGGCGGGCCCGCAAGGACCTGGGCGAGGACCTGCCGTTGCCCAGCGCCGAGGACGCGCGCAAGCACAGGTGGGATTCGCTGGAGGCCGAGCGGGCCGAGGTCCGACGGCGTTCTGGCGTGCGCCGTGTGCGACCGTCCGCTTCGCCGCGCTGGCCCTGCAACGCCTGTGCCGGACACCGCCGTTGACGGTGGAGGACGGGCGGCGGCATCTGCGTCACCTCATCGAGACGGAGTTGGGCCGGGGGCCTGCGTCCTGAGGCCGGTCATGCGGACCGGCTGTCCGTCGTACGGGCGATGGTCTCGAAGCCGCGGTCGCAGCGGAGGCGGCGTGAGCCCCGCCTCCTCGGCGGCCGCGGAAACGAGGAGCCGACCGGTCCCGCGCCGCCGTGCTCCCCCTTCGCCGAACCTCTCTGACGTGCGGCGGAGCGGGGGATGGAGGCTGCCGGCCGGACGGGATCAGGTGCCCGGACGGATGTTGGGTGCGAAGCGGGCCAGGGTGACGGTCTCGATGGCCGCGATGAGGTTGTACGCCAGTGCGGACACCGCGGTGAGGACCGCCACCGAGGCCCAGAGGTGGTCGTAGTCGAAGGTGGAGGAGTCCTTGAGCATGGCGTAGCCGAGACCCTGCCCGGTGGAGAGCCATTCGGCGAGCAGCGCGCCGATCAGGGCTCCGGGGACGCCGACGCGGGCGCTGGCGAAGAACGCGGGGACCGCGCTGGGCAGCATGACCTTGCGGGCGACGGTCCAGGCACCGGCGCCGTACGCGCGGCACAGGTCGGCCGCCTGGCGGGACGCGGAGCGCAGGCCGAAGGTCATGGTGACCAGGGCGGGGAAGAAGACGATCAGACCGCTGATGACGGTGGTGCCCAGCAGGCCGCGGCCGAAGACGAGAGTGATGAGCGGGGTCATCGCCACCAAGGGCACGGAGCGTACGACGACCGCCATGGGCAGCAGGGCCTGCTCGACGCTGCGGAGGAGGACGAAGACGACCGCCACGCCCACCGCCGCCGCCAGCCCGGCCACGAAGCCGAACCCGGCGTCCAGCAGTGTGCGGCCCAGACCGGAGGAGACCAGGGAGCGGTGGGCGCCCGCGTCCGCGTCCGTGAACAGGTAGTGGAAGATGTCGACCGGTGACTTGGCCACCAGCGGATCCAGGTCGTAGACCTGAAGGAAGACGATCCACAGGACGACGACGGCCGCCATCGTCACGATCACGTTCAGCAGCGGGCGCAGCACCCCCGCCGCGAAGCGCAGCGCGGGGGCCGCGTCCGTCCTGGTCCCCGTCTGTGTCGCGGTGCTCATGCGCCTCCGCCTTCCACTGTCGTCGTGCGCGACCACGGCAGGGCGTAGCGGGCGACGAGCCCGACCGCGCCGTACGCGACGCCTGCCACCGCGCCCGAGACCAGGGCGATGCCCCAGGTGCGGGGCACGTCGAGCTGCTGCTGGGCGATGGTCATGGCGATACCGAGGCCGCTGTCGACGCGGCCGAGGTACTCGCCGATGATCGCGCCGAGAAGCGCCGCCGGACCGGCGATCTTGAGTGCGGCCAGCGTGCTGGGCAGCGCGGCGATCAGGCGGACCCGCAGCATCTGCTGCCAGCGGCCGCCGCCGTAGGCGCGTACCAGGTCGAGCGCGGCCGGATCGGCCGAGCGCAGCCCGAGCAGTGCCCCGATGAGGGTGGTGAAGAAGACCGACAGCCCGGCCATCGCCGACATCGGCTTGTCCCCGTCGAGGACGAGGGACAGGATCGGGCCGATCGCCACGATGGGCAGGCAGTACGAGGCCACCGCGATCTGCGTGATCACCCGCTCCAGCACGGGCACCAGCAGCACCAGTACCGCCAGCCCCAGCGCCAGCCCGTTGCCGACCAGATAGCCGGTCAGGGCCTCGCCGAGGGTCTGCTCGACATGCGGGCTGTAGAAGGTCCAGCCGTCGTCGAACACGCTCGCCACGACCGCCCAGGGGGTGGGCACTCCGTCCCCGGTGCCGACGACCGTGGTGGACAGCAGCGACCACGCCCCGATCAGAGCCGCGATGCCGACGGCCCCGCCGGCCCAGGCGGAACGCCGCGCCCTCATGACGCCTCCACCGCGGGACCGGGAGCGTCGACGGCGCTGTCCACGGGCGTGTCGGCGCGGCCGAACAGGAGTTCCGACAACTGGTCGGCGTACGCGTGGAACTCGGGCGAGCGCATCATCTCCGGTGTGCGGGGACGGGGCAGGTCGATGGTGACCTTCTCCACGATCCGGCCCGGACGGGGCGACATGACCGCGACGGTGTCGCTCAGCAGCACGGCCTCGTTGATGGAGTGCGTGACGAGCAGGGTGGTCACCGCGCGGGCCTGCCAGATGCGCTGGAGTTCGAGGTTGAGCCGCTGGCGGGTCATGTCGTCCAGCGCGCCGAAGGGTTCGTCCAGCAACAGCACCTTGGGGTCGACGACCAGCGAGCGGGCGATGGCGACGCGTTGCCGCATGCCGCCGGAGAGCTGGGCGGGGCGGGCCTTCTCGAAGCCTTCGAGGCCGACCAGCTTGATGAGGTCGGAGATCGCCGCCGGGTCGGCCTTGATGCCGCTGATCTCCAGCGGGAGCCGGATGTTGGCGGCGACCGAGCGCCACGGCAGCAACGCGGCGTCCTGGAAGGCTATGCCCAGGTGATGCCGTTTGCGGGCCGCTTCCGGGTCCTCGCCGTGGACGAGGGCCGTACCGGAGGTGGGGCTGTCGAGCCCGGCGAGGATCCGCAGAACGGTCGACTTGCCGCAGCCCGACGGTCCCAGCAGCGCGAGGAACTGGCCCTCGGCCGTGTCCAGGTCGACGCCTGCCAGTGCGGGTACGCGCTGTCGGCCGAGCTTGAACTCCTTGCTCAGCCCGCGCAAAGACAGCCCGGTGCCGGTGCCGGCCGGCCCCCCGGAGTCGTCGGATGCTTCGGGAACGGCTGCTGCGGTACTCATCAGATGACCTCTGTGTGCGGTGCGGGCAGGGGAAGCCGGTACCGGCGGGCCGACGGGGCCGCACCGGTACCGTCGGAGCCTCAGATGAGGCTGGGGTCCTCCTTGTAGACCTCTTCGATGATCGAGAGGTCGAAGAGCTTGGCGGCGGTGAGGTCGAGGCCGCCGTACTTCAGCGTCTTGAGGTTCTCCTCGACCAGCTCCGGCGTGATCGTGAACAGGCCGTGCTTCTTGGTGTCGGCGCTCACCATCAGCGCGCTCTCGTCCTTGGACTCGAGGGTCTGCTCCTTGGTCGTCAGCCCGAGCCCCTTGCCGTACGTCTCGGCCGCGAGCTTCGCGCCGAGCGCCGGGTCGGCGATGTTCGCCTTCCAGCCCTTGATCTCCGCGCGCAGGAACGCCTTGAGCAGGTCGCGCTGCTTGTCGATGGTGTCCTGGCGGACGCAGTACGTCTCCGAGACCAGCGGGTAGCCGGTGTCGGCGAGCAGCATCGTCGCGACCTTGAAGCCCTTCAGGCGCAGCGTGTTCGGCTCGTTCGTCACGAAGGAGAACCAGCCGTCCACGGTGCCCTGGGTCAGCGGCAGCGGGTCGAACTGCACCGGCACCTTCGTGATCTTCGACGCGTCCAGCCCGGTCGCCTTGATGTACGCGGCCCACACGGACTCGTTGCCCGCCTGGACACCGATCTTCTTGCCGTACATGTCCTCCGGCTTGGCGATCGGGGACTTGGCCATCGACATGATGCAGAACGGGTTCTTCTGGTACTGCGCACCGATGATCTTCAGTGGCGCGCCCTTGGCGACGGCCGAGCCTGTGATGTCGGGGGCGCTGATCGCCACGAGCGCCTTCTTGGTGACGACGTCCGTCTCCATCGGCGTCGCGGACGGGCCGCCGCCGATCAGCGTGGCCTTCGAGAAGCCCTCGTCCGTGTAGTAGCCCTTGGTGTCGGCTATGTAGCTGCCCGCGAACTCGACGTTCTTGATCCAGGACAGCCGAAGCGTCAGCTCACCGAAGCTCTTGGAACCGGAGGAGGTGGGAGAGGTGGAGGACGACGAGTCCGAACCGCCGCACGCGGCGAGCAGCGGGCCGCCGAGCAGCACGGCGCCGCCCAGCTGCAGTCCCCGCCTGAGGAAGAGACGGCGGTCGGTGGCGGCGAACGCTCTGTCGTCACTGTTCGTACTGCTGGTCATGGCGCGCTTTCCTTTCACTGGCCGGGTCGGCACCGGCTGCTGGCGGATCTGAGGAACGTGGGTGGGGCGAGGCCCGGACGGTGCCGGGCGGTCTCCGGTCGGGCGGCTGACCTGGCATCAAAGACCCCGGGGCAGAGGCCGAGGAGGAGTTCGGGGCTACGGGCGCGGGAGCGGGAGACGGTGATCCGGCCGCCCGACGCGCGCTCGTCCGGGGTCTGGACCTCGTCGCGGTGGTCGCGCTCGCCGGCCAGGACGGGGGTGAGGCAGGCGCCGCAGATTCCCCGCTCGCAGGAGAGCTCGACCTCGACGCCGTGCGCGGTGAGGACCTCGGCGGGGGTGCGGTCGGCGTGGATGCGATGGCCGGTGCCGGTGCTCGCGATCCGTACGGTGAATTCGGTGGCGACTCCGGCTTTCGCTCCGTCTCCGGCTTTCGCTCTGTCTCTGTCTCCGTCTCCGGCTTCGGCGGATGGCGGAGCCGCCGCGGCGAAGCGTTCGGTGTGAAGCTGCCCGGTGTGCCGGCCCGCGGCGGTCGCCTCGGCCACGACGTGGGTCATGCCTCGCTCGACAGTGCGACCGGGTACCAGTGCCGGGCGAGGATCGCCCAGTTGTCGGCATCGAACGGGCGGTCGCGGGGCAGGGCAGGCCGGGGTGGAGCAGTGGTCATGCGGAAATCCTTCTGCGTAGCGCGGCTGGGAACGGCCGGACGACACCTGTGAAGCGCCCGCGGGTACGACGGCATGGGACAAGCGCGCGGCGGAAGAGTGCGGCGAGAAGCCGGTCCCGGGGCAGAGGCGCCGTGGAACCGCAGACAGGGCGGGGCCGCCGGCCGCGGTCACCGGTACGAGGTCAGGTGTGAGGGCCCTCGGACTCCGGATGTGAACCGTGCGCCACGCGTCCGCGCGTCCAGGCCGACTGGTGGGCACGGCACCGGAGGTCCGTGCTGCACGCGCTGACGAAGCTCATCGCGCATCCCTCCGTGCTCAGTGCCGACTGTCTGTCGCCGGGACGACCAAGCCGAGACTCGCGCACGGAGATTGCCCTGCCATTCCGTGTTTGTTACTTACGGATTCCACGCCCTGCTTCGGCCCGGGCCGCCGAAGCGAGCGCCGGTGAAGCCGGTGAGGCGGAGGTCGGCGGAGCCACGCCGTCGGGTCCCGAGCCGCTCGGTGACACCCCTTGAGCTGCGGGTAATGTGCTGGCCATGCCCGATACCCCGGCGCTGTCCGAACGTGATCGCCTGCTGAGACTGACCGCGGACTACGTCCTGGAGCACGGCGTCGCGGACTTGACCCTGCGCAAGCTCGGCAGCGCGATCGGCACCAACAACCGCATGCTGCTGTACTACTTCGGCTCCAAGGAGGAGCTGATCACGGCCGCGCTGACCGAGGCGAGCGGGCGCTTCCCGATTCTCAGCGAGGCGTTCGTCATCATGGACGACCAGCTGCGCCCGCTGCGTGAGCGGATCACCGCGGCCTGGGACGCGGTGGCGGCGGCCGAGAACCTGCCGTTCCACCGGACGTTCTTCGAGGTACTGGGCCTGGCCGCGCATCGACGCGGCCGGTTCGACGGCTTCCTGGGGTCGGTGGGCAGCGAGTGGCGCGAACACCTTGCGGCATCGCTGGCCACCGGCGGCGTGCCGAAGGCGGCCGCGGACGACCTGGCCCGGGAACTGGTCGCGTTGTGGCGCGGCCTGCAACTGGACCTGATCACCTCGGGCGACCGGGCCGGGACCGATCGGGTGATCGCGTCCGCCGCAGAGTCGATCGCACGACGGGCGGCGACGGCCGCCGCCGCTCCTGGGACCTGATACACCGTGATTCCCCGTCACATGTCCCTGGAACGACGAGGTTTTCACGATGCCATCGGGATCCGGGGGACGACGATGTCCAGCGGACCGTCCGGAACCGCGACCGCGTCCTGGCTCCAGCCCCAGATCGAACAGACCTTGCGCAGCGGGTCGCTGTACCCGTCCCTGCCGTGCAGTACCCGGTAGTTGTCGATGCAGATCATCTCACCCGGGCCCACCCGGAACATCGGCCCGCTGTCACGGGCCGCGACGACCGCGTCCTGCCAGGCGCGCACATACGTCCAGTGCTCCGACTCCAACGGTCCCTCGACCGGCGCGAGATAGGGGTGGTGACGGCCCTGGAATCGGCCCGACGGGGTCTGCCGGACGATCGGCGAGAAGCCGCCCTGCGGATAGTTGGGCTCGGAGTGGTCGATGTCGACGGTGCGGCAGAAATCGGCGAGCGCGGCGCTGCCGGGGTCGGCGGCCAGCAGGTCCAGCAGCCGGGAGGTGTCGATCAGGAAGGAGTCGCCGCCGCTGGCCGCGGGCCGCTGGCACCACAGGAAGAGATGGTCGGGGGCGTAGTCACCGAAAGCGAAGCCGTCGTTGTGGGCGACCATCCGCTCCTCGGTCGGGCCGCCGGCGTCGCGTCTACGGCCGCGTCTGTCGGCGGGCTGCGCCTTCATCTTCATCGCCTCGACCCGGGCGCTCTCCTTCGTCGCCTCGAACTGGGTACCGCAACGCACGGCCCGGTCCCCCATGATCGCGCGGCCCATCGCGACGGCCTTCTCCTCGTCCGCCAGCCCGGTCACGATGGCCGCGCCCTCGGCGGCGAGCACCTCTGCCGCCTCCTGAGGGCCGGCTACTCTGCGCGGGATGAAACTTGCGGAGCTGACGTCCGGCACAGCGCCTCCTGAAGTCCGCACAACCGGGCTCTGATTGAACCAACCGGTTCAATAGAGTAGAAGCCCCGTGTTTCACTGACGTGACCATCTGTGTGCGTTGCGCGTTGCCGCATTCAGTTGTCGAGGGCGCGGGCCACCTGCTCGATGGTGGTGCTGTCCACGGGTGCGGTGCCGGTGAGGGTTCCGGCCAGTGCGCGGGCCAGAACGGTTGCGGCGCTGATGCGGGTGTCTTCCTGTTCGTCGCCGGTGACCTTTCCGATCACGGCATCGCGCACCGCCTGCGAGATGTCCAGACTCCCGAACAGCTCGGGGTAGGACAGCATCATCAGGCACACGCCGACGTTGGCGGCGAGGATCGACTGTCCGGCCAGTTCGGGTGCCAGACGCAGCCTTCCGGCTTCACCGCAGCGCCTCAGGGCTTCGAGGAGGAGGCCCTGGGCCTCCTTGACCGCCTGCGGCTTGGGGTCGCCGGTGGGGGTGAACATCAGCCGGTACAGGTGCGGGTTGGCCAGCGCGAACGCGACGTGACTGTCCCATGCCGTCCGCAGGTCCGCGACGGGGTCGGCCGTAAGAGGGTTCCGTCTCTTGTTGGCCAGGAAGCGTTCGAAGCCGACATCGGCCACCGCCGCGAGCAGTCCCTGCTTGTCCCCGAACTGGCGGTAGATCTCCGGACCGCCCACCTTGGCGCGCTCGCAGATGGCACGTGTGGAGATGGCCGGCGCGTCGCTCTCGGC
Organism: Streptomyces sp. NPDC001604; assembly: GCF_042893475.1. Classification (NCBI taxonomy): domain Bacteria; kingdom Bacillati; phylum Actinomycetota; class Actinomycetes; order Kitasatosporales; family Streptomycetaceae; genus Streptomyces; species Streptomyces sp. NPDC001604. Next base: position 415,869 of record NZ_JBIAUY010000001.1, on the reverse strand, counting down.
GAGTAGCTGCGTGGTCGCTTCCAGGATGCGCTCTCGGGCCGTCGTCATGGAGACATGTTAACAGTGGGCGATAGTTCCGCTTACATGTTTGACCTGGGGATTCGTGCTTTGAGTGCCGCGAAGTCCTCGGCTGATGTTAGCGTCGATTACGAGATGTGTTAGCGTCGTCAACGTCATGGGGCGGCCCGGCTGCGACGCAGGGCGATCACCCTCGCCTCATGGCGCGACATCCGGCCCGACATACGAAGGTGGTTTCCCCGTGGCTACGACGACCCTGCGCGAACTGAACGGCTTCGACGAGACCCCCGCCTCCCTGGCCGACTCCGTGGTGGTCCTGGTCGACTTCCAGAACACGTACACCGGTGGCGTGATGGAGCTGGACGGTCACGCCGAGGCCATCGCCGAGGGCAAGAAGCTCCTCGCTGCCGCCCGCGAGGCCGGCGCCCCCGTCATCCACGTCCAGGACCAGGGATACGACGTGGACTCCGAGGGCGGAAAGATCATCGCTGACGTCGCCCCCGTGGACGGCGAGGGCCGCGTCATCAAGTCCGCCCCCAACGCCTTCCAGAACACCGACCTCGCCCAGCAGATCGAGAAGACCGGCCGCAAGAACGTCATCCTGGCCGGGTTCATGAGCAACATGTGCATCCTGTTCACCGCCCAGGGTGCCTTCCTGAGCGGACTGCACCCGACTGTCGTCGCGAACGCCTGCGGCACCCGCAGCCTGTCCACGCGCGTCCGGGGCGGCGGCACCGTGCTCACCGCGCAGCAGATCCACGACAGCGCCCTGGCGACGATCACGGAACTCTACGGAGTGGTGGTTTCCTCGGTCTCCGACCTGTCGTAATTCCTTCCTGTATTTGCATTCCTTCCTGTATTTGCGCACAGGGCGCCCGGGCTTCGGCTCGGGCGCTTTTTTGTTCCTGCATCCGAAACCATTCCGTCCGGTTTATGCATTCGTATAGCATCTATGTGTGATCCCTGTGTAATCAACTCCTGTTTTCCAGCCGGTTGGGGCAGTAGCGTCTTTTTTCGTCGGGCGCGACCAAAAAAGAATCGCAGCTGGGGGAAACAGCACGTGACCACCCGTAGAAACTTCATCGGCGCAGCCGGCACCGCCGCAGCGGCCACTCTCCTGACCGGCACCGCTTCACAGGCAGCGCAGGCCACGGCTGCCGACACCACGACCGCGAGGAACAACATCCTCCAGGTCGACACCGACATGCGCACCAACTACGACAGGCTGCGGGCCAACGTCCTCCAGCAACTCGGTCCGGTCATCGTCGTGGAAAACGGCATGCAGGGCGGTAAATACACCCTGGTCCACCAGGGCCGGCAGTTCATCGAAGAGCCGATCTCGCAGATCTTCCAGCTGGCGAAATCCATCGCCCACGTGCCGCTCGGCATCTTCTCCGTCATCGCACCGTCGCTGGACCCCAAAGTCCCCGCGGGGCAGACCGACATGGACGCCCGCGACCTCCAACTGGTCGCCTACGCCGGACCCTCGAACACGGACTGGATCGCCCCGCTGCAGGCATTCGGCACCGACCTCGACACCGCACGGCGCACGCTGGAGGACGCCGAACTCCCCTCCGATCTGAAAGCGTCCTGCGCCCACATCCTCGACGCCGGCCTGACCTACCTCAACGAGATCACTCGGCGCCGTACCTTCGACATGCCCGGCTTCCAGAAGTTCACCGGGAAGATCGCCGACGACATCAAAACGAACATGTACTGGGCCGCGAAAGTCCAGATCGAAGCCGTCAAGGACCTGTTCGGCCGCTGGAAGGACAAGGTCGGCGCGGACGCCTGGCACGAGCTGTACGTGGTCGTCCTGTCGATGTGGACGACGTCCGAGCTGAACCAGAACTCCATCATCATCAAGCATCTGATGGACCAGGGCATGGCCGACAGCCACCTGATCGACCTCGTCTGCGAGGCGCCTTCCATCCCCAACGCGGTCCACGTCGCACTCGACAACCTCGCCCGCATCGTGATGGACAACATCGCCGCCGAAATGGTGTTCTCCAAGGACCAGCGGCTGGCCGACGCCCTCAAGGGCAGGCCCGACCTGCTCAGCCAGGAAATCCTCACCCTCCTCGGCGACACGGACGCGACCGCGAACGCGGCAGCCCTCAACGCCTGCCCCTTCCACACCAAGACCAAGGCGAAGCAGGCCCTCATCAACGCCTGACCCACACGCGCCGCCGGGACACCCCTGGCGGCCCGCAACACCAGCGGCTCCCCCTACCTGCTCAAGGGGGAGCCGCTGCCATGTCAACGGGGAAGAAATACATGCGCACGTCGCCCGCACTCCGCGCCGCCCGCATCTGGGCACTGGCCGGACTCATACTCCTGACCGTCAACCTGCGCGCCGCAATCACCTGCATCGCGCCCCTGCTCACCGACCTCCAACACACCTTCCACCTGGGCTCCTTCGCCACCAGCCTGCTGACCACGCTCCCGGTCCTGTGCCTCGGCGTCTTCGCCGCCCTCGCACCACCCCTCAGCCGCCGCATCGGCACCGAAGGCGCCATCACCCTCGCCCTGGCCCTCATCACCACCGGGATCCTCCTGCGCACGATCCCCTCCGCACCGGCCCTGTTCGCCGGAACCGTGCTGGCTGGAGCCGGAATCGCCATCGGGAACGTCATGCTCCCCGCAGTCGTCAAACAGCACTTCGCCCACCGCGTCGGTTCCCTCACCGGCGTCGCCATGACCCTCATGGCCGCCTCCGGCGCCGTCGCCGCCGGCCTCGCCGTCCCCCTCGACCGCACTGCAGGATGGCGCATCGCCCTCGCCGTATGGGCCATTCCCTCAGCCGCCGGAACCCTCCTGTGGGGACCGCTCGCACGCCCCGGAGAAGGGAAACGCCGTAAACGCCCCCGGCGCTCCCACGGCCCCACCGTCAGCCGCTCCCCGCTCGCCTGGGCCGTCGCCGTCTTCCTCGGCCTGGTGTCGCTGACGTTCTACGTCCTGGTGTCCTGGCTGCCCGAAATCATGCAGAACACCGGCGTGCACCCGGCGCAGGCCGGAACGATGATGTCGGTGATGCTGCTCATCGGTATCCCTATGGGCTACCTCATCCCCGTCCTCGCCGCACGCCTCGAAGACCAAAAACCCCTGGTCATCACCATCGCCATGCTGAAGATCAGCGCGCTCACCGGCATCCTCCTCGTCCCGGGGACCCCATGGCTGTGGGTGATCCTGCTCGGCCTCGCCACCGGCAGCGCCTTCCCCCTGGCCATCACTCTGCTCACCCTGCGCTCCCCGGACCCGGAGACAGCCGCACAAATGTCGGGCATGGCCCAGACCAGCGGATACCTCCTCGCCGGCGCGGGGCCGCTGACGATCGGTCTCCTGCACAGTGCGAGCGGCGGCTGGACCCTCCCGCTGCTGCTCCTGCTCGGCGTGGTCGTACCGGAAGCAGCCGTAGGAATGAAAGCGGCACGAAACGGTTTCGTTGTATCGGCGGGGTCTGGTGCGGTGTGGTGCTCGTCGCTGTGCTGTGAAGAGGGAGTCCCGGTGGTGCCATTGCGCGTACGCTCGCGCCCAAGGAGGGCGCCATGGCCGGGCATGCGAAACCGATCAGGATGTGGTGGCTGGTCACGCTGACCGCCGTGACCATGGCGGTCATAGCGGTCGTGCTCGTGCTCCAGGCCGACTCCGGCGAGGCGACCTCGCCCCCGCCGAGCGATCCCCCCTCGGCCACCTCGTCCGTCCTCGGGTAGGCGGTTCTCAGCCCGCTTCCTCACGCAGCCCGTCGCGCAGGCGGCGCAGGTCGTCGGCGTGGCGGCCCAGGCCGTTGAGGCGCAGCCGGGCTGCCTCCGTACGGGAGTCGGGGCGGAGCGTGAAGGCCAGGTCGAGGGATTCGCGCAGCATCCAGAGGTCGTACGCGAGGAGCCGTGCCGCGCGGGCCTGCGCCTGCTGCAGGTCCGGCTCGGTGAGTTCGAGGTCCTGCAGTCGGGTGCGCAGGCGGTGCAGGGTGCTGCTCTGGCGGCTGCACATACGTGCCGTCCAGCGGGAGACGGGACCCGGTTCGCCACAGGCGGCCACCGCCGCGTCGGCCGGTGTCTGGGCGGCCACCGCCTCGTCCAGGACGGCGACCAGCGCGAGCAACTGGGCCCGGCGCGAAGGGCGGGCGGGGGCCGGGCGGTGAGCGAGCGGCCGTGCGGCGCGCTGCCACCGGACGGCGCCCGCGGGTGTGCGAAGGCGCATGGCTCCAGTGTGCGCCTCGGTCAGGGCGGCCTTGCAGGTGTGGAGAGATCCCGCTGTTCGGCCAGTTGCTCCGACCCGGAAAACGGTCGTTGAACGGTCCAGCTGTTACGCAGAGCGAGAAGTGAGGCCTGGGAGGACGATGAGAAGAGGAGTGTCGACAGGTCGACAGAAGGAGGCCGCCATGGCCAACGACCGATCCGCGACGGCGACGACGTCCGCTCCCTCCCTCACCTTCGGCAAGACGGAACGGGAGGACCACCCCTGGGAGATACAGCTCGTCAAGCACCAGGAGCGCACCGAGTCCGCGGAGTTCCGCGCCGCGAAGACCGCTGTGAACAAGATCCTCCAGGAGCTGGGGAAGACCGAGCGGCCGTACGGGCCGGGGCCTTACGAGATGCACCACGGCGGCAGTCTCTGGGTGAAGACGGACGCCGGCTGGCGGATGTTCCGGGCCCGGGTCGGCATCGAGTGGAGCATGCAGTTCTGTGCCGACCCCGCGAAGGTCGACCGGCTGCGGCAGGAGGCCGCCGACCTCGTCGCCGCGTTCCCCCAGACCCTTCCCGCGCTGGAGGCCCTCGGCTACAAGCGGGCCCGCAAGCTGCTGGAGACTCCGATCACGGACGCGGAGGGCGTCGCGGCCTGGACCGACTCGCTGTTCAACGCGTGCGTGCCGTTGACCCGCGGGAACCACCAGGGGATCCTGCCCAAGGCGGCCGGGGAGCACCACTACCCGTGGCCGATCAAGGGCGCCGACTACATCCGGTACGACGACTTCAACCTGTGGGTGACCCTGCCCGACGGCACCCACGCCGGCGTCGCCCCCGTGGGCCCCCGTGGCTCAGGCGACGGACGGGTGCGCATCGTCCACGCCCGGCACGGCACACCCGCCGGGGACGTCCTGGCCAAGGCGCAGCGCCGCCGCGTCATGGCCGTGCTCCCCGCGGACAGCCCGATGGCGCTCGAGGCGTTCCAGCAGCAGCTCACGCCAGGGGCGCGCACGGCGGCCGCCCGGCCGCGTTCCCGCGGCGCGCGCGGCAGCACCCGCCGGGCGGGTTAGGCGGGCCGTGGTCATGCCGCGCAGGATCGTCGTCTGCCTGGACGGCTCGGGCAACCAGGTCGGGGCCCGCAACCCCACGAACGTGGTCAGGTTCTACGAGATGCTGGAGCCCGGCGACCCGTCGAGGCAGCTGCTCTACTACGACCCCGGGGTCGGCACCATGTCGTCGGCCACCGCCCGCGGACCGCTGGGCCGCAGGCTCTCCCGGCTCGGCGGCCTCGCCTTCGGAACGGGGCTGAAGGCCAACCTCACCGAGGCGTACACCTACCTGATGCAGCACTGGCAGCCGGGGGACGCGGTGTACGTCTTCGGGTTCAGCCGTGGCGCCTACACGGCGCGTGCGCTGGTCGGGATGCTCAACAAGCCGGGGCTGATGCGGCCGGGTGCGGAGAATCTCGTGCCGTACGCGGTGGCGAAGTACGCGTTCAACCAGTCCATCGGGATCGAGAAGAGCGAGCAGGAGGTCGCCCGCTTCTCGCACGCCTTCTGTCTGCGCACCGAGGGCGAGCCGCTGTGGGAGCAGGTCAAGCGCAACGATCCCCGGCAGGTCTCGCACCACGCCCTGCCGGTGGCCTACCTGGGCGTCTGGGACACCGTGAAGGCGGCCGGCCTCCTGCGCCTGGGCAATCTGCGCTGGCCGTACACCCACTCCCTGCCCAACGCCGCCCGCATCCGGCACGCCGTGTCCCTCGACGAGCTGCGGCGCCCCTACCGGGAGTTCCTCGTCAGGCCGCGCAGCCCCGGCCCCGACACGGACACCAGCACGGCGGAGGAGGTGTGGTTCGCCGGGGTGCACTCCGACGTCGGCGGCACCTTCGACCACGCCCCGGACGCACCCCTGCTCTCCACCATCCCCCTCAAGTGGATCACCGACGGTGTCTCGGACGACCTGGACTTCCGGCCGGGCGCCTACGGTACGGCGACCGCGCTGACCGAGGCCTTCGCCGACGCCCCCGTGCACCACAACGGCCCGGCGTGGATCCTCGTGGGCAGGCGCGCACGTCCCGTACCTCCCGAGGCGGTACTCCACTGGAGCGTCCGGCTGCGCCGGGAACGGGACCCCGGCTACCGACCGGACCTGGCCGGCCGCGAGCGCTGGGCCGACCCCGACTGGTTCAAACCGGCTCGAACATAACGGGCTAATGGGTTTCTAAGGGTCGTCCTCATCCTGGGGGAGCAGCGGTTTCTGCCCCGGGTCGTGCTCCGGAGGCATGGCAGGTGTCTCCGTGGGCACGATGTGGCGAAGTGGCGCGCGGACCAGGCTGGTTCACGTAAGCCAGCCGGTCCGAGGAGGGCGTCATGAACCGTCAGACCCGCGTCCGTGTCAACCGCAGGCCCGCCACGCCCCGCGACACCACCATCGACCGCAGGACGCCGTCGGGGCGGATCCTGCCGTACTGATGCCGCACGCACACCACCCCGCGGATCCTGGGAGGAGTGACAGCCTTTCTTCGGGGTACGCGGGCTGACATCAAGGGAGCCGGTGGGGCAGGGGAGGCGGTGGTGAGCATGCACGTCGACGGGAGTGGTCGGCAGTGACCCCCGCCGATGACGCAGGCTTCGCCCCCTTCGTTCACCCCGCGCTTCTCTACGGCGACGAGGACGAGTACCTCGCGGGCACCGTCCCCTTCGTACGGGACGCCCTCGCGGCCGGTGAACCCGTCGCCGTGGCCGTGCCCGGGGAGCGCCTCCGGCTGATCCGGGACGCGCTCGGCGAGGACGCCGCCACCGTGCGGTTCCTGGACATGCGGCAGGCCGGACGCAACCCGGGCCGGATCATCCCCGCGGTGCTGCGCGCCTTCGCGGACGCCCAGCCGACCGGCACCCGCGTGAGCATCATCGGCGAACCGATCTGGGCCGGCCGTACACCCTCCGAATACCCCGCCTGCGTCCAGCACGAGGCACTGATCAACGCGGCCTTCCGGGGCCGGAGTGCGACCATCCTGTGCCCGTACGACATCCAGCGCCTCGCCCCGCAGGTCGTCGCGGACGCCTACGCCACCCACCCCACCCTCGTCCGCGGCGGCTCCGGACGGCAGGAGGACAGCAGGGCCTACGCCCCCGGGGACGTCGTGGCCCGCTACAACGAACCGCTGCCGCCCGTACCGGCCGTCCCGCCCTCCCTGTCCTTCCGCTTCGACACGGACTCCCTCTCCGAGGCCCGCCACCGCGCCGTCGACGAGGCCGTACGCCTCGGCCTCGCGTCCCCGCGGGTCCAGGACCTGGCGCTGGCCACCGCCGAACTGGTCACCAACAGCGTGGTGCACGGCGGCGGTTCGGGTGCGCTCGGGGTGTGGGCCGAGGACAGGTACGTGGTGTGCGAGGTCCGCGACAAGGGCCACCTCAGCGATCCGCTGGCCGGCCGCAGACCGGTCCCGCGTGGCCGGCCCGGCGGCCGTGGGCTCCTCATGGTCAACCTCGTCGCGGACCTGGTGCGCGTGCACACCGGTCCGGACGGCACCACCGTGCGCTGCTGGTTCGCCCGTTGACCGGGCGCCCGACTCCTCGGCCTCCGTCCGGGGCTCAGATCACGGCCGGGCCGAGCACCAGCGGTTCGACCCTGCCCTCCAGCATGTAGCCCAGGCCCTGTACGGCACACACGTCGGGCCGTTCGGCGATGTGCACCGGCATGCCGGTGGCCTGCCGCACCATCTCGTCCAGCCCCGGCAGCAGCGCGCTGCCGCCCACCAGCATGATCCCGCGGTCGACGAGGTCGGCGACCAGATCGGGCGGGCACTCCCGCAGCACCCGGCCGATGACGTCGACCACAGCGGTCAGCGGGGTCTCGATCGCCTCGCGCACGGCGGCGGTGTCGATCTGCACCGAGCGGACGAGACCGGTGACCACGTCCCGCCCCCGGATCACGGTGGACTTCGGACCCTGGGCGGTGAGCCCTATGTCGGAGAGGGCCAGGTGCAGGGGGCGTACGGACTGGCTGGGGAGCATCAACTCGTGCTGGTGGCGCAGGTGTTGGACGATCGCGTGGTCCACCGCATCGCCGCCGACGGGAATGCGTTCGGAGCTCACGGTCGAGCCCAGCGAGAGCACCGCCACCTGGGTGGTCGCCGTCCCGCAGGCCATGATCATGGTGGCCTCGGGCTGCTGCACGGGCAGTCCGCACCCCACGGCGGCGGCGATGAGCGTGTCGACGAGCTCCACGCGCCGTGCGCCGAGCCCGACCAGCGTCTCGACGGCCGCCCGCCGGGCCAGCGGGTCGGCCTCGTGCGGGGTGCAGGCCGCGGCGCGCAGGAACGGCTTGCGGCGCAGGGCGCGGCGGAGTCTGTCGCCGAGCAGGCCCCGGAGCATGCGCTGCGCCATCTCGATGTCGACGACGGTGCCGCCGGACACCGGGCGCACCACGCGGATGTGGCCCGGGGTGCGGCCCCGCATCCGCTCGGCGAAGTCACCCACCGCGATGAGGGCGCCGCTGCGGGTGTTCACGGCGGCGACGGACGGTTGGTCGACGACGAGGCCGACGCCCCTGACGTAGACACGGGTCCGGGCCGCCCCCAGGTCGACGGCGAAATGGCAGCGCCGCAACTGCTCCAGACTTGCGGTCATGCAGGGTCCTCCAGAAAAACGCAGACCGTGGGGCCGCCGGGCAGCGGGTCCCAATGGCATCGTGCGGTGCCGGAGGGGGCGGCGCCTTTTGTGCAGGGCCGGTCGGGGCGCCACTGAATGGGGGTTTTGCGGTTTATGTTCGACGCTGTGGGGTCGCTAGGCCCTGCCTTGGTCCCTCAGTTCGACCGAGCACGCCACGGACAGCCCCGGCACCGGCCAGCGGCGCAGTGCGTCACGCAGGGCATTCTGGGCAGCCCCGGCGCGCGTGGGCGGATGGCGGCGGGTGATGCGACGCGCCTCCGTGGTGAGGTGGTTCAGGAGGCGTTCGGGGACGTTCGCCGGGCCGCCGCGGATGTGCTCCACCGGATCGTCGACGTGCCAGGACAGTTCGACGGAGGCGATGAACGTGCCGCCTCCGAAGCTCGGCAGGACGACCTCGCGGGCGGCCTGCCGGACGGTGAGGTCGACCTCGTAGTAGCTCTCGGCGCGCGGGGTGCGCGTCAGGCTCAGCTCACCGCCGGGGAGGGCGTAGACGACGTCGCGTGTTCTGCCACGGGGTTCGGGGAGCCCCTGTCCGACGGGCAGGGGATAGGGGCCCAGCGCGAGAGGAGCAGGGGCCCCGTCGGGGGAGCTGCTCGGCAGGTGGGGGAGGGGCTGCCAGCCGGCCGCCGGCCCTGAGGTCTCGCCCAGCTCGGTACGCAGGACGGGCGACACGGTGATGACGGCGGGCGCGCCGGACGTGTCCAGGAGCCGCCGGGCCGCCGCCCAGTCGGGCTCTTCGTCACCCACGGCGTGGAAGCTGATGGCCACCGGGGTGCCGACCGGTTCGGCCGGCCGGCCCAGGGTGGCGCTGAGAAGGGGCCGTGCCGTGCCGGAGTCCAAGGACACGGCGTAGCCCCTTCCGCGCCGGCGCAACTCGTAGTACGTCTCCTCCAGGCCGCTCGCCGTGATCAGTCGCAGCACCCAGCGGCCCAGCGCCGGGAGGGAGTCCTGGTCCTCGGGGGCGTCGGCGAGGTCGAAGAAGGCGACGGCCGCATACCCGGGCGAGGCCTCGGCGGGCTCCTCGTCGGGGTACAGCAGCGAAGGCAGTTCCTCCGGCCGGAAGCTGCCCTCCGGCGTCTCGTCCGGGGCGAACAGGCCGAAGCTGGTGTTCTGGTCCGGCCCCGGCTCGTACTCCGGCTCCGGCTCCTCGTCGGCGGTCTCGCCGGACTCCTCGCGCAGTTCCCGTCCCAGCAGCCGCAGTTCGGGGTTGGTGCCGCCCGAGAGCCGGTACTCCTCGTACACCTCCAGGGCCTCGGCGATCCGGCCCTGGCGTTTGAGGGCGATCAGGTACAGGCGGCGGAAGTCCTCACGGGACGGGTACTCGCGGACCAGGTGCTCGAGACCGGCCGCGGCCGTCTCGAACTCGCCCAGGTCCAGGTCGAGTTCGGCCCGGGTGCGGTACAGGCCGAGGCGGAGCCGGAGGAGGCGGGTGCGGGCGGTCCTGGCGGCGGGACCGGGCACGTCCGCCAGCGGATCGCCGCTGCGCCACAGGCCCAGCGCCTCGGTGATCGCCTCGTACGCCTCGCTGAGGGCGTTCTCGGTGCGCAGCACCTCCGCCCGCCACACCAACTCGTCGCAGTGGACCAGGTCCACGTAGTCCGCGCTGGTGTGCACGGCGTAACCGTCGGGGCGGGTCGCCAGCACCCCGGGGCCCAGCACGGTCCGCAGCCGGGACGCGAGCCGGCCCAGCTCGGCCATGGCGTCTCCCGGCTCCTCGCCCCGGTTCCAGATGCCCGCCCTGAGGTCGTCGTAGGTCACCGTGTGGCCGGTCTTGAGCAGCAGCATGGCGAGCATGGCCCGTTCCTCCGGCTCCAACTCCGGGGCCGGGTGCGGAAGTTCGAGGTGCAGAGGGCCCAGGACGAAGTAGCAGCGCTGGTCGTAGGCGGCCCGGGCGCTCGGCCGCAGCTCGGGTTCCATGAGCAGCTTCATGCCCTGCTGCTGGGTCCACAGGGAACGGGACATCATCATGGTGAAGGCACGTGCGTACGTCCCCCGCACTTCGAACGGCACATTCGTCAGCCAGTTGTGCTCGATGGGTGTCGTCAGCCGTGAGGTGCCCGAGGCCAGCTGCAGCATGAGCTCGCACAGCGCCCGCAGATCCTCCGCGCGCCCCGGCGGCCCCGAGGCCCGGCCCGGCTCGAAGAGGCTGAGTTTCACCGTCCCGTCGGAAAGGAGCACCACCCGGGACATGTGGAGGCCGCCGTGCGTCAGGCCCGCGGCGTGGACGGCCGAGAGGGCATCGGCCAGCTGACTGCCGACCGACACCGTCAACGGCCCCGGCAGGCGGTAACCGAAGGGCGCCGCAAGGCTGTTCAGCGGAAGGCCGTCCAGGTACTCCATGACGACGTACGGCACCTCGTCGTCGATGCCGAAGTCGTGGACGGTGACGACGTTGCGGTGGTCCAGGTCCCGCAGCCGCGCCGCGTCCCGCAGGAACGCCTCCCGCCAGGCCCGGTCCGACACCGGCTCGTGCAGGCGCAGCACCACGGCGCGGTTCTCCTCGGTGTCCTGCGCCTCCCACAGCGACCTGGTCGGCTTCAGCCGCCGGATCAGCCGGTAGCGGCTGCCCAGGCCTGCCGGGACCGGGGGCGGCGCCCCGCCCGCCCCGCTCAGCTGCCGCGCACTCTCCGGGCGTACCGTCGCGAAGGCCTCGCCGTCCGCGGCCGTCGGTGTTCCGCCCGTCGCGGGCGCCGTGGCCCGGAACTCCCCGGGCGCCGCCCCGGCCCGCTCGTCGATCAACCCGCCCACCCGGGCGAGCAGTTCGGCGGTCCGACCGCGTGCCGTCCGGGGCAGGCCGCGCAGCAGCAGGTCGCGTACGCCGGGGCGGAAGGCGTACGAACCGGGCGGGCCCGGGACCGTCGTGAGCATGCCGCTCAGGATCACCTCGGCGAGGTGCTGGGGACGCGACCGGGGTTCGAGGGCCGCGTGGACCAGCCGCATGACGGGCAGGTCGGGGCGGCCGAGGGCGAGGTGACCGGCCAGCCGGACGGCCTCCGAAGAGGCCGTCGCCCGGAACCGGAGGATCAGGTCCTCGGGGGAGAGGCGGGCGAGGTCCGTGCGGTCGTCGGCGTCGGCCGGGAGGGGACCGGTGAGGAGGGCGGCCGAGGCGGGGTGCTCCGTGCCTCCCGGCGTGGCGATCAGTGCCGCCCAGTTCGCCAGCCACTGCGGTCCCGGTTCCAGCACGGGGAGGGCGATGGCGCCGCCCCCCTCGTGGCGGACCGTCGGGTCGTACGGCGTGAAGGTGAGCGCGGCGGTGGGGGCCGCCGGGTGCGGGGCGGACAGCCGGCCGGGTGTCGTCGGCAGGGCGGTGTCCGGCCAGAGGTGCTCGGGCAGCGGCTGTACGACGGCCAGCGGCATCCGCAGGGCCCAGCGGCGCAGCATGCCGAACCAGCGGCTGCCCGCGGGGCCCTCCCTCCACTGCGGGCCCATGCAGTCGCTGACCAGAAGGGTGACCGTGCGGCCGTCTGCGGGGCTGTGGTCGCCGGGCCGGTGGATCGTGCCGTCGGGGCCGGCCCGGTGGAGGGCGACGGTGCGGAAGATGCCCGACTGGGCCAGGGCGGTGTGCAGTTCGTGGATCAGGGGGCGCCAGACCGGCATCGTGGGCCCGTCGTCGTGGACCAGGTTCAGGCGCAGCCAGCGCTCCCGGGCGGGGCGCATGACCGGCAGCCACCACTCGGGGGCCGCGCCCAGGCGGGCGATGCGGTCGGCGGTGGCCTGCTCGTCCAGTTCGAGGCGTACGGGGGCGTCGACATGGCGTTTGAGCGGACGAAGGGAGCGCTGCAGGGCCAGGGGGTGGCGCAGCATCGGGGGTGCGGGCGCCAGCAGGGTGGTGTGCGGCTTCGTCGCCGGTCCGGGGCCGGGGAGGTGCAGGGGGACGCGGTGGGGCCGGGACGGCTGGGCGGGGGTCGGGTCGCGGTGCGGCGGACGGGGTGGCGGTGCGGGTTCGGCGGGCTCTGCCGGGCGGGGTTCCGGTGCGGGAGGTTCCGGCGCCGGAGGTGCGGCGGGCTCGGCGGCGGGCTCCAGGTGGCCGGCCAGCCAGAGGAGTTCGGCGAGTTCGAGCGGGGTCGGGCGGGTGCCGTCGCCCGCCTGGGCCAGCACGTCGGCCAGGCGGGCGAGGGGTTCCGGGGCGCCGGAGGTCTCAGAAGGCATCGCTCTGCGAGGTCTCGCCGAGATAGGGCATGAGCTGCTCCGCCAGCTCGTCGAGGTTCTCGGCGGGCAGGTCGGAGGAACGGGCCAGATAGATCGCGTTGAGAAGCTGGTCGGTGGCCAGGTCGCCGCCGCCCACCCGGGACAGGAACCGGTCGATCAGCCGCTGCGCGTCCGCGTCGGGCTCCTCGTCGAAGTGGGCGCGGACGATGTCGGCGAGCCGGCTGTCGTCGGGCTGGCGCAGCCGCAGGGTGACGCAGCGGCGCAGGAAGGCGGGCGGGAACTCCCGCTCGCCGTTGCTGGTGAGCACGACGAACGGGAACGCCTTGCAGCGGACCCGGCCGCGGTGCACGGTCACCCGCTCGTCCGTGCCGTCGACCATCACCTCCGCCTCGGGGGTGCGGCGGGCGGTGCGGACCAGCTCGGGGATCTCGTACTGGCCCTCCTCCAGCACGTTCAGCAGGTCGTTCGGCAGGTCCAGGTCGCTCTTGTCGATCTCGTCGATGAGCAGGGCGCGGGGGCGGGCGTAGGGCAGGAGTGCGGTGCCCAGGGGGCCCAGGCGCAGATGGTCCTCGATGCCCGTCTCCGGGGTCGTACTGTTGCGGGCCGCGTACAGGCGGGAGAGCGGGTCGTACTGGTACAGGGCGTCGTGCAGGGTGCTGCGGCTGGTGATGTTCCAGCGCAGCACCGGGCCCAGGCGCAGCTCCCGGGCGACCGCGTAGGCCAGCGAGGACTTGCCCGTGCCGGGCGGTCCGGTGACCAGCAGCGGGCGGCGCAGATACAGGGCCGCGTTGACGAGTTGGACGGTCTGCTCGGTGGCCCGGTACGTCTCGGCGCGATGGGTGCGGTCCGGGGAGGTGGCCGCGGCGTCCTCGCCCGCGTCCGGCAGCTCGAGGACCGGTCCGCCGTCGAAGGCCCGCCAGGGCGGGGGCGGCGGCAGCTCGGTGATGCCGTCGTGCGGCTCGTTGGTGCCGGTGTAGACGGGCCACAGGGGCATGGGGCTTCTCTCCGTGAGGTGCGGCGGGCGGCTCAGGCGACGGGCGAGTGGAGGCTGGCGGCGGGCTCGGGGAAGCAGCGCGGATCGTCCCAGAGAAGTTGTACGTCCCTCGCCCAGTGCTGCTCCGGGTCCTCGTCCGCCTCCGCGGTCTCGCGCAACTCCCTTATGCGAGAGGGGAGTTCGACAGGCGGGATGCCGGCGACCGAGGCGGCGAGCTCGTCGAGGAAGGCGGTACCGGTGCAGGGGGCGTCGTGCCGGGAGTCGGCGCAACCCGTCCGCGGCCACAGCAGCACCGGGACGGGCGTGTTGAGGCCGATCTCGAAGTGGCGCCGGGCGGTGGCGGGCGGGAAGCCGAAGCCGGCCAGCTCGGCGTCGTCGTCCCGCAGCCGCTTGCGCAGGCTCGGCGGTTGCTCCGGGGTACCGCACTCGACGCGGTGCAGCCGCGCCCCCGCACAGGCGTCCAGCTTCTGCCACTTCTTCGCCAGCCGGTGGCGCAGGCCTCCGCTGCGGTACCGGGCCCGGTCCACCACGACGAGGGGATAGGCACAGCCCAGCGGTGTGGAGTCGTCGGCACCGCACTCCCACTGCGCCACCGGCTCGTTGAGCCACTCCCGGGGCAGCACGAACGTGATCAGCTCGTCCGCGTCCGGGGCGAGCTGGGTGAACGCCTCGTCGATGCGCTCCTGCACATAGGCCCGTACGGCGGAGCGCGGCAGCCGGTGCGAACCCACCCGCCGCCGCTGTCCGCCCCGGTAGGCGGACACCTCCACGGTGACCTGGTCGGCGCCCGCGCCGCTGCGGTCGAGCTCCACGAGGATCGGGGACCACGCGGAGGCGGCGGCGCCGCCGTCCGGCGCGTCGAGGAGCTCCGCGAGCCGGTCGGCGAGCCGGGTCGCCGCCTCGGGGTCGGGCACCTCCCACTGCACATACCCGGCCGCGTCCCACAGCGAGCCGAAGCCGCCCTCGGGCAGCGGCGGCCCGAAAGGGCCCACGGCGTCGACGTACAGCCGGTCCGGGGCGCAGTCCGCGCCCTCGGCCACCGCCCGCCGCACCAGCGTGTACAGCCGCTTCATCGCATCGGGCCGGTGTTCGGGCGTGGGGACCAGTTCGCCGAGCTCGGGCCAGTAGCGGGCCATCACCTGGGTGGGCAGCATCCGGCCCACCCGTACGTCCCTCGCCCCCGCGATCGCCGAGACCATGCCGACGACCCGGCCGTCCCCCAGGGTCACAGCCGCCCCGCTGAACCCGGCGGCGAGCGGCTGCCCGTGCGCGGTCGCGGCCTCCAGCTGCACCCACTCGCCGGCGATCAGCGTGCTCGACACGGCCCGGTACTGGGCGAGCGTGCCCTCGTCGTACCCGGCCGGGAAGCCGTAGGCCTCCAGCAGCGGCGAGGGCACGCCGTGCTCGGTGCCAGGCGGGGCGAACTCGGCCGGAGCCAGCGGAACTTCACGGTCCAGCTCCAGTACGGCCAGGTCGCCCGGGTCGGCCGCGGCGCCCTGCCAGCCGCCGTGCACGGCCACCGTGGCGGACAGCGTGCCGAGCTCCATGCGCTGCGGGAACGACACCGTCACGGCCGCAGCACCGCTCTGCCTGACGACATGGGCGCACGTCAGCACCCGCCGGGCGGAGACGAGGAAACCCGCGCCGACCTCGTTCCCGCACTCGATACGGGCGTGCCAGGCAGCTGTGCTCATGACCGGCCGGAGTCCGCGGAAGCCGACTGCGGCGGCTCCGGAACGGGCCGGGACCGCTCCGGTGACCAGCTGAGCTTCACCACCAGATGCCCCTCCGCGGCGCCCTTCGCGATGACCGCGCCGGTTTCCGCGCTGAGCTTCACCCCGAACTCGAGCTCCACGGTGTCGGGCTTCAGCGAGCCGTCCCGGAACACCCTCAGTGCCGACTCGGCCGCCGCCCGCACCCCGTCCAGGGCCCCCTCGAAGGTCCGCGCGGCCAGGACGGGACTGCCGCCGCGGGAGACGAGCCGGGCGCCGGTCTCGCTCTCCACGCCTTCCACGACGACCCGGGCACCGTCCTCGGTCCTGAACTCCATCAACCCGTCCATGGCTGCCGCTCGCTCCCCCGTGTGCTGTGTGACCTCGCCGAACTTCATTGTTGCCGACGGTGCTTGGCGGTGTCCCGGGTTCTGCTGGGACGGGCTGCCGGTCAGGGCCCGACGATGCCCCGGATCACCCCCAGCTCCACCAGGTCCTGTGGCCGGATGCGCAGCTGGTCGGCCGTGGCTTCGACCTCCTCGGCCGGCCGCTTGAGGATCGCGGCCGCGAGCTCCGGTGCGATCACCGAGAAGTAACTGTCCGGCGTGGCCCAGGTGTTGCCCGCCGCGGCCAGTGCCAGTGCACCGCCGGAGCCGCCCTCGCCGATGACCAGGGTGGTGACCGGGACGCGGGCGGCCGCGACCGCGCCGAACAGCTCCGCGATCGCGGCACCCGCGCCCTGCCGTTCCGCCTCCGCGTCGTTGGCCGCGCCCGGTGTGTCCACGAGGGTCAGCACCGGGATGCCGAGGCGGTCCGCGAGCCGGACCAGGCGGGTGGCCGTGCGGTAGCCCGCGGGGCGGGTGGGGGTGCCGGTTTGGGCGGCGTAGGCAATGGTGCGGCCCGCGTGCTCGCCGAAGCCGCAGAGGATGCCCGCTGTGTCGGTGCCGCCGGAGCGGTCGCCGTGGATCGCTGCGCGGTCGGTGAAGTAGGCGTCCAAGTAGGCGTGGGCACGGGGGCGTCGGGGGGAGCGGGCCTGTTGGACTGCGTCCCAGCCGGTGGTGGGCAGCTTCTCAGTACCGAGGGCGGACGGGAGCGGCGCTGCTCGGGGTGCCACGTTGGGGCGTATGGCGTCTGCGGCGCCGTTGTGGCTGGTCGCGCCCCGCGGCGGAGCCGCTGATTGATGCAGCCCCGCGCCCCTTTGGGGCGCGGACAGCAGCCGTAGCCACAACCCCAGCGTCTCCCGCAGCTCCGCCGGAGGCACCACCGCATCCACCGCCCCCGCCGCCAGCTGCGCCTCCGCCGTGTACGCCGTCGGGTCCGCGTCCGGGGGCCGGACGCGGGAGCCCGCGAAGCCCACCTGTGCTCCCGGCAGGGCGAGGATCACGTCTGCGCCCGCGCCGAGGGTGGCCCAGCCGCCGCCCGTTGTGGGGTCCCTGAGGACGGCGATCTGGGGGAGGCCGGCCTCGCGGGTGAGTGCCGACTGGCGGGCCACGCGCTGGAGTTGGGTGAGGGCGAGCATGCCCTCCTGCATACGGCTGCCGCCCGTGGCGACCAGCGGCACGACCGGGAGGCGGTGTGCACGGGCGTGCCCGTAGGCGGCCTCCAGGCGGTCGCCGGTCCGCTCGCCGAGCGAGCCGCCGAGGAAGCCGAACTCGAAGGCGATCAGCACCGCCTGCGTGCCCGCGACCCGGGCCGTGCCGCACACGACCGACTCGGTCTCGCCGGTGCGTTCGACCGCACGGGCGCGCGAGGCGTCGTAGCCCTGCCAGGCGAGGGGGCCGTCCGGCCTGGACTCCCTTGCCGGGTACGGGAGTTCGGTGAAGGTCGCGGGGTCGGTGACGAGCGCGAGTATCTCGCGGGCGGAGAGGCGGGGCTCAGGCATGGCGCAGTGCCCGCTTCATGATCTTCCCCATGTCGTTGCGGGGCAGGCTCTCCAGGTAGTGGACCACGCGTGGACGCTTGTGAGGGGCGAGGCGGCCCGCCACATGGTCCGCCAACTCCTCGGCGCCGGGCGGAGATTGGGGGTCCGCCGGCACCACCCATGCCACGATCCGCTCGCCCAGATCCGCATCCGGTTCCCCGGTGACCGCCGCCTCGCGCACTCCCTCATGCTCCAGCAACGCGTTCTCGATCTCACCGGCCCCGATCTTGTAACCCCCGCTCTTGATCAGGTCGGTGGCCTTGCGGCCGACAATCCGGACATAGCCGTCGGACTCGCGGACGGCCATGTCGCCCGTCCGGAAGAACCCGTCGGCGGTGAACGCGGCGGCCGTGGCGTCGGGCCGGTTCAGGTACTCGGTGAACAGGTTCGGGCCGCGCACCTGGATCTCGCCGACGCTCTCACCGTCGTACGACGTGATCGCCGTCCCGTCCTCCTCCACCAGCCGCAGCTCGACGCCCGGCAGCGGCACGCCGACCGTGCCCGCGCGCGGCTCGCCGTCCGCCCGCACGCTGGTGTTCATGAGGGTCTCCGTCATGCCGTACCGCTCGATGACCCGCCGTCCGGTGGCGGCCGCGATGCGCTCGTGGTCGTGGACCGGGAGGGCGGCGGACCCGGAGACCAGCAGCCGCGCCCGTCCGAGAGCCTTCGCCAGCTCCGGCTCCTCGGACAGGGCCCCGGCGATCCGGTGGTACATCGTCGGCACCCCGAACAGCATGGTCGCGCCCTCGTTCAGCTCGCGGGCCACGCCCTCCGTGCTGAACCGCCCCAGGTGGCGGACGGAGCCGCCGCGCCTGAGCGGGCCGAGGACGCCCAGCACCAGCCCGTGCACATGGAACAGCGGCAGCCCGTGCACGAGCACGTCGTCGCCGGTCCACTGCCAGGCGTCGGCGAGCGCGTCCAGCGTGGTGGCGATCGCCCGGCGCGGCAGGACGGCACCCTTGGGCGGGCCGGTGGTGCCGGAGGTGTAGACGATCAGGGCGGGGTCCTCGTCGTCGATCACCACGGCGAGGGCAGTGCTCCCGGTACCGGTCACGGCGACATCGATACGCTCCAAGTCCCTTACGGGTTTCGGCAGTTCGTCACCGGGAGCCGCGAGCACCACGCCGGGCGCACTGTCGGACAGGATGTGCGCGAGCTCCTTCTCGCCCGACTTCGGGTTCAGCGGTACGGCGGCCGCCCCCGCCCGCAGCGCCGCCACCACGGCCACCGCGGTCTCCAGCGCCGGCGTGGCCCAGACCGCGACCCGTCCGCCGTGCGGGAGCCGGGCCGCCAGGGCATCCGTCGCGGCGGCGAGCCCGGCGTACGTCAGGGACCGGTCGCCGAAGCGCAGAGCCACCCGCTCGCTCGGGCTCTCCAGGGCGGGAAAGAGAGAGGACACGCGATGCACTCCATCCGTCAGGGCAGGAACGACACCCCCGTTCCTACACCAGCCGCCCCGCCGGCGACGATCAGGAGGGCTCCCGCACCACGTCCGCCACCACACAGCTCACGTTGTCCGGACCCCCGGCCTCGTTCGCCGCGTCCACCAGGGCGCTGACGGCCACGTCCGGGGCGCCGGTGGAGAGAAGCTCTCGTATACGGGCGTCGGGGAGCACGGTGGGCAGGCCGTCGGAGCACAGGAGGTAGCGGTCGCCGGGGGCGGCGTCGTGCAGGCGCAGGTCCGGGGTGCCGGTGCCGAGGGCCTTGAGCAGGAGGGTGCGCTGCGGATGGGCCGTGGCCTCCTCCTCGGTCAGGCGGCCCTCGTCGATCAGCGACTGGACCACCGTGTGGTCGTGGGTGATACGGAACAGCTCCCCGTCGCGCAGCAGATAGGCGCGGGAGTCGCCGATGTGGACGAGGGCGAGGCGGGAGCCCGTCCAGAGCAGGGCGGTGAGGGTCGTGCCGTTGGCGTCGGGGTCGTCCGTCGCGTCCCGGACGGCCTCGGTCGCGCCCTGCACGGCGTCCTCCAGGAGGTTGAGCACACTGCCCGCCGGCACCTCCTGAGTGTCCAGGAACCTGAGCGCCTCGACGGCCGCGCTGCTCGCCGGTGCACCGGCCGGCCCGAACCCGTCGGCGACGGCGAGCAGCCGGGCGCCCGCATAGGCCGTGTCCTGGTTGGCGGGCCGCACCCGGCCGCGGTCGGAGTGGGCGAAGTAACGCAGTTCCAGCATGGTGGTGTCCTTCCTGGTTTCTTCCGTCAGGTGATCCACGAGGAACGCGGCGAGATCCCGCCGTACCGCCGTCTCGGCCTCCACCCGCGCCCAGTACGCGCGGATCTCCCGGGCGGCGGCCTCCGGTTCGAGAGCGCACACCTCCCGGATCCGGGCCAGCGGCATGCCCAGCCGCCGCAGCCACGCCACCAGCCGGGCCTGCTCCAGCTGCCCGAGGGCGTAGTAGCGGTAGCCGGTGTGCGGATCGACCCGGGCGGGGCGCAGCAGCTCCAGCTCGTCGTAGAGGCGAAGAGCCTTCGGCGAGAGCCTGCAGGCCCGTGCGAACGCACCGATCGTGAGCATGTCCCTGCGCATCCGGCAGTCCTCCCCGTGTTCCTGTCACCGATGCTGCGGCTTCACCGAAGGGGAAGGTCAATCCGGTTGCTTCGGTTGCGGGGACCATGGTTAGCCTTCGAAACGATCGACCGCCGTATGACGTACGAACTGGAGTCCGCCGTGCCCCGAGTCGCACTCGCCACCTACGACCCCGGCGCGCAGCCGAGCAAGGACCGCGACCTGCCCGTGCTGGTGCGGGCTCTGCGGGACGCCGGGGCCGAGGCCGTCGCCGTCCCGTGGGACGACCCCGACACCGACTGGAGCGGCTTCGACCTCGTCGTCATCCGGTCCACGTGGGACTACAGCTGGCGGGCGGAGGAATTCGTGGCGTGGGCCGAGAAGTGCGCCGCGGTCACCCGGCTGGCCAACCCGGCCGAGGTCGTGCGCTGGAACACCGACAAGCGCTACCTGGGGGACCTGGCGGCGGCGGGCGTACCGGTGGTCCCCACCCGCTACCTCGCACCCGGGGACGCCCCCGACCTCCCCGACGACCACGAGTACGTCATCAAGCCGACCTCCGGCGCGGGCGCCCGGTACGCCGCCCGCTACACGCCGGACGACCACGACACGGCCGTACGACACCTCGCGCGCATGCACGAGGAGGGGCTGACCGCGATCGTCCAGCCGTATCTCTCCGGCATCGACGTCAGCGGCGAGCGGGCCCTGCAGTTCTTCGGCGGCCGCTTCCTGCACGCCGGCCGCAAGGGCGCCGTACTGGCCCCGGGCACGGCCTACGACGCCGCCAAGGTGGCCCACCCGGACCTGGTCCCGTGGACCCCGACTCCGGCCGAACTCGCGGTCGCCGAGCGCGCGTTGGCCGCCGTACCGGATGCCCCCGAGCTGCTGTACGCGCGCGTGGACCTGGTCGACGGGGCGGACGGGGAGCCGCGGCTGATGGAGCTGGAGCTGGTCGAGCCGAATCTGTTCCTCGGTCTGCATCCGGGGTCGGTGGCGCCGGTCAGGGACGCGATTCTGGCGACGGCGACCGGTCGCTGACCGCCACCCGCTGCAGCAGCCCCCAGGTGAACTCGGCGGCCACCTCCCGCCGCACCCCCTGCCCGTCCGGTGCCGTGAACGCCAGCCCCCACCGGGTGGGCGCCGTGCCCTCCAGGGGCCGGGCGGGGGCGAAGGCGCGGGCGACCTCGTCGACCGTGCAGGACCACGGAGTGAGGTCGTCGAGGGTCTTCAGAACCGGTCCTTCGGCTCCCGGGGCGCGGATCAGCCATTCGTTCCAGACGGCGCCGTTCGGGGCGAGGAGGACCTCGAAGCGGAGGCCCGGCCAGAGGGGGACGGGCCAGAGCAGGGCCTCGCAGTCCAGGTCGCCGACCTTGCGGGTGATCGTCGACTCGGGGGCGCCCAGGATCGAGCGGTAGCGCGAGACGGCCGCGCGGGAACGCGGGGAGTGCAGCATCGCCTGCCAGCGCTTGTTGGCCTCCCTCATGTCGGCGATGGAGACGCCCAGCTCACGACGGGCGTCCTCCACCAGAGCCGGGTTGTGGTCGGCCATGCGGCGCAGCAGGACCAGCTGGAAGTCGAGGGGCGTGAAGGGGTGGCTGGCGGGGCGCTTGGCTGACGGCATGGGAACCATGGTGGCCCACCGCGTCGGCGCCCGGACGGCGGCCGTCCGGGAGGAAGAGGACCGAGTTGACGTAGCGCGGGTGCTTGCGGAAGGGCAGGACGCGGCCCAGCAGACCCTGGGCGACGACGTGCGAGACGGTTGCCTGATGGGCCTCCAGGGGGAAGCGGGACAGCGGGATCCAGGTGTCGCCGGGCAGCACCCAGCCCTCGTAGCGGAGGAGGGAGAGGTAGGTGACGACCGGGGTGATCGGCTGGATCCGGGACTCCAGCTCGACGAAGAGGGCCGGGCGGTCCCGGGCCAGCAGGCCCGTGGCGCCGCGCAGCACCGCGAGCTCGTTGCCGTCCACGTCGATCTTGATGAAGCCGACGTCCCGCAGGCCGAGTTCGTCGAGGGTGACACAGGGGACGTGCAGGGCCCGGGCATGGATGTCCCGGCGGACCAGCGAGGACACGCCCCGGTCGCCCGCGTCGTCCGGCGGGAGCCAGAGGCGGGCCGTGCCGGGGCGGTCGGAGGCGGCGGCCTGGACGACACGGACGTTCGGCGGGGCGCCGGAGGTGAGGAGGCGGGCCAGATGGGGGACCGGTTCGACGGTCACCACCTGGCGGGCGCGGTCGGCCAGGCGCCGGGTCCAGGGGCCGTACCAGCCGCCCACGTCCACGGCGGTGCCGCAGCCGGGCGGGCACAGGTCGGCGAGCCGGGCCAGCTCGGGCTCGAAGCGCGGGTAGACCGCCCGGGCGGCTGCGGCCACCACACGGACGGGCAGGAGCGGGGCCAGCCGGGCGGCCAGGGTGCGGGGCGGGGTCACGGTCACTGCGCCATCCGCTTCAGCAAGGCCTCGTGCTCGTCGTCCGACACCTGCTCCCCGGACGACGGCAGCAGCTGTGGGATGCCGTCGACGATCGGGTAACGGCGGTGCAGGCGCGGGTTGTACAGGGCCTCGGGCACGGCCTGGCCGTCCGGCCTCACGAGGTGCAGCGGGCCCTTGTCGAGCGGGCACGCCAGGATCCGCAGCAGCGGGTCGTCGGGGTTCATGGAGGGGTCAACTCCTTGGTGGCGATGGGAGGTGGGGGAGGCGTCCCAGGTGCGGGCTGGTCGTGTTTGGGCATGGCCAGCAGGACGGAGACGGCGAGGACCGTGCCCGCAAGACGCAGGGCGAGCCGCACCGGGTCGTGCGGGAGCGCCTCGCCGAAGGAGAGGGTGCCGAGTACGGCCGTGTAGAGACAGGTCACCGTCGTGCACACCGGCACGATCAGCGAGGCCCGGCAGCGCTGCAGCGCGGCCTGCGACATCACCAGGCCGAACGCGCCGGTGAAGAGCAGGAGATACGGGTACGGGGACTTGAGCAGACCGACCACCGCACCGCCCAGCCCGCTCGACGTCAGGTAGCTCGACACGCCCTTGATGGCGAGCGAGCTGACCCCGTACAGCAGGCCGACGGCCACCCCGTACTCCACGCCCGTGGTCGGAGCGCGGTGGCGGTGGCGGGTGCGTCGCTCCGCGGCGCCGTACAGCCACACACCGCCCGCCAGCGACGGTACGCACACCAGCAGGATCAGCTGGTACGGGGCGCTGCGGCTGACCGTGTCCGAGCCCTCCTTGAGGGAGAGCACGACCATCAGCAGCGCGGCGAGGATCGCACCGAGCGCATACCGTTCCCGCCCGGTCGTCTCCTCGCCCAGCAGCCGGGCGGAGAGCAGGACGAGCAGCACCAGACCGGAGACGAAGATGCCCTGGGCGGCGGCGATCGGCAGCGTCCGGTACACGACGAGCTGCGCGCCGAAACCGGAGGCGAGGGCGAGGGAACCGCCGATCCACAGCGGGCTGCCCAGCACCAGTCTCAGCAGCCGGGCGGGGTTGCGGATGGTCACCTCGGGCAGCGCGGTGAGCGCCCGTTTCTCCAGGACGAAACCGAGGCTGTACAGGGTGTTCGCCAGCAGCGCCGCGGCCACTCCCCACCACATGACGTGCCCCCTCTACGTCTTTGTCCTGCGCGCGTGCAGCAGAAGGATCGAGGCGAGCGAGGGTCTGGAGCAGGCCAGCCGGTCGAGGGGGCGCAGGGACCGGGGCACGCCGTGGAAGGGGGCGCCCTTGACGTCCACGATCTCGAAGCCGGACGCGGCCACGAACTCCCGCAGCGCGCGGGCGGTGTACAGCCGCAGGTGTCCCACGACCTCCGTGCCCGGGCGGCCGTGGATCGCCCGCAGGCTGACCTCGGAGAAGACGGGCTGTACGCCGGCCAGCAGCAGGGCGCGGTTGTACCAGGCGGCCAGGTTCGGGGTGGAGAGCATCAGGTGGCCGCCCGGGCGCAGGATGCGGTGGATCTCGTCGAGGGCGGCGTCCGGGTCGACCAGGTGCTCGATCACCTCGCTGAACAGCACGGCGTCGGCGGAGGCGGTCCTGAAGGGCAGCCCTCCGTCGGTGAGTTCGCCGCGGATGGCGTACGACAGGTGGGTGCGGGCCCGTTTCAGTGCGTCCTGGGACCAGTCGACGCCGATGATGCGGTGGCCGGTCAGCAGCGGGGCCGCGGTGGCGGCCGCGGTGCCGTCGCCGCAGCCGATGTCGAGGATGGTGCGGGGGGTGCCCGTGGCCGCCGGGCCGAGGGCGGCGGCCAGCATCCGGGCCTGGCGGAGGCTGCGGGGCGTGCCGGAGGCGACCGGGACGGCGGGATCCTCGTAGAAGTCACGCAGCTCGGGGCGGTGCACGGGGGCGGTGGTCGCGTTCACGGGGTCACCTCCGTGGAGTGCAGATAGTGCTCGAACAGATCGCGGAGGTGCGCGCCGTCGCCGTGGCTGAGCAGGGCGCGGGACCAGCGCAGGGCGAGGTGGAGGCGGCCCGCGGTGGAGGCGGTGGTGACGGTGAGCCCGCGGGGCATACGGGCCGGCGCCGAGAACCAGACCGCGTGCGCGCGGCCCGCCTCCTCGCCGAAGTCCAGGGGGTACGGGATGCGGCCGATGTTGCTGAGGAGCGTGGTCGACGTCCAGGGGGCGGCTGCTCTGCGCAGGCCCCGGGTGAGGGCGGCGCGCCAGGCCACGGGCGTGACGGGGGCGGTGAGGAGGGCTGCGCCGTGGCCCAGTTGGGGGCGGGGGAGGGATTTGAGGGCGCGGGTGCGGGTTGCCGTGCGGCGCAGCAGGGCGGGCATGGCGGCGGGGTCGTGGGCGGCCAACTCCTCCGGGGCGAAGGGGACTTCGACCAGACGGGTGCCGTTGCCTATCGGCATGGTGGCGTCTCGGGGGCGGTCGTCCACGGGCATGGTGATGCGGAGGGGGCGGGGGGGTGCGCCGTGTTCTCTGTTCCAGTGGGCGATGGTGAGGGCTGTGGTGACCATGAGCTGGTCGTTCACCGTGTACGGGGAGCCCTTGGGCCGGTGGGGGAGGGGGAGCTCGGTGACGAGCATGCCGTTGCCGGGGGAGGGTTCGGGGGTGCCTTGGGCCACCCTGGCGGGTGGGGACCAGTTGGACGGGGTCTCCATGGGGTCCTGGGGGGTGGTGTCGGGGGTGCGGGTGGGGGGTGGGGCCGGGGAGTTGTCCTTGCCGCTGTAGATCTCGGCCGCGGTGGCCAGGACTCGGAGGCAGGCGGGGCCGTCCAGGGCCGTGTGGTTGATGGTGAGGAAGAGGACGGTGCCGGTGCCTTGTGCGGTGCCGGTGTTGTTGCCGGAGGGCGGGTTCGCTGGCCCGCGCATGCGGGGTGCCGCGTTCCTTGGGTCGGGAGCCGCCCCAGCGGCACGATTGCCCGCAGCTACGCCGACCGAGTCCGACGCCTCGCTGCCCTCGGCCGGACCGGCGTCCTCCACCACTTCCAGCCGTATCGGCGGTGACAACGTCAGCGGTGGTGCCGTCGTCAGGGCTCGGGTTCGGGCGTCCCGTAACGCGGACGGGCCCGGCCGCAGGAAGGTCACCACCTCCGTGTCCGGTTCCTCCGTCAGCTCCCACTCGTAGCGGCGCCGGTACCAGTGGCCGGCGGCCTCGCGCATCAGGATGCGGGGGTGGCGGCGCAGTGCTTCCGCGAAGGCCGCGCGCAGGCGGTCGCGGTCCAGGGGGCCCGGTAGGTGGACCTCGATGTGGACCGTTTCCGGTTCCTCCTCCTGGAGGCAGTGCCGGGCGACCTCGTCGACGACGGGGAAGGGGATGCGGGCCGGTGGTCGGGCCGGCGGGCCCTCGGCGCGGGCGGGGTGTTCGAGTGCGGTCACGTGGGTTCGTCCCTCCCCGTAGGCGCTTGCGGCTGCTCGGGCGGAGTCGGCCGGAACTTCGGTTTGCGGAACTGGATCCGGGCGGTCGGCGGGTCGGGATCGGGTCCGCCGGGGCCGCGGGCCGAGACGGTCGGCCCGGCGTCGGGGCGGGGAAGAGGTGCGGGGGCAGCGGTCTCGCCCTCCGGTACCGGTCCGGTCTCGCCGCGGCGCCGCTGCGGCAGGGGACGGGTCGGTGCCTCCGAGCCCGTTACCGGCGGCAGCACCGCCGTGGACCCCGGTCCCTCGTCGGGCTCCCGTACGCTCACCACACCGGCGAACAGCCCGATCAGCGCGAGCAGTTGGGCCGTGTGGCCGAAGGCGCCCTCGCCTGCTCCCACGGGTTCCCCGGCCCCCGTGGCCGCCGCGATACCGGCCCCCGCGAGGGCGACGAACGCGACCGGCACGAGCAGCGCGTGCCGCCGGTAGGCCAGTAGCGCCAGCGCCGGCACCAGCAGGGCGATCCATCCGGCGATCAGCACGCCCACCACCGTCAGGGCCACCGTGCCGAGCCACAGCCCGGGGAGCGGCGGTACCGGCTGCGGCGGGTCGGGGTTCGGCGAGCGGCGGCGCCAGACCACCAGCCCGACCAGGACCGCCAGGCCCACCGCCCCGCCGATCAGCCCGCCCTGGTAGGCCGTCGCGGGCTCGTACGACAGCTTGACGGTGCCGCCCGCCCCGGCCGGGATCCGCCAGCCCTGCTGCCAGCCGTCGAGGCGGACCGGGGTCAGCTCCTTGCCGCCCAGGGTGGCCTTCCAGCCGTCGTTGTAGTTCTCGTACGTCGTCAGATACGTGGCCGCCCCGGAGCCGACCGTCACCTCGCGGCGGTCGCCCAGCCAGTCCCGTATCGTCAACTGGCGCTCCACGGCGGTGGGTTCGGTGACCGTGCCGCGGGTCAGCGTCACATCGGTGAGGGTGAGCGGTCCGGCGTCCCCGGCCTCGACGCGGTGCGTACCGGCTGCCAGCTCCACCTCGCCGTCCTTACGGCCCTGCTGACAGAGCGCCACGTCAACCGTCCGGCGCTCCGTCAGGTCCCGTACCGTCCCCTTCGCGCTGGTCTGGTACAGCTTGCCGTCCACCGCGACGTCCGGCCCCTGCCCGCACGGCAGCGAGAAGGGGCGGGAGTCGCTGGGCTGCGGGGTGCGGTACTGGTCGAGTGCCGGGATGTACGCCTCGCTCAGGCCCACCGGGAGCTGCAGGTCCTCGTCGGCGACGGGGTTGTGCAGGGTCAGGGGTGCCGTCCGGGTGATGGTGATGTCCAGGTGGTCGGTGGTGATCGGGTCGAAGCGGGTCACGCCGTTCTCGTCGACGCCGGCGATGGTCGCGCCGTCGGGGGAGCTGATGTCCACCTGGGTGGGACGGGTGGACAGGCCGGCCGCGGGCGCCAGCACGATCTCGCCCACCGGCTGTTTGCCGCTCCAGCTCAGATGGATCGTCGGCCGGTCGCCCGCGATCCACGCCGTGGTCAGATCGCCGTCGGTGAGGTTGCGCGCCGACAGACCCGCGCCGAGGGCCGCCGTGGAGTCGGCGGTGGCGACGATGCGGTTCTGCTGGTCGGGGGTGACCTGGTACAGCAGCTTGTCCAGCGCCTCGCCGCTGACCGGCACCGCGCCCGCCTTCACCTCGTACGTCCCTGCCGTGGCCGTGGTGAAGCGCCGGTGCAGGCCCGCCTCGGTGCCGGTCGCGGAGAGGCCGGTGGGGTCGGGGGTGCGGTGCAGGGAGATCAGGGTGGCGGCGGCGTCGGAGTCGTCCGCGTCCGTGGGCAGCCGCAGCAGCCGGGTCACCTGGACGTGCGGGAGGGCGATCTCGGAGAAGCCCGCCCCCGTCAGACCCGAGCGGCGCTGCACCGAGTCGACGATCGTCAGCTTCATCCAACTGGTCGTGCCCGCCGGTGCCTTGATGCTCTGCGTCTGGCCGTTCGGCCGCAGGAAACCGGTCCTGGCCCCTTTCTCGGTCTCCACGCGCACCTTCGTCGCCGCCGACCGCACGCTCTCCTGCGGCAGCGGGGTCACCTTGAACGAGGACGGCATGTCGTACGAGCCGGTGAAGCCGATGCGCAGCCACTGCCCGTCCGCCGAGCCGGGTGCGCCTTCCGCCCAGGCCGTGTCCGGGTTGCCGTCGAAGGCGTTCACCGGGTCGTACTGCGGAAGGTGGAAGAGCCAGTTGCCGCTGGAGGACGCCGTCACCGAGCGGGCGCCGCGCAGCTGGGCCACCGTCTGGTGGTCGAGCCCCTTGGTCGGCAGGATCTGGTGCGGTTGCTTCCCGGCGTCCTGTACGGCGTCCGGCGCGTTCCGCTCGGAACTGGTGTACGTGTACGAGGTGTTGCCGCTGACCAGCCCGAACCGCGTGTCCGCGCGCCGCAGTCCGTCGCCCACCACCTGGAGCGGCGGGGAGCCTATCCCCGGGTGGTTGTCACCGGTCAGCACGGTCGCACGGCCGCGCAGTTCGGAGGCGAGCGGCAGCAGGGCCTCGGGCCCGCCGGAGACGACCGCGGTGTCGGAGACGGGCAGCAGGTGGGCCTGGCCCGGTCGCGGGACGTCCTTGTCCGTGGGCTCGTAGATCTCGACCGCCCGTTGCCGCGGGTAGAGCCCTTCCACCTGCAGCGGCGCATCATGGGCGATCCGGCCACCGGTCATGACCGGTCCGAACCCGGTCACCCTCGCATACCCCGACTGCTCCAGGGTCCGCTTCACCGTCGTGGTCGGCACGGAGCCGATCTGGTCGGGGTCGAGGTCGTTGCGTACGACGACGTAGTAGATCCCCGCCCGGCTCAGGTAGTCGGCAAGCCCCGGAACGTCACTCCCGGAGGCCAGCGCGTCCTCCACCGCGTCCATGGCGCGCCGGTTGCCGGGGGTTCCGAAGGGGACGTAATCCCTTTGCGCCCAGCGGGACTTGGCGAGGACGTCGAGGGGCTGGTCGATGGGGGAGCCCCAGGTGTAGATGCCGTGCGAGGTGGCCGGGACGACGAGGGCACGGGAGTCGGGGGAGTACTTCTCCAGCCAATCTGCCGTGGTCTTCCAGTACTTGGGAAGCTCCTGGAAGGACCCCGGGTTGAGGATCGAGCCGTTGAGGTACGGCCACAGCAGACCCGGCAGGATCAGCACCGCAGCGATCAGCGGGGCGAACCGGCGCCCGCGCACCGGCCGGGCACCCCGCGGCTCGGCCGCGATCCCCACCACGTGCGCGAGCCCCAGCACCAGCGCCAGAGCCGGCCCCGTCTGGAACTTGTAGATGTTCCGGAAGGGGACGAGCCCGCCGTTCAGCCAGTCCTGCACGACCCCGTGGAAGGGTGCGCCGAACGCGCCGCCGTACCCGGCGAGCAGCACCAGCACCGTGGAGATCACGGTCAGCACCAGCCACCGCCGCTCCGGCATGTCCCGTCTCGCGAGCCCCGCGAGACCGAGCCCCGCGGCGAGCGCCGAACACACGACGACGACCACCGACGCGGCGACCGTCCACCCGGCCGGCAGCCAGGCCTGCCCGAAGTGCAGATACGCGACCCAGTTGCCGGCCCCGCGCAGGGCCTCCGTCGCCGACATGGTGGCCGTCGTGGTCTGCGAGGTCTCCACGTACGGAAGGAAGTTCTCGCCGTAGACCCCGAGCATGAGCAGCGGTATCCACCACCAGGCGGTCGCCACGATCACCCCCGGCACCCACCAGGCGATCAGCTTGCGCTGCCGTGGCCCGGACGGGCGGGAGAGCAGGTACAGCCCGACCGGCAGCAGCGAGGCCAGGGTGGAGGCGCCGTTGACGCCGCCCATGAAGGGGACGACCAGGGCCGAGCGCAGGGCGGCGATGCGGGCGCTGTACCGCTCGTTCGTCAGCGGCAGCAGCACCCAGGGCAGAAAGGCACCGGGCAGCGCGGCCGCGGACGTCGACCCGACGACGATGGTGAAGACGGGCCACAGCGCATACGCGACCCCCGCGAGCAGCCGCGACCCACTGCTGCCCACCCGCAAGCGCTCGGCCAGCCGCAGCGCCCCCCAGAAGGCGACGGACACGATCAGCGACAACCACAGCCGCTCCGCCAGCCACACGGGCAGACCGATCGCGTGGCACAGCCAGTAGAACGGCAGCATCGGCCACAGATAGCCGGCGTACTGGTCCTGGATGCCCCCGAAGTTGCCCTGGTCGTGCCAGAGCTGCCCCAGACCGGAGAAGAAGGCACCCGGGTCGACGGTCACACCCAGCTTGGTGTCGAAGGTCTGCCGCCCCGGGTGCACCACCAGGAACAGCAGCAACGCCACGGCCCAGAACCCCACCAGCCAGCGCCGCGACCGCGGGCCCTCCGGCGGGCCCGAGGTGGCCGCGGTGGTGTGGACGGCTGCCGGAGGAGGGGCCTGGACCGTGGTCGTCATGGGGGACACCGCCGGAGGATGAGGAGAAGGTTCCAGGTGGCCACCTCACGTATCCCGGGCGCTTTCACGACGGTCTCCGCGAGGAAGGGCCAGTAGCGGGAGCGCGCCGAGACGACCGTGACGTCGTCGCGGGCGCGCACCTGCCGCAGGGTGGCGCCGATGTGCACGGCGAAGAGGTTCTCGCCGAGAGTGTGCTTGGCGGGCTTTCCGGTACGCCGCCGGTAGCGGGCGCGGGCCCGCTCGGCACCGAAGTAGTGCCACGGCGCCCACTCGTGACCGCCCCACGGGGACAGCCAGTTGGTGAACGACACATAGATCAGCCCACCGGGCCGCGTCACCCGGGCGAGTTCGCTGAGGAACGTCTGCGGATCGGCGACATGCTCCAGCACATTGGAGGAGAAGGTCACGTCCGCGACACCGTCCCGCAGGGGCAACAGGTACCCGTCGGCGATCACGGCCCCGTCGGGCGGTTTTTCGCCGAGTTCCTGTACGTCGGGCTCGAAGAGGTAGGCATGGGCGCCCCGCCTCCGGAACTCCTCGGTGAAGTACCCGCCACCGCCGCCGACGTCGACGACGGTACGGCCGTCGACGGGACCGTCGTAGGCCTCGACTTGATCGGCGGCGTCGCGGGCCAGCAGTTCGTAGCAGCTCTCCGGGTCGTCTTGCTCGTGCCGGAAGGCACGGAAGAGGGCGAGGGAGCGCCGAAAGGACGGATCTTTGAATCCGCCGGGTACTGGAGCGCCCCAATAGGGGCGCGGGGAACTGCGCGACCAGCCACGACGATCCCGCAGTCGCGAACCGACACGCCCCGCGCGGCGCATAGGCGTCACGACGCCCAGCCCCGCAGGGCTTCCGCAGCCACCGCCCGAAACTGTCTCACCGTCCGGTGCCACCGATACCGCGCCGCCCGGTCACGGGCAGCCTTGCCCATCAGCTCCCGTCGATGCCCGGACAGTGCAAGGGCACACCACGCAGCCGCAAACGAAGACTCCCCGTGCGCCAGCACACCGGTCTCCCCGTCCACGACGGAATCCCGCAGCCCGGGCACATCAAAGGCAATGGTCGGCGTCTCCCGAGTCGCAGCCTCGGTGACGACCAGCCCCCACCCCTCCACGGCGGAGGGATGCAGCAACAACCAGGCCGCACACAACAGCCGATGCTTCTCCGCCTCGGAGACATGGCCCACGAACTCCACGCCGGGCCCGGCAAGCTGCTCAAGCCGCCCTCGCTCGGGCCCGTCGCCGACGATCACCAGCCGGCCCCCGGTCACGGGCCGCACCCGCTCCCAGAGTCTCAGCAGCAGATCGATCCGCTTGTACTCGACGAGTCTGCCCACCGCCACGAACAGCGGCTCGGCCGACCGGTCGGCACGCGGCCCGGGCTCCTCCACGCCGTTGTGCACGACCCGGATCCGGTCCCGCGAGACACCGATCCCCCGCAGGGCATGCGCGGTCGAGGGAGAGACCGCGACCAGCAGGCTGCGATGCTGCGCACCGGTCAGCGCCCACTGCTCGAGTCTTCGGCCGATCCGCGCGGCCGGCGCGAGGGGCCCGCCGAACCGCATCTTCCACAGATCGGTGTGCACGTGGTTGACCAGGCACACAGTGGGCCCGCGGTGCCAGTAGGGCGCGAGGTACGGCATCCCGTTGCAGACCTCGACCAGCAGATCGGTCTCGCCGACCTGACGGGCGAAGGCGGAACGGGCACGCAGGTAGTGGCCGAACTCGCCGCCGGCCGACACGACCCGGTAGTCCCGGAAGGCCGCGGGACCCCCGCAGATCAGGGTCACCTGGTGGCCGAGGCCGGTCAGGCCCTCGGCGAGCCGGTCGACCAGCAGCTCCGAGCCGCCGGCCGCCGGATTGTCGAGATCACGGTGGGCGAGGAAAACGATTCGGCGCGGTTGTGGGGGGAGCGCCGAGGGGTGCTGCGGAGGCCAGGGGTGCGTGGCGCGCAGCGGGGAAGGCACGTGCTGGGGCATGGGTGCTCCAACTCGTCTCAGGGTGCGGAACTCAGCAGTGGCTTTCCGGACTTGCTGTGGGGGGACTGAGCTCTTCATGGGCGGGGGGTGTGGACACGTTGTGCTTGGGTGGGGTTGGACAGTTTTCGCCCAGCCGTTCGCCACGGCTACTCACCGGGGTGACAAATTTCCGCCTTATTAGAACTGACGTCATGTCACATCGTGAGCTGAGCCTGTGAAGTCCGGGGCGTATCGGGTGAATCGGGACGCTTCCATCCTCGTATCACCAAAACCGCACCCACCACCGCCAGTACGAATCCGGCCACAGCGGCGGTAATCGGCAACGTCTGCCCCACCATGAGCAGCTGACCGCTCTCCTTTTTGGCCAGCTTCACCTGGTCCTTCTGGGTGGCGGTGGTGAACGCCAGTTTCCGGCTGTCCAGCAGCACCACCGCGTCCTTCTTGGTGCCCGGCGCCCGCAGGGTGCGCCGCGGGCCGACCTGGGCGTAGAGCACCCGGCCGGTGCGCTGGTCGACGACCAGCTCGATACCGTGGTTGGAGTACCACTCCTCGGCCAGGACCTGCGGTTTGTTCTTCTGCCCGACGATGGTGCCCGGGACCAGCCGGGTCCCGATCTTCGCCGGAGCGACGGTGCCGGTGAAGCGATAACCGCGGTATCCCTGGATCTTCTTGGTGCCGGAGTAATGCAGAGTGACGGTCGAACCCAGTGAGTTGTCCCACCACTGGTACGACTTCCGGCGCACGTCGAAGGGGAACTTCAGATACGCGTCGCCCTCGAAGTACGGGTTCTCCTTGCAGCAGTGCACCGGCTGGTTGGTGTGACGGTTCGTCACCCAGCGGTTGAGGAAGAACTCCAGCGCGTCGTGCGGATCGGCGGCCGGCAGCGACTTGTCCGTGTCGACCGTCGTCGTCACGTCCCACACCGCCCGCCCGCTCTTCTCGCTGTCCGCGACATTGCCGCGCACCTGCTGGGTGACCGTGATCCGCTTGTCGTGGACCGTCTGGATCTGGTCGGTGTCGAAGTAGCTTCCGGTGCCTCTGTAGACCGCGGTGATGTCGATGTCGATCGGGTTCACGGCGGCCCGCGGTTCGACGTACCAGGCCAGCATCGGCGCCAGGACCAGCAAGAACGTGCCCAGTCCCAGCAGGATCAGCGAAAGGGGGGAGGCTGTACGGCGCATCCGGACACTCCAGGGGGAGGGATGACGGAGTTGGGGCCGCTCCGGCCCGCGACGCCGGACTGGCGGGAAGACGGGGCCTTGGGCCGGGAACCGTAGGCTGCTCTTGACGGGGTGTCAATGCTTGTCGAGACTGGGGCCGACAGGCAGGGGTGGGGGCACCGGGGTGGGACGACCTCCGGACAGAGAGGCTGACCCTGCGATGTCCAGACTGCTCGCTGCCCTTCTCACCGTCGTGGCCGCCGCCGCACTCGCCGTGGGCGCCGCGCTCGGCATCGTCGCGCTGCTCGAGGCGACGCCCGCCCAGCCCAACACCCCCTTGATCACGTACGAGCAAGCCGGGCAAGGGAGTTGACCTGTGACGCCCGCCCACTCACCGGCCGTCACCACCCGCTCGGCCTGGCACGACGTCCCCCGTCTCCAGGTCCGCCGGTTCGCCGCCCTCGCCATGGCCGAGGCGCCCGCGCTCGCCGAGGAGATCCTGCGCGAGATCCGCCGCGAGTACCCGCACCTGCCCGTCGTCCTCGACGAGTCGGGCGAGCCGATGGCCCTGGTCGGCATCCGCCGCGCGATCGAGGTCTTCGTCCAGCACCTGGAGCAGTCGGAGGGCCGCCCGACGGTCCCGCCGGGCGTCTTCCAGGAGTTCGGCCGCGGGGAGGGCCTGCACGGCCGCTCACTCGACTCCCTGCAGGCGATCTACCGGATGGGCGTACGGCTTGCCTGGCGCCGTTTCGCCGAGATCGGGCAGCGGGTCGAGATCCCGCCGCCCGCGATGTACGAACTCGTCGACGCCGGTTACGAGTACCTGGACGGCCTGGTCGACCAGTCGGTGCGCGGCTATGCGGAGGCGGCGGCGAGGCAGGCCGGGGAGCGGCTGAGGCTCCAGCGGCGGTTGATGGAACTGCTGCTCGCCGAGCACCACCGGGGCGACCCGGCCGACGCGCTGACCGAACGGGCCGCCCGGGTCGGCTGGACGCTGCCGCGCAAGGTCGCGGTCGGCGTGCTGCTGCGCCCGGCCCGCGAGGCGGTCGCGCCCGCCGTGGGGCAGGGCGTGCTGCTCGACATGGAGTACGAGCAGCCCCGCATGGTCGTGCCGGAACCCGACGCGGCCGGCCGGCCCGAACTGCTGCACCGGGCGCTGACCGGCTGGTCCGGGGCGATCGGGCCGCCCGTACCGCTGTCCGACGCGGGGAAGTCGCTGCGCTGGGCCGAGGCGGCCGTACATCTGATGGAACGGGGGCTGCTGCCCGCCGGGGACGTCCTGTACTGCACGGAACACACCGAGGCCCTGGTCCTGCTCCAGCCCGAGGAACTCATCGACGACCTGGCGCTGCGCTGTCTGGCCCCGCTCACCCACTGCGGCCCGGCACACGGGCGCAGGCTTGCTGAAACGTTACTGGCGTGGCTGGAGACACGGGGCGGGGCCCCGGAGGTGGCCGCCCGGCTGGGCGTCCACCCCCAGACCGTCCGCTACCGCCTCCGCCAGATCCGTGAGCTGTGGGGCGACGAGATCGACGACCCGGACCGCCGCTTCGAGCTGGAACTGGTGCTCAGGGCGCAGCGGTTGAGGGGGGTGCTCGGGGAGGCGGGGGCCCGCGGCTAGGACCTTTGCGCGCGCCAGGCCTCGTAATGATCCAGCACGGTCCCCTCGATCGGCCGGTAGGAGATGCCCAGCTCCCGGACGCTTCGGCTGTTGTCGACCTCGAACCGGATGCCGAGATGCCCCCGGATGTAGTCCTGGGTGAGTCCGAAGGCGGGCCCGAGGACACGGACGGGCCAGTGCGGAAGGCGGGTCCGCGGCAGCCGCAGATCCATCGGATACCGGGTACGGATGATGCGCGCCATGTCGTGGAACGACGTCATGGTCTCGGCGGCGAGGATGTAACGCCCCTGCGCGTCGGGCTTCTCGGCGGCGGCGATGTGCGCGTCGGCCACGTCCCTCACATCGACCGTGGTGAAGCTGAAGTCGGGGGCGCCGTAGAAGAAGTACCCCTTGAAGAGTTCGTCGAGGAGGAAGAGGCTGCCGGACTCGGAGGCGGGCGTGAGGGAGGGCCCGAGCACCAGCCCCGGATTGACGGCGACCATCCGCCACCGCGACTGCCCCTTCGCCGCCTCCCAGGCGGCCTGCTCCGCGACGGTCTTGGCGTAGTGGTACGGATTGTTCTCAACGGTGCTGGTGGTGTTGAAGTACGCCTCCGTCAGGACCTGCCCCTCCATGTGGCGTACGTCCGCGTAGTCGCCGAATATCGCGCCGACGGTGGAGGTGAAGACGAGCCTGCGGACGCTGGGCGTCCGCTCGATGCTCGCGATCACATTCCGCGTACCCACGAGGGCGGGCTCGACCATGTCCCGCTGCCCGTCCTTGATCTTCTCCGGCATGAGGAAGGGCGAGGCCACGTGAAAGACGACCTCGCATCCCTTCATCGCCTCGTCGAAGGCCCCGTCGACGAGCAGATCGGCCTCGAAGATCTCCAGCCGGCCGGGAAACCGGTCCTGCAGCTTCTTCAGCGGTGCCACCTTCGCCGTGTTCGCGGCGCTGCGGACGGTGGTCCGCACGCGATGACCGCGCTCCAGCAGCCGCCCCACCAGATGACAACCGACGAACCCACTGCCTCCGGTCACGAGGACGTCCACGCGCACTCCGATCATCTTCGTCAGCCGAGGGGAGCTGAGGGGAATTGGTTTGTCCGGCCGAGGCGAATGCTACGAGCCTGGTTCGACTCGGTTCGGCGGAACCTCGGTACCGCCTGACCCACCTGGTCCGCGCAGAACCATTGCCCGGGCAAACGCACTATGCGTAGCCTGTGTTCGTCATGCCGATCGTCTGTTGAAATTTCGAACAGACAGCCTCAGATAACAAGGGAGGGGGCCGGTCGTGGGACGCCTTGTACCTGCCGTGACCCGGGCTCTCGACATTCTCGAGCTCTTCCTCGACGGGGACGGGACGCTCTCCGCCCCCGACATCGTGCGCAAGCTGCAGCTGCCGCGCACCACCGTGCACGAGCTGGTCACCACGCTCGCCGCCCGGTCGTACATCGTCCAGGTGCCCGGTCAGCCGGGACGCTACCGGCTCGGTGTACGTCCGTACCAGCTCGGCAGCCGGTACGCCGAGCAGCTGGACCTCGCGGCCGAGGGGCAGCAGGTGGCCCGGTCCGTCGCCGAGACCTGTGACGAGACGGTGCACGTGGCGATCCTCGAGGGTACCGACGTCATCTACATCGCCAAGGTGGACTCCACCCATGCGGTGCGTATGGTGTCGGCGGCCGGCCGGCGGCTGCCGGCGCACTGCACGTCTGTGGGGAAGATGCTGCTGGCCTCCCTTCCGGAGCTGGAGCTCACCTCGCGGATCCCGGACGACGCCGAGCTCGTCGCGATGACTCCCAACAGCATCACCGAGCCGTCCGCGCTGCGCGAGGCCCTGGCGCAGATCCGTCAGCGCGGGCTCGCGGTGGAGAACCGTGAGTCCAACCCGGATGTGAGCTGTGTGGCGGCGCCCGTGCGGGACCGCACGGGGCAGGTCGTGGCCGCCCTCTCGATCTCCGTGCCCATGATCCGCTGGAGCGAGGAGCGCCGTGCCGAGCTGGAGCAGCTCGCCGCCAAGGGCGCCGTCGAGCTGTCGGAGCGCCTCGGCCACCGGACCGTCGTATGACGGCGTACGAGGTGGCGGTGCGCGCCGAGGCCACCCTGGGCGAGGGGCCGACCTGGGACGCGGCGGCCGGGCGGCTGATCTGGATCGACATCCTGGGTGCGCGTGTCCACACGTACGACCCGGTGACCGGCCGTCGCACGACCCGCGTCACCGACCAGCACGTGGGCGCGGCGAAGCCGAGGGCCGGCGGCGGGCTGGTGCTCAATCTCCGCGACGGGGTCGGCCTGGTCGACCCCGACGGCACCTTCCGCTGGCTGCACCGCGAGGTCGTCCGAGGCCGCCGTGCCAACGACGCCGCCGTCGCCCCCGACGGCTCCCTGTGGGCCGGCACCATGCGCTACGACGAGGCGGCGGGCGGCGGCACGCTGTCCCGTTTCACCGGGGACGGCTCGGTCGAGCTCGTCCTCGACGACGTGGCGGTGAGCAACGGCACCGGCTGGAGCCCCGACGGCCGCCTGATGTACTACATCGACTCGCCCACGCGGCAGGTCGACGTCTTCCATCACGAGGACGGCCGGGTCACGGACCGCCGCCGGTTCGCGCAGATCGAGGACGGCGCCGGCTTCCCCGACGGCCTGACGGTGGACGCCGACGGCTGTGTGTGGGTGGCGCTGTGGGACGGCGGAGCGGTACGCCGCTACACCCCCGACGGCGAACTGGACCGCGTGATCGAACTCCCCACCCCCCGCGTGACCGCCTGCGCCTTCGGCGGCCCGGACCTCACGGACCTGTACATCACCACAGCCCGAGTGGGCCTCACGGCACCCCACCCGGTGGCGGGTTCCCTGCTGGTCGTGCCCGGCGCCGGAAAGGGGCTGGAGCAACCGCCCTTCAGGGGCTGAGCCCCGCCGCCTTGCGCTCCCCTGCCGTCAACGGCGGCCCGCTCAACGCCGGTCTGAGCGGGCCGACGAGTGCGGCCAGCAGCACGGACGGTGTCAGCAGCACCTCCGCTCCCCGCTCCAACGACGTCACATCGGTGACCCGCGCGGCGATCCGCCCGTTTCCGGTGGCGGTGTACAGCAGCCGGCCGACGTACGCCGCCACCAGCCGGTCGCGCAGGGTGGGGCCGTTCTCGGTCGCTCCGGGATAGAACACGTCCATCCCCAGAGCCAGGTCCCAGGCCGCCGACGCCGGCCGCGCCACGGCCTTCTGGATCCGCCGGGCCAGGCCCGCCGAACCCCAGCCGTGCCGCCGTACCGTGTCGCGCAGGGCGACCGCGCTCTGGGCGGCGACCGACATCCCGTGCCCGTAGATCGGGTTGAGCGCGCACAGGGCGTCCCCGACCACGGCGAAGTTCTCGGGCCAGGCCGGCATCCGCTCGTGGTGGTGGCGGCGGTTGGCGGTCGTCCGCGTGTAGGCCACGTCCGTCAACGGCTCGGCGTGCGTGAGCAGTTCGGCGATCAGGGGATGGCGCAGGTCCTCACGGGCGTACCGCAGGAAGTCCTCGGCCCCGGTGGGTGGTTCGGCGCCCCGGGAGCCGAACAGCGTGACGATCCACCGTCCGTCCTCGACGGGCAGCAGCACGCCCCCGCGTCCGGGTTCTCCGGTACGCGGGTCCGGCTGGACGTTGACGACCGGGAAGCCCTCCCGCGCCCCGGCAGGGGCCAGGAACACCCGGCTCGCGTACGCCACCCCGGAGTCGACCTCGCGCCGCTCGACCTCCGGCAGCCCGAGCCCCGTCAGCCAGTGCGCCGCGCGCGAGCCGCGTCCGGTGGCGTCGACGACGAGGCCGGCCGGCAGAGTCCGTTCGGCGGCGCCGGAGCGGTGCGGCCGGATCCGTACGCCGGTCACCGCCGCGGCGCTGCCGACCGGCCCGAGCACCTCGGTGCCGTCGACGAGTGAGATGCGCTCGTCGGCGAGGACGGCCGCCCGTACCGTCGCGTCCAGCAGGTCCCGGCTGCACAGCAGCATGTGGTGCGACTCGGCCCACCGCCGGTACCAGCCGTACGGCGACAGCGCCACCATGTCCTCGGTCACCGGCAGCCGGTGCGCTCCGGCGTCGTGCAGCCGCCCGACGATGCCCGGCAGCAGCTCCTCCAGCGCGTGCGCCCCGCCCGACCACAGCTGGTGGACGTGCCGGGCCTGGGGCAGGCCCCTGCGGGGCTCGGGGCCGGCTGGCAGCACGTCGCGTTCCACGACGGTGACGTGGTCGGCGACGTCGGCCAGCGCGCGGGCGGCGAGCATACCGGCGAGGGAGCCGCCGAGGACGACGGCGGTGGCGGGGCGTTCAGTCATGTACGGGCGTGTCCTGTGCCGGGGCGGCCGTGCGGGCACGGACCGCGTCGAGGTCGTCGGGGTTGCGGAGGGCTCGGGAGACGGCCCCGATCTCCTGCAGCAGAACGGTCGTGTCGGGGCCGCCGGCGTCGTTCTCGTCCGGGGCCCGGCTCCGACGGCCGACGGCGTCCTGGATGGTCACGGCGGCGGCCAGCGCCTTCGCCCGTCCGGGCGGGAAGCCGAGGGCGAGCGCGGCGTCGTACGAGCGCCTGCGCAGGTCCTCGTCGATGTGCCGGGCCAGCGGCAGCAGTACGTCGCGGATGAAGGTCTCGCGACGGATCAGCCGCAGATCCGGGGAGGCGCGCAGGACGAACGGCACGCCGGAGCCGTTGACGGACTTCATCAGCAGGTACAGGGGCCGCAGTTCGTGGTGGACCAGGCGCACCCGCCAGCGTTCGTGCAGAAACTGGCCGACGTGCGGGAGGATGAAGCCCACGGCGATCAGGATGGCGGACAGACAGGCGACCGGCGGTGCGAGATCGGTGCTCAGCCAGTCCAGGTCGTGGCCCGTCCAGCGGGCGCCGACGGCGGTCAGCTTGGCGGCGTCGAAGATGAGGTTGAGGGCGTAGCCGACGCCCAGGCACACCAGCCCCCAGCGCAGCCAGGCGTCCAGTCCGTCGGTGCGCACCCAGTTCCAGATCAGCCGGGACGTGATGAGGACGGCCGTGCAGTGCGCGAGGAGATAGAGCAGGGTCTCCTCGCGCATGAACGGAGTGTTGGCGTAGTACGTGTCCAGGTCACGCACCCGCTCCACCGGCGCGTGGGCGAGGGCGAACAGCACCCACAGCGCGACGATCACGCCCGAGTAGGCCCAGATGACCAGGCGCATGGCGCGGCGGGTCCCGGTGGAGCGGTCGGACAGGCCGTTGCGCCAGGCGATGATCAGCAGCAGACAGGAGCCGCAGAACGCGGTGAGCAGGGAGTACACCAGGGGCGCCGCGAAGTTCGGCACGCCCGTGATGCGGTTGACCCGTGCGATCGTCGCCGGAGCCGCGAAGACGAACACGGCGCAGGCGAGCAGCAGCAGCCCGCCGACCGAGCGCAGCAGCGGGTCCCGCCAGAGCCGGATGATGGTGGGCAGCTTGATCGCAAGGGCGGCGGTCAGGACGACGGTGGGGATCCAGAACGAGATGTACAGCTGGCCGAGGAGGCCGGAGGGGTCGAGCGCCAGCAGAGTGCTCACCCCGTCCTCCGGCCGCTGCGGTAGCCCAGCGAACGCTGCACGGGGCCGGGCTGCGGGTCCTGGCCGTGCCCCGTCAGCAGTGGCCGGAAGGCGCCCGCGAGCCGATGCCCGAAGTCGTCGGCCTCCGCCTCGTCGGCGACGCGGGAACCGTCGCGCGCGGCCACCGACATGGCCGCGTCCTTGAAGGCGCTCCACTTGCGGCGGTCGGCCAGCGCCGCCCCCGCCACATGGTGATGGCTGTGCCCGGCGTGCAGATGCCACAACTCATGGCCGAGGATGACCAGTTGCTGCACCGCCTCGGCCCGCTCCTCGACGATCACCAGGTCGAAGTCGGAGAACTCCACCCACAGCCCGGTGACTTCGATCTCGTCGGGAAACCGCTCGAAGCGCAGCTCCACCGGCCGGCCGCCGCGCAGCACGCTCATCTCCTCGCACAGCGCCCGGCACAGCTCCCGCGCATCGGCCGGCGGGCGCGGTCTGGCCCGCACCGCCGCCCCGAGGCGGTCCGTCAGCTTCCGCATCCCGGACACCCTCCGCGAGCGCCGCAGCCAGGCGGCGATGTCCATTGCTCCCCCTTCTGACGCCTACACGACAGGCCGTTCGAGCCTACGCCGTCGTTCAACCCCGAACCGTCGCCCTGGCCGAAAGTCCTGTCCAAACCATTGACTGGCAAACGCTTCCTCTCTACGGTCCCGTTCGAAGTTACGAGCGAATGCCGAAATACCGAACAGAGATACCACCCTTTGGAAAGGCGCACAGTGCAGAACACGGCCCGTTTCACACTCGACCCCGCCTTCACCGTCGGCAAGGTCAACCCCCGTCTCTTCGGCTCGTTCGTGGAACACCTCGGGCGCTGCGTCTACACCGGCATCTTGGAACCGGGCCACCCCGCGGCGGACGAGGCCGGGCTCCGCCAGGACGTCCTGGACCTCGTCCGGGAACTCGGCGTCACCGCCATCCGCTACCCCGGCGGCAACTTCGTCTCCGGCTACAAGTGGGAGGACTCGGTCGGCCCCGCCGAGGACCGCCCCCGCCGACTCGACCTCGCCTGGCGCTCCACGGAGACCAACCGCTTCGGCCTCTCCGAGTACATCGCCTTCCTGAGGAAGATCGGCCCCCAGGCCGAGCCCATGATGGCCCTCAACCTCGGCACCCGGGGCGTCGCCGAGGCCCTCGAACTCCAGGAGTACGCCAACCACCCCGCCGGCACGGCCCTGTCCGACCTCCGTGTCGCGCACGGCGACAAGGATCCCTTCGGCATCAGGCTCTGGTGCCTGGGCAACGAGATGGACGGCCCCTGGCAGACCGGCCACAAGACCGCCCAGGAGTACGGCCGGACCGCCGCCGAGACCGCCCGCGCGATGCGCCAGATCGACCCGGGTGTCGAACTCGTCGCCTGCGGCTCCTCCAGCCAGTCCATGCCGACCTTCGCCGCCTGGGAGGCGACGGTCCTGGAGGAGACGTACGACCTCGTCGACTACATCTCCCTGCACGCCTACTACCAGCCCGAGGACGGTGACGTCGACTCCTTCCTGGCCTCCGCCGTCGACATGGAGTCCTTCATCGAGAACGTGGTCGCCACCGCCGACCACATCGGTGCGAAGCTGAAGTCGAAGAAGAAGATCAACCTCTCCTTCGACGAGTGGAACGTCTGGTACATCTCGAAGTGGCACGAGATCGAGAACTCCGGCGCGCGGGAC
The DNA here is from genome assembly GCF_042893475.1 of Streptomyces sp. NPDC001604. NCBI lineage: Bacteria > Bacillati > Actinomycetota > Actinomycetes > Kitasatosporales > Streptomycetaceae > Streptomyces > Streptomyces sp. NPDC001604. The sequence continues at coordinate 373,548 of NZ_JBIAUY010000001.1, read as the reverse complement.
TGGGCGGAGGCCCCCCGCCTGCTGGAGGACAACTACAGCGTCCTGGACGCCGTCGTCTTCGGCTCGCTCCTCATCGCACTCCTCCGGCACGCGGACCGCGTCACCGTCGCCTGTCTCGCCCAGCTCGTCAACGTCATCGCGCCGATCATGACCGAGCCCGGCGGCCCGGCCTGGCGCCAGACGACCTTCTTCCCCTTCGCGCAGGCCTCGAAGTACGGCCGCGGCCAGGTCCTCGACGTCCGGGTCGACTCGCCGACGTACGAGACGAAGAAGTACGGCGAGACGGACCTCCTGCACGCCACCGCCGTGCGCGCGGAGGACGGCACCGTCACCGTCTTCGCCGTCAACCGCAGCCGCACCGGGGCGCTGCCCCTCGAAGCCGCCCTGAACGGCCTGGACCTGACGGAGGTCGTCGAGCACAGCGCCCTCGCCGACGCCGATCCGGACGCCCGCAACACCCTCGACGACCCCGAGCGGGTCGCCCCGCACACGGTCGAGGGCACCGTCCTGCGGGACGGCACCCTCACCGCCGTACTGGAACCGCTGTCCTGGAACGTGATCAGGCTGGCCTAGCACCTCATGTCGACCGGCCGGGGGAGGGCACAGGGATCACCGGTACTCCTCCGGCCGCCGCGCCCAGCAGCGTCAGCCGTACGTCCGACGGACCCGACGGTGTGGTGCCGTCGGACAGGACGGCCAGGGCGAGTGTGTTGGCGCCACGTGTGCGCAGGATCCCGTTCGGGAGCGGGAAAGTGTGCTGGGGGCCCACGTCGTTGATGTACTGGCCCATGTTCCAGCCGTTCAGGAAGATCTGGACACGGTAGGCGCGGGCCGGGTCGTCGTCGAGGACCAGACCGACGGAGGCGTCCGTGCCGGCGTCGACCGCGAGCCGGAAGGACGTCCGGTACCAGGTCACCCCCTGCCGCCGGTCCGCCCGCGGCAGCTGCACCGGCTCCCAGCCGCCGTCGCCGTACCCCGGCAGATGCCAGCCGTTGCGCTCCCCGTACAGCCCGCCGTTGTTCTGCGGACCGCGCACGGGGTCCGGTGCCGCCTCGCCCTGTAGCCGCCAGCTGATCTGCGGGGCGGCCCCCGCGAAGGTGACCGCGGTCAGCCCGCGCGCCACCTTGTGCGTGTCCTGCGACTTGCCGTCCTGGTCGTGCTGCATACGGCGGACGAGGACCGACAGCACATGCGGCTCGTCCGTGCGCAGCTCCTGCGGTACGGAGAAGACGGCCCTGGCGGTCCAACTGCCCTTCCGCACCGTCTTGTCGTTCGGGACGGGCATCCGGTGCGTGCCCAGCGGCCGCCCGTCCAGCCAGGCCATCAGCAGCCCCTGCGTGCCCGTGCTGTAGGCCAGCGACACGGACTCGGCGCCGGTCGCGTCGGTGAAGCGCCCGCGGTACCAGACGTCGCCGTAGTGGAAGGAGTAGTCGTCGGCGAAGAGGACCGGCTGCCCGGCGGGGACCGGTGTGGTGCTGTGAGTGGTCGTCTTGTCGGCGGGTGTCCAGGAGGAGTCGTCGAAGGCGGGCGCCGACTCGGGGTTCTCCGTCTTCCGCAGCCAGCCGTTGCTCAGCGCGGGCAGCGCCACAGCCCCGACACCGGCCAGCGGCTGCGCGGCGCGCAGGCTGCCGGAGGAGGTCACGTGGGCCTTCAACGCCCTTTCGTTCCAGGTGAGTTCGTGAATGCCGCGCGGCCCCCACGCCTCCAGGTCCGCGGCTTCGATGGTGTCCCCGGTCAGCCGGACCGTCGTTCCGTCGACGGCCGCGGTCCGCAGCAGGGCGGGCCCGTACACGAGGACCGGGCCGGACGGGGTGTCGTGCGGCCACAGGCGTACGGAGGTCTCGTCGTCGGCGAGGAGCACGAGGAGGGGGGTGGAGGTCCCGCCGCCGCTCACCAACACCCTTGTCAGGCCGTCCAGTTGGGCTTCGACCCGCAACAGCCCGTCCGCGTACGAGTGCTCGGCCTCCCCTTCCAGCACGGTGACCGCCGGCTCGCTCGCGCACTCCAGTGCGGTCACCGTGCCCTCTCCCGAGCGACCGGTGAGCACGGCGATCTGCTGTCGCCCGGCGGTGAGGGCCAGCATGGGCTGGGCGTTGGAGTAGCGCAGCTTCCGCAGACCCAGCCTGATCCCGGCGGCCAGCAGCCGCGCGTCCTGCGCCGGGACCGCCACCGGGAGGGGGAGTCCGGCGCCGTGCAGCGGAAGCTCGGAGGCCACCGGCACCTCGCCGTCGTTGCGCAGGACGTACACATGGGCGCCGGTGTCGGGGTTGGTCAGGTGGTACACCTTCAGCCCGTCCGCCGCGGCGTCCGTCTCGACGTCCGCCGCGCGGTCCAGCTTGGCGAAGTCGGGGAAGTGCCGCAGCAGATGTCCGAACTGGTGCATGGGGATCAGCTTGGCGGTCGGCCGGCGGCCCTCGTCGATGGCCGCCCCGTAGTCGTACGACGTGTAGACGACCGGCGCGGGCAGCCAGCCCCACGAGGTGCCGCCGAAGGTCATGTAGACGCTGTGCAGGGTGATGCCGTTGGCGAGGTTGGTGAGGTAGAAGCGCCGCTCGTACGCCGCGTCCCGCAGCCGCCGCGACTCCTCGTACCCTTTCCCGCCGAACCAGGCACCGCCCCACGGATCGAACCAGCCACCCCCGAACTCCGGTACGAAACCAGGGGTTCGGGGGCTCGCGGTCGCGCCGCCCCTGACCCCGCCGGCCCCGAAGTGCCCCCAGTCGGGCGGGGCCAGGGTCGGCGACGGATAGCCGTCGAAGCCGTACAGCCAGCGCCCCTTCTCGCCGCCCGTGTCGAAGGAGCCGGGGATCCAGTACCCGTTGCGGCCCTTGTCGTTGTGGAAGAGCGGTACGTCGATGCCGTCGGAGCGGACCTTCCGGTACAGGTGGGCCATGTAGTCGCGGCCGGCGGGCTCGTCGACGAAGGCGTCGTACTCGTTCTCGATCTGGTAGAGCAGGACCGTCCCGCCGCCCCTGGTGTACAGATGCCGGGCGACGATCGCGTTCACCCGGGTCAGCCACTCGTCGACGTACGACAGATATGTCGGGTCGGAGGTCCGTGCCCGGCCCTCGGTGGCCGTCAGCCAGCCGGGGAAGCCGCCACCGTCGATCTCGGCGTTGATGTAGGGGCCGGGGCGCAGGATGACGTACAGGCCGGTCTCGCTCGCCGTCCGCAGGAACAGGTCCAGGTCGCGGATGCCGGTGAAGTCGTACTGCCCCGGGGCGGGGGAGTGGTAGTTCCACGACACATAGATGCTGACCGTGTTGTAGCCGTGGGCGCGCATCTTCTGCAGGACGTCGCGCCACAGGGACGGGCTCGGCAGCCGGAAGGGGTGCATCTCGCCCGACCAGACGACCAGCCGTCTGCCGTCGACGAGGAGCGAGTAGCGGTCGAAGCCGATCGTGTGCCGCCGCCCGTCCGCGCCCGGCGTGCCGGGCGGCGGGCCCGTGGGGGCGGTCTGGGCGGCGTAGGCGCAGGTCATGGCGCCGCTGCCGCCCAGGGCCAGACCGAGGGCCGTGGTGCCGGCGAGGGCGTTGAAGGTACGTCTGCTGAGCCCCAAGGGAGCCTCCCGTCGGGCCGGCCGGTCGGCGGCGCGTGTGAGGTCATTGTGCGAGGTCATTGTGTACGGCCGCACCCAGCACAATGGTCGTATGAGGATCTCGGCACGGGCGGATTACGCGGTACGGGCGGTTCTTGAACTTGCGGTCCGGCAGGACGACGGGCCCGTGAAGGCGGAGGCCATCGCCGGCACGCAGGAGATCCCGCACAAGTTCCTTGAGGGGATCCTCGGCGATCTGCGGCGCGGCGGCATCGTCGACAGCCGGCGCGGCGGAGGCGGCGGCTACCGGCTGGCCCGGGAGGCCGCGCGGATCACGGTCGCGGATGTGATCCGGGCGGTCGACGGCCCGATCGTGTCCGTGCGCGGGGAGCGGCCCACGGGCCTGGAGTACACGGGCTCCGCACAGCCGCTGCTGCCGCTGTGGATCGCGCTGCGCGCCAACGTCCGCCGCATCCTGGAGGGCGTCACCATCGCGGACATCGCGGCGGACGCCCTGCCCGAGCCGGTACGGGAACTGGCGGCGGAGCCGGCGGCCTGGGAGAACCCCTAGCAGGTCAGTTGCGTTTGATGCAGTGGGAGGTTTGCTTGACCGAGGCGACGGTCCGGGAGAGGTCGATCAGGGCCGCGTCGGTCTGGCTCGGACCGTCGAAGACGACCTGGGTCGCCGGGTCGCGGCCGTAGGTGACGATCACCTTCCTGGTGTCGGTGGACTGCGCCAGGTCCATGACCCAGTCCACGCCGTCGACCGCGAAGCACGGGTCACTGGTCACTCCCGGAGGTGTGACCCCGCAGCGCAGCACGATGTCCCTGTCCCCCCAGACGGCGATCCCGGGAAGGCTGCTGTCCCGGCGGGACAGGCCGCCGAGGGAGGCCGGGGCGCTGTCGGCGATGCGGTGGCAGTGCGGTGCGCCGGAGAACCTGGCCGGGCGTACGCCGGCGTCGGCATCGGTGCAGGCGAAGCCGTAGGCGGCGAGGGCGGCGCCGCCGGCGAGGACGCAGGCGCCCACGGCCAGGGTGAGGCGGGTCGGGCGCAGACGTATCGACGGCATGGGCAGAACGGTAGGACAGTCCGTCGCCGACCCCGGACCGGGCCCCCGCAGTGCAGGGGCGCACAATGACCTTGTGGCGGGCCGCAGTTGGGGCCCGCCGGTGAAAGGGGGAGTGACGTGACTGTCACTTGGCGGGGCGCCGTCTCGTACGCGCTCACCGTCGTTGTCCTGTCCTGGTTGGTCGGGGCAGGCGTGGACCTGGCCTGGCAGGCCGCGCCCGGCGGCAGCGTCGGGGGGTGGGCCGATTTCTGGTGGAAGAACCCGTGGCACGCGGTCTTCGTGGGCGCCGCGACCGCCTCCCTGGTGCTGGCCCGGCGGCTGCTGGCGCCCCTGCCGCGCTGGCGCGTCACGCTGGTCGACGGGGCCGTCTACCTGGCGGCGCTGCTGGTCTGCTGGGGCGTGGCGGCGTGGGCCGAAGGTGACGGCGCGCCGGCGGACTGGGCGTTCGTCATGGCGATCGTGGCGCTGTACACGCTCCAACTGCCCGCCGCGTGGCTGCTGTGCGTCTGGCGGTCGGGAAGCCTGGAGGTGGTCCTCAGCGGGACGGGGACGGACGAACTGCACGGGGGAGTGGTCGGCCGATGACGAGGACCCGACACAGGTACGCGGTGGTGGCGGCGGCTTGCGCGGTGGTCCTCGCCGGCTGCTCCTCCCCGGCGCCGATCAGCGACACCAGTCCCGGGGATCCGCTGATCAGAACCTGGAAGGAGGGCGAGCGGCCCGCTGTTCCGAACCTTTCCGGGCCCTCGCTGGAGGGTGACACGGTCAGCCTGTCCGACTACCGGGGCAAGGTCGTCCTGATCAACGCGTGGGCCTCCTACTGCGGTCCCTGCCGGGCGGAGGCACCCGAACTCAAGAAGATCCAGCAGAAGTACGGCGCCCGCGGGCTGCGCGTACTGGGTCTCGACAACGACGGCGGCCGGGGCGCCGGTCTCGCCTTCCAGAAGCAGTACCGGCTGGGATACCCCTCCCTGCACGACCCGTCGGGCAAGCAGCTCCTGAGGCTGCCGCGGGGCGTGGTGACCACGCAGGGGCTGCCGTTCACCATCGTCGTCGACTCGTCCGGGAAGGTGGCGGCGGTGCGGATGGGGGCGGTGACGGAAGCGAAGCTGGCGGACATCATCGAGCCGCTGTTGTGAAATCCCCGTCTGTGAATGGCTTGAGTTCGCCCTGACGGGTTCGCGTGCGCCTCCCTACGATGCGATCGCCTCGCGCCTTCACAGGATCCCCACGGTTTCTTCAAAGGGCTCCGGGCCGGCCGGGGTGAGCCACCCCCCACTCACAGAACCGGAGAAGACCATGCCTGGTGCACTCCTTCTGGGCGGCGCGGTAGCCGCTCTGCTCACCACCGCGATACCCGCGCACAACTCGTCCGGAGTGTTCGACAACCCGCCCCCGGACAAGATCGTCATCGACGTGGCGACGGTGAACGGCTCCGGCTGTCCCCAGGGCACGGCGGCCGTCGCCGTCTCCCCGGACAACACCGCCTTCACGGTGACCTACAGCCAGTACCTCGCCCAGGCCGGCGGCAACTCGGACCCCACGGCGTTCCGCAAGAACTGCCAGCTCAACCTGATCGTGCACGTCCCTCAGGGCTTCACCTACGCGATCGCCAGCGCCGACTACCGGGGCTTCCTCTCGCTCCAGCCCGGCGCGTCCGCGACGCAGAAGGCCTCGTACTACTTCCAGGGCTCCTCCAGCACGGTGCCCAAGACCCACCCGTTCAGCGGCTCGTACAACGACGACTGGCAGGCCACCGACTCCACCGACTGGGCCCAACTGGTCTGGGCGCCCTGCGGAGTTGAGCGCAACTTCAACATCAACACCGAACTCAGAGTGAACGCGGGGACCGCGAACCCGGGCAAGGTCAGCTTCATGACCATGGACTCGACCGACGGCAACATCAGCACGACTTACCACATGGCGTGGAAGGAGTGCCCGGCGTCCTGACGCGAGGGGACAGGGGCGGCCCGCTCGCTCCGCGGGCCACCCCTGTCCACATGGGTTGGCGACGGCACGATCATCCAGTGGCGTGCATCATCGGTCGCGGGAGGCGAGACCATCGATAGCTTCCCCGTCACAGGCAAGGGAAAGAAGGTGCACCTGCCGTCATGAGCACGGAGTTCATCATCGGCGAGCTGCTGGAGGAAGGGCTGGACGACTGGGTGCCCATCGACCGCCTGATCGGGCTCGCACAGGAGACGGCCGAACAGTCCGGCCGCGACTTCCGGGTCGTGGCCGTGGAAGTACTCACCGAGTTGCTGAGCGATGGGCTGATGGCCGTGGGAGACCTGGGCCACAGCGGTTTCGAGGCGTGGAGCGGGAGCCCCGAGGCTCTGGTGCGGCGGGTCGTCGCCATGCTCGACGGATTCGACTGGCGACCCCAGGGCGGTGCCTGCTGGCTCGCCGCCACCAGACACGGCACCAGCGAAGGGCCCGCCGGCGCGTGTCACCTTGACGGGCCGGCCAGTTGACCGCATGTGCCTGTCCGAGCGCGCGGAGGTCGATCTGCCCCTGCGGGTGAGTCGTGGCTTGTCGCGCAGTTCCCCGCGCCCCTGTGGGGGCTGTTGCTGACCACGGTGATCTGCGCCCCTTCAGCGGTGCGGGGCCGCACCCGGCCACGCACCGCACTCCTACGACGATCAGCCCGCCTGTCCCATGCCTGCAGCGTTCGGCCAGCTCTGGGCGTTCGGCCAGCCCGTTGCCGGGGCCGGGGTGAGGCCCGGGGCGGGACCGGTCGTACCCCGTACCTGGGCGGCCGTCAGGCCACCCCGGGCAGGGACGCCCGGTGGGGTCGGGCCGGGGGCCGGAGTGGGAACCGGCGTGGGCATCGGTGTCGGGGCCGGCACCGGAGCGGGCGCCGGCACCGGCTGCTGCATCGGCGCCGGGACGGGCTGCATCTGCGCCGGGACGGGTTGCATCTGCGTGGGGGCCGGGGCCGGGTAGCCGAGCGGCTGGGGCCCCGCCTGGGCCACCGCCGGCATGGGGGCCTGTGCCGCCGCCGGCATCGGCATGGGCAACGGCACCCCACCCCCCACCGAACCGCCGGAGGCCATCGCAGCGAGTGGCATGCCAGACCCGTTGGTGGCGCTGACCAGGCGGTCCACGGCCGCCGTACCAGAGCTGTAGCTGGTCCCGGTGCCCAGCTCAGGTACGGCGGCTCCCCTCCTGGTCCCGTAGAGCACCTGTTCCAGGCCGGACACCAGGCGACGCACATCCACCTGGGGGCGCACCACGAGTCGCAGGAAGCGGCTGGACGAACCGATCTTGTTGCCGCACTCGCGGACCAGGATCCGGTGCTCGGTGAGCATCCGGTCCCGGACCACGGTGCCCTCGGCGCCCACGGGGAGGCGCACGAAGAGGAAGTTGCCCTGCGAGGGGTAGACCGTGAGACCGGGAAGGGCCGAGAGCTGGCTGGCCATGTCGAGGCGGTCGCGCCGCACCTGGTGGAGGCTCTGCGCGTACTCGGCGCCGTGCTCCTTGAGCATGAACACCACGTACTCGGCGAAGGAGTTGAGGTTCCACTTCGGGAGCATGGCGCGGACCCGGCCGGCCAGCGCAGGGTTGGCGACCAGGTAGCCGAAACGTATGCCGTGCAGACCGAAGTTCTTGCCGAGGCTGCGCAGCACGACGACATTCGGGCGGATCATCGCCTCCTGGACGACCGACGGTTCGGCCTCGGCGTCCGCGAACTCCAGGAACGACTCGTCGATGACGATCAGGTCCAGGTCGGCCATCGTGTCCATGAACTGCACGAGGGACTGCCGGGGCAGAAAGCCGCCGTCGGGGTTGTTCGGGTTGCAGACGACCGCGACGCGGGTGCCGCGCTTGCGTATGAACTCGGCGTACTGGGCGAGGTCGAGCGCGAAGCCGCTGGACTCCTGCAGCGGGAACATGTCGACCCGCTTGCCGGTCTCCATCGGCTGGTCGGTCCAGCGGCCGAAGGTGGGGACGGGGATGGCGAGGGACTCGCGGACCATCAGATGGTCGATCCAGGTGATCAGCTCGGTCGAGCCGTTGCCCATCGCCACGCACTGCGGCGGGAGCTGCAGCAGGTTGCACAGCTCTGCGGTGATCGTGTCGGCGCTGCTCGGGTAGTACGTGACGATGTCGCGCAGCCGCGCCGACATCTCCTCGAACATGGCCGGGGTGGGGAAGTACGGATTGCAGGGGATGCAGAAGTCCACGGGGCCGGTCCCGTCGCCGCCCTGCCGCGTCAGCGCCGCCATCGACGGGCTGTGTGCCGCGTCGCTGCGGAACAGCGAGGTGACGTTGTCGGCCATGGAACCTCCGTATGAGGCGGGCCCGGCAGGGACGACCGGGCCCGTCGCGTTTGGGTGGCCCGCGCGGGGGAGCACGGGCCGCCCTTAGATACGGAGGTAGGGGTGGCGTCGTTCAACGCATGTGAAAGGAGTGTGAGTTCGGGAACCAAGCCCACACCATGCACGTCCCGGGCGCCGGTCGCGCCCCAAAGGGGCGCGAGGAACTGCGCGACCAGCCACGACCGGCCCGCAGCTCCCCACGGCCTCAGAAGCTCACAAGCGGAGCGCTACGCGCTGAACGTGTGCACCGTCCGGGTGCGATACGTCTGCCCCGGCCGCAGCACCGTCGACGGGAAGTCCGCATGGTTCGGCGAGTCCGGGAAGTGCTGTGTCTCCAGGCACAGCGCGTCACCCTGGCGGTAGGTCCTGCCGCCGGTGCCGGTGAGCGTGCCGTCGAGGAAGTTGCCGGAGTAGAACTGCAGACCCGGCTGGTCGGTGGCGATCTTCAGGGTGCGGCCGGAGCGCGGGTCGCGCAGGGTGGCGACGTGCTCGGGCTCGGACGTGACGCCCTTGTCCAGGACCCAGTTGTGGTCGTAGCCCTTGGCCTGCACCTGCTGGACGTGGCCGTCGCGGATGCCGCGGCCGATCGGCTTGGCCTTGCGGAAGTCGAAGGGGGTGCCGGCCACCGTCGCCAGTTCGCCCGTGGGGATCAGGCCCGAGTCGGTGGGCGTGTAGCGGGACGCCTCGATCGTGAGCTCGTGGTCCTCGATGGTGCCGCTGCCCTCGCCGGCCAGGTTCCAGTAGACGTGGCTGGTCAGGTTGACGACCGTGGCCTTGTCGGTGGTGGCCTCGTAGTCGATGATCCAGTCGCCGTGCTCGGTGAGGGTGTACGTCACCTTCGCCTCGAGGGTGCCCGGGTAGCCCAGCTCGCCGTCGACGCTGGTGTGGTGCAGCACCAGGCCGACGTCGGAGCCCTCGGCGAACGGCTCGACGTCCCAGATGTGCTTGTCGAAGCCCTGCTCGCCGCCGTGCAGGCTGTTGACGCCGTCGTTCACGGACAGCTGGTAGGTCCTGCCGTCCAGGGTGAACCGGCCCTTGGCCACCCGGTTGCCGTAACGGCCGATCAGGGCGCCGAAGTACGGGCTCTCGGCGACGTAGTCGTCGATGTTGTCGAAGCCCAGGGAGACGTTGGCGTACTGGCCGTGGCGGTCCGGGATCTCCAGGCCCTGGACCACTCCGCCCCAGTTCAGGACCTTCAGCCGGGTGCCGCCGTTCTCCAGCGACCAGCGGTGGACCTTCCTGCCGTCGGCGAGCTTGCCGAAGAGCGATTTCACCGGTCGTGCCTCTCCTCCCATGGGAAGGGCCCCGCCGTGCGGCGGGGCCCGATCCGGTCACTCCGGTCTACGAGCCGGACTTGCGCTTGTTCCACACGTCGAAGCCGACCGCGGCCAGCAGGGCGAGGCCCTTGATGACCTGCTGCCAGTCGGTGCCGACGCTGAGGAGGTTCATGCCGTTGTTCAGCACGCCGAGGACGAGACCACCGATGATCGCGCCGAGGACGGTACCGACACCGCCGCTCATCGATGCGCCACCGATGAACGACGAGGCGATCGCCTCCAGTTCGAAGTTCAGGCCCGCCTTCGGAGACGCCGCGTTCAGACGGGCGGCGACCACCAGACCCGCCAGGGCCGCGAGCACGCCCATGTTCAGGAAGACGAGGAAGGTGACCTTCTTGTCCTTGACGCCGGACAGCTTCGCCGCCGGCAGGTTGCCGCCGATCGCGTAGATGTGCCGGCCGAAGACCGCGTTGCGCATGACATAGCCGTAGCCGACCACCAGCACACCGAGGACGATCAGGATGATCGGCGCGCCCTGGTAGCTGGCGAGCAGCATCGTCACCGCGAGAACCGCGGCGGCGATCGCGACCAGCTTCAGCAGGAAGGCGTTGCGCGGCAGCACCTCCAGGGAGAACTCCTGCTCGCGCTTGCGGTCACGGACCTCCTGGAAGACCACGAAGGCCAGCAGGACGAAGCCCAGCAGCAGCGTGAGGTTGTGGTAGTTGGTGTTCGGGCCGACCTCGGGCAGGAAGCCGTTGCCGATCTTCTGCAGACCGTTCGGGAACGGGCCGAGGGTCTGGCCCTGCAGGAAGATCTCCGTCAGACCGCGGAAGAGCAGCATGCCCGCGAGGGTGACGATGAACGACGGTATGCCGAAGTACGCGATCAGGAACCCCTGCACCGCTCCCGCGGCGGCGCCCACCAGCAGGCACAGCACCAGGGCGAGGGGCCACGCCACATGATGGTTGACCGTCAGCACGGCCGCGAACGCGCCCACGAACGCCGTCAGCGAGCCGACCGAAAGGTCGATGTGGCCCGCGATGATCACCAGCATCATGCCGATCGCGAGGATCAGGATGTAGCTGTTCTGCAGCACCAGGTTGGAGACGTTGCGCGGCAGCAGCAGGTCGCCGCCGGTCCACACCTGGAACAGCACCACGATCAGACCGAGCGCGATCAGCATGCCGTACTGGCGCATGTTGCGGCGCAGGCCGCCCAGCATCAGCTGCAGCAGGTTCTCGCCGGAGCCCGACCCCCCGCTCTTCCCGGGCGGCGCCGAGGCCGGGACCTTGTCCGTCACATCCGTGCTCATCGGGTTACCTCTTTGTCCTTCGTCATCTGGCGCATCAGCACTTCCTGCGTGGCCTCGGCCCGCGGGACCTCACCCGTGAGCCGCCCGGCGGCCATGGTGTAGATGCGGTCGCACATCCCGAGCAGCTCCGGCAGCTCGGAGGAGATGAAGACGACCGCCTTGCCCTCCGCGGCCAGCTGGTCGATGACCGTGTAGATCTCGTACTTGGCGCCCACGTCGATGCCGCGCGTCGGCTCGTCCAGGATCAGCACCTCGGGACCCGCGAAGATCCACTTGCTGAGGACGACCTTCTGCTGGTTGCCGCCGGAGAGCCTGCCCACCGTCTCGAAGACGGTCGGCGCCTTGATGTTCATGGACTTGCGGAAGCGCTCGGAGACCTTCCGCTCCTCGTGCTCGTCGACCACACCGCGCCTCGCGACCTTGCCCAGGGCGGTCAGCGAGATGTTCCGGTTGATGTTGTCGATGAGGTTGAGGCCGTAGTGCTTGCGGTCCTCGGTGACGTACGCGATGCCGTGCTCGACCGCCTCGGCGACGGTCTTCGTACGGATCTCCTTGCCGTCCTTGAGGACCGTGCCGCCCGCGTACCGGCCGTAGGAGCGTCCGAAGACGCTCATGGCCAGCTCCGTGCGGCCCGCGCCCATCAGACCCGCGATGCCGACGATCTCCCCGCGCCGCACGCTGATCGACACGTCGTCGACCACCTTGCGCTGCTGGTCGATCGGGTGGTGCACCGTCCAGTTGCGGATCTCCAGCGCCGGTGCCGCGTCCACCTCGCCCTCGTACGCGGTGCGTTCGGGGAAGCGGTGGTCGAGGTCGCGGCCGACCATGCCGGAGATGATGCGGTCCTCGGTGGTCTCCGCCGACTTCACATCGAGGGTCTCGATCGACCTGCCGTCACGGATGATCGTCACCGAGTCGGCGACCCGGCGGATCTCGTTCAGCTTGTGGGAGATGATGATCGAGGTGATGCCCTGCTTCTTCAACTCCAGGATGAGATCCAGGAGTTTGCCGCTGTCCTCGTCGTTGAGAGCCGCGGTCGGCTCGTCGAGGATCAGCAGCTTCACCTTCTTGGACAGCGCCTTGGCGATCTCCACCAGCTGCTGCTTGCCCACGCCGATGTCGGCGATCCGGGTCTCCGGGTGGTCGGTCAGACCCACCCGGCGCAGCAGCTCCGTGGCGTGCTTGAGCGTCTCGTTCCAGTCGATGAACCCGCCCGAGGCGTGTTCGTTGCCGAGGAAGATGTTCTCCGCGATCGACAGGAACGGCACGAGCGCCAGCTCCTGATGGATGATCACGATGCCGCGCTGCTCGCTCGCCCGGATGTCCTTGAACTCACAGGGCTCACCCTCGAAGAGGATGTCGCCCTCGTAGCTGCCGTGCGGATGGACGCCGGAGAGCACCTTCATCAAGGTGGACTTGCCGGCGCCGTTCTCACCGCAGATGGCGTGGACCTCGCCCTGACGGACGGTCAGCGTGACGTCCGACAGCGCTTTGACCCCGGGAAAGGTCTTGACGATCGAGCGCATTTCCAGGACGGGTCCCGCCATGGTGTGCCCTTTCAATCCGTAGGAATGGCCGGTCCGTGTGTCGGCATGCGGCTCCGCCGCGTGGCCGACTCCACCGACAGGGGGACTACTTCAGCTGGTCAGCCGTGTAGTAGCCGGTGTCGACCAGTTCCTTGGTGTAGTTGGTCTTGTCGACGCTCACCGGCTGCAGCAGGTAGGCCGGGACGGTCTTGACACCGTTGCCGTACGACTTGGTGTCGTTGATCTCGGGCTTCTTGCCGTTGAGGACGTCGTCGATCATGTTCGAGGCGACCTTGGCCAGCTTGCGGATGTCCTTGTAGACGGTCTGCGTCTGCTGGCCCGCGATGATCGACTTCACCGAGGCGAGCTCGGCGTCCTGGCCGGTGATGACGGGCAGCGGCTTGCTGGCCGAGCCGTAACCGTCCGACTTCAGGGCGGCGATGATGCCGATGGAGATGCCGTCGTACGGCGACAGGACCGCGTCGACCTTGCCGCTGGTGTACGTGGAGGTGAGGATGTCCTCCATGCGCTTCTGCGCGGTGGCACCGTCCCAGCGCAGCGTGGTGACCTTGTTGAGCGCCGTCTGCTTGGACTTGACGACCAGCTGCTTCTTGTCGATGTACGGCTGGAGCACGCTCATCGCGCCGTTGAAGAAGTACTTGGTGTTGTTGTCGTCGTTGGAGCCGGCGAACAGCTCGATGTTGAACGGGCCCTTCTTGCCGCTGTCCAGGCCGAGCTTGTGCACGATGTACGAGCCCTGGAGCTTGCCGACCTTCTCGTTGTCGAACGAGGCGTAGTAGTCGACGTTCTTCGTGCCGAGGATCAGGCGGTCGTAGGAGATCACCGGGATCTTGGCGTCCGCGGCCTGCTGCAGCACGTTGTTCAGCGACTTGTTGTCGATGGCCGCGATGATCAGGCCCTTGACGCCCTGCGTGATCAGGTTCTCGATCTGCGACACCTGCTGGTCGGGGTCGTCCTCGCCGTAGACCAGCTTGGTCTTGTAGCCCTTGGCCTGCAGGTCCTTGACGACGTTCTTGCCGTCGGCGATCCAGCGCTCGGAGGACTTGGTGGGCATCGCGATACCGATGGTGCCCCCCTTGGCGCTGCCCTTGTCCTCCTTGCTGCCGCCCTCGCTGCTCTGACCGCAGGCGGACAGGGTCAGGGCGAGGGAAGCGGCTCCGGCGACGGCGGCGAGTGCGGCTCTGCGAGTGCGCATGATCATCATCCTTGATGTCTGTGGGGCAGGCTCGGTCTGGTGGTGCAAGGACGCTTGGACGGCGGGTGCGGAGACCGAGTGGTATGTGGGATTCTGTTTGAGCCCGTCTTCTTCTGTGAAGGGGCGTTGTTTGAACGTTATACGGACGTGCCGAACCGCTTGAGCGTGCCGGGCAGGCGCGACCCGAGGGGTGCCATGTCGCCGTCGGCTCCGTGCCGTGCGAGCAGGTCGAGGGCCAGGCGGCCGCGCCGGACGCGCTCCTTGGCGGTGGCCAGCGTCAGGTCCCGCATGTGGTTGCCGTACGGGTAGATGCCGGGCGCCTTGGACAGCCCGAACTTCAGGTACAGCGGCGCCCCGCGTCTGATCAGCTCGGCGACCTCATACATCCGGACATATCCCCCCAGGTCGTCGGGGGCCTCGATGTACATGTCCATGGGAGCGGCGGAGACCCGCCGGATCTCGGTGAGGTGATCCAGTGTCAGGTCGCTGGGCACGTTGATGGAGTCGCCGCCCAGCTGCTCGTACACCGCGTACGCGGCCGGGTTGACCGGACCGATCAGCGCCGAGACCTTCAGGGTCGTGTCGGCCGGGATGATCCCGGCGACGCGTGCGCGGTGCAGCGTCCACAGCACGCCCTCGTCGGCGACCAGGAGGCACTTGACGCCCAACTCCGTGGCGCGGACGGCGTCTTCCACGCACCCCGCGACGGCGTCGTACCCGCGGGCACGCAGACCGGCCCCCCGAGAGTCGGTGCGCGTGGAACCGCCGATGTCCCAGGTGCCGCGCGGCCCGGTGAACAGGCAGAGTTCGATGTCGCGTTCGCCGGTCGCCTCGACCATCTCGGTGATCTCGGCA
This sequence comes from Streptomyces sp. NPDC001604, assembly GCF_042893475.1. Lineage (NCBI taxonomy): Bacteria > Bacillati > Actinomycetota > Actinomycetes > Kitasatosporales > Streptomycetaceae > Streptomyces > Streptomyces sp. NPDC001604. Next base: position 358,432 of record NZ_JBIAUY010000001.1, on the reverse strand, counting down.
TCGGTCAGCATCCATACGCCGCTGCCCTGGCTGATCCGGTGGATCGGCACATCGAGCCGCGAGGCCTCCTTCAGGACGACGGCCAGCGCTTCGGGACCCTCGCACGAGGGGATCTCGGTGCGCCAGCGGCCGCCACCCGGGAAGGTGTGGGGCGAGGCGTCGGCGGGGGAGAGGTCGGGCGCGCCCAGACCGAGGGCGGCGAGCGCCTGCTCGCCGGGTCGACGGGCTGCCGGGGCGGAAGCGTCGGTCACAAGGTGTCCTTAGTGTTCGAAATTTCGGACGAAGTTCGCGGCTCAAACCGTGCGGGGCTTGGGTGTACGCCGGTGCGGGTCGTCAGGTCCCCCCGCACCGGCGTACTGCTAGGGGCGAAGGAGGACCTTGCCGACCTTCGGATCACCGGACCCGACGAGCTCGATGGCCTGCGGGAACTCGGCGAGCGGCAGCTCGTGCGTGACCAGCGGCAGCGGGTCGAGCAACCCGGCCCCGAACACCCGCACGGTGTGCGCCCACGCGTCCGGCGGCGCCCCGAAGACGGAGTGCACCTCCAGCTGCCGTACGACGAGATCCGTGGGGTCGAGCCCGTTCGCGCCCGGCGCCGGGATCCCCGTGAGGACCAGGCGCCCGCCACGCCGCAGCAGAGCGGCGGAGGTCCGCGCGGCGTCGGCGGACCCGGCGGTCTCGATGACGACGTCGAAGTCGTCCGGGAGCGGCTCGTCCTTCGTACGGAAGTCGGTCGCGCCGTACTGCCGCGACAGCGTCTCGCGGTCCCGGCGGGTGCCGACGACCAGCAGCTCCACCGGCGAGACGGCCTTGAGGAACTGCACCGCGAACATCCCGAGGGTGCCGGTGCCGACCACGGCGACCTTCTCGCCGGGCTGCGCGTTCGCCTTGAGAGCGGCGGCCGCGATGCAGGCGGCCGGCTCCAGCAGGGCCGCCGCCGTCAGGTCGGCGTCGTCGGGCAGCACGTGCAGCAGCCGCGCCGGGAGGGTCAGCGTGGGCGCCATCGCGCCCGGCTGGGTGAACCCGGTCTCCTCGTACCCGGCGCTGCACAGCGTGGTCTCACCCGCGTGGCAGCGGTCGCACACCTGGCAGTTCCGGAAGCCCTCGCCGACCACCTTGCGGCCGACCAGCGTCCCGGTGACCCCGGCGCCGACCTGCTCCACCGTTCCGGACCACTCGTGGCCGGGCGTGAGCGGATAGCGCACGTATCCCTCGGGCCGGTTGCCCTGGAACAGCTCCCGGTCGCTGCCGCAGATCCCGCTCGCGTGCACCCGTACCAGCGCCTCGCCCGGACCGGGGTCACGGGGGGTGTGCTCGGCCAGGTGGAAGGTGCCCGGGGCGTCGACGACGACAGCGGCGGAGCTCACTGGTCGCCCTTCGGGTTCCGCTTCTCCCAGCCCTCGGCCCACAGATCGAAGTGTGCCCGCTGCTGGGGGAACTCGGCAGCGGCGTCCACGTCCAGCTCCACGCCCAGACCGGGCGCGTCGGAGATGTGGAAGCAGCCGTCCTCCGGGTTCACCTGCGGCGCGCCCTTGATCACCTTCTTGATCTCGGCGTCCGCGAAGTCGTTGAAGTGCTCGAGGATCTTGAAGTTCGGGGAGGTGAAGCCGACCTGGAGGGAGGCGGCGGTGAGCACGGAGCCACCGACGTTGTGCGGGGCGACCAGCATGTAGTGGGTCTCGGCGGTCGCGGCCAGCTTGCGCGTCTCCCAGATGCCGCCGATGTGGCCGACGTCGGGCTGGATGATGTCGACGGCCTGGCTCTCGAAGAGCTCCCGGAACTCGATCCGGTCGTGGATGCGCTCACCCGTGGCCACCGGCATGTCCACCTTCGCGGCGACCTTCTCCAGCGCCTTGAGGTTCTCCGGCGGCACCGGCTCCTCCAGCCAGGCGGGCTTGAAGGGCGCGAGCTCCTTGGCCAGGCGGACGGCGGTGGCGGGGGAGAAGCGGCCGTGCATCTCCAGCATCAGCTCGGACTCGGGGCCGATGGCGTCCCGGACGGCCTCGATCAGCGAGACCGCGTACATGGTCTGCTCGTGGTCGAGCTCGAAGTGCCCGGTGCCGAAGGGGTCGATCTTCAGCGCCCGGTAACCGCGCTCCATGACGCCCTGAGCGGCCTTGTGGTACGCCTCGGGCGTCCGCTCGGTGGTGTACCAGCCGTTGGCGTAGGCCTTGACCTTGTCGGTCACCTTGCCGCCGAGCAGCTGCCACACCGGCACGCCGAGGGCCTTGCCCTTGATGTCCCAGCAGGCCATCTCGACGACGGCGATGCCCGACATCACGATCTCGCCGGCGCGGCCGTAGTCGCCGTACTTCATACGGCGGGTCAGGTCCTCGACGGCGAACGGGTCCGAGCCGAGAATATGGTTCTGTTCGGCCTCTCTCAGGTATCCGATCAGCGCGTCGGTGTGACCCAGCATGCGGGTCTCGCCCACACCCGTGATGCCTTCGTCGGTGTGCACCAGGACGTAGGTCAGGTTGCGCCACGGTGTCCCGACCACGTGCGTGCTGATTCCGGTGATGCGCACGGAAGTTACCCTTCGGCTGTTCGAGATTTCGGCTCATGTTCGAAATGCTGGGCAGACAGTAAGGACGGTGTGAGCGGGGTGTCAATGGGTAGGACGCCCAACGGTTTCGCCAGTTTCGACGCCTCTTGCCCAGGTGGCCCCTCCCCGGTGTGTGCCAGTTCACTCGGACGGTCGCGTCGATTTGGCCGGTTTCCCACACAACCTTCACAGCCGTGCCTAGGAACGTGACCCTCCGGGAACTTAATCTTCCCGCGTCATGGACTACTGCCACCCGTGCCAACGGCACCTCAACGGCGCCCTCGCCTGTCCGGGGTGCGGGACGCGCGTCGAGCAGATGCGCGGGTACTGGGATGCCGATGCCTATGAGCCGGAGCCCTACGAATCCGCCGTCGCTCCCGTCGATCATGAAGCACCGGTGGCTCCCGACGACCCGGCCGCCCACCCCGACGACGAGGGGCACGGCGGTCACGAAGGCGAGAGCGACGAGCCGCACGGGCGCGCCGCGCGCCGCCGCGAGCAGGGCCGTGGCGGCCGTCGGGGTCCTGCCGGCGCGGACGGCGTGACGGACGCGAGCCGTCGCGACCGCAAGGCCGCACTCCACCGCCGGCGCCGCAAGCGCACGCTGCTCGTCGCCGCGGGTTTCGTCCTGGCGGCGGGTGGGTTGAGTCTGGCCGAAGTCGGCATGGACGCGCCGGTGTTCTCCTCGTCCCCGGATCCGTCCGCGGCCGGGGACGCGTCGTCCGAGGTCGACCACTCGAAGGCGGAGCCGAGCGAGGCCGCAGGGCAGCGGGGCGGCGGGAGGGGTGCCTCCGACGGCAAGCCCTCGGCCTCCCCGGACACCTCCGCCTCGCCGTCGGCGTCCAAGTCAGCCGATGGCAAAGCCGACGCGTCCCCGACCCCCGGCAAGCCGACCCGGTCGGCAGCCGTCACCGGTTCCTCCGGCTCGACGCCGCCGCCCGCCTCGGGCTCGACCCCGACCTCGGACCCGACGACCTCCAACCCGTCCCCGCAGCCGTCGCCGTCGGAGACGTGCAAACGCTTCCTGTGGTGGTGTACGTAAGACTGCTGGTCGGCGTCAACTTGGCCTGATGCGGCGGCGGTTGAGGAGCGGCCTGAGCGGCCGCGCGACCGGGCCTTTCCTGGCCTCCTCCGGTTGACGCCCCGCCGGCCCCGGACTCGACGACCTCCGATCCGTCCCCGTCGGCGTCTCCGCCTTCGTGGCCGGCGTGCGGGGGTTTCCGGCGGTGGTGGTGTGTGCAGGACTGCTGGTCGGCGTCAACTGCGTGTGATGTGGTGGCGGTTGAGGCGCCCCTGGGTGGCCGCTCGGCGGGGCGTTTCCGGTGTCCTGCGGCTCGACGTGGCCGCCTTGTTCGGGCTGGATCCCCTGCCCGGCTCGGGCGTGTCTTCGCGGCCGTCTCCGTCGCTGTCGCGGGCGTGCGCGGGTTTCCGGTGGTGGTGTGGGCAGTGCTGCGGTCGGCGTCAACTGCGGGTGATGGGTGGCGGTTGAGGCATGGCTTGAGCGGGCGCTCGGCGGGGCGTTTCCCGTGTCCTGCGGCTCGACGTGGCCGCCTTGTTCGGGCTGGATCCCCTGCCCGGCTCGGGCGTGTCTTCGTGGCCGTCTCCGTCGCTGTCGCGGGTGTGCGCGGGTTTCCGGTGGTGGTGTGGGTAGCGCCGCGGTCGGCCTCAACTGTGCCTGATGTGATGGCGGTTGAGGCACCCCCTCGGTGGCCGTTCGGCCAGGCCTTTTCCGGCCGCGTTATTCAACCGTGACGGCCTTCCGCCTGCAGCCCTCTTGACCGCCGTGATTTGTTAGCGCTCACAATGACCTCCGCATTCACCGGTCAGCGTCCAACGTCAGCGTGGGAGATATGAGCGTCGTGCCCGCAGTGTCCCGACCAGTCGATCCCGCCAGTGCTGTTGGGTCTTCCCGGTGACCTGGGTGGAGCCGCAGGGCGGGACCGTCCGCCCACAACCCGGGCTTTGCCGGCAGACGAGCGCCAAGGAGGTGCGGCCGTGACCAACGCGCAGCTTCGGCCGCCCACCATGGCCGATGTGGCACGCCTGGCAGGCGTGTCCCACCAGACGGTGTCCCGCGTGCTGGGGAACCATCCCAACGTGCGGGACGAGACACGGGCCAGGGTGCTGCGTGTGATCGAGGAGACGGGCTACCGCCGCAACTCCTCCGCACGGGCCCTGGTGACCCGGCGCACCCGGACGCTGGGGGTGGTGGCCTCCGACACCACCCTCTACGGTCCGGCCAGCACCTTGTTCGCGCTGGAGGAGGCGGCACGGGCCGAGGGGTACCTCGTCTCGACGGTCACGTTGCGCAAGCTGACCGTGGAGACGCTGTCCGAGGCCCTGGACCACCTCAGTGAGGGCGGGGTGGAAGGCGTGGTCGCGATCGCCCCGCAGCGGTCCGCCGTGGTCGCACTGGCCGAACTGCGCTGCCCCTTCCCGGTGGTGGTCGTGGGCAGCGGTCCGGGCGTGGAGATTCCCAGCGTCAGCGTGGACCAGCACCTCGGTGCCGCGCTGGCCACCGGCCACCTGCTGGCCGCCGGCCACCGCAACGTCTGGCACCTCGCCGGGCCCGAGGAGTGGCAGGAGGCGGCCGACCGGGCGGCCGGCTGGCGGGCGACCCTCGAAGCGGCGGGGGCGGAGCCGCCCGTGCTGCTGCGCGGGGACTGGAGTCCGCTGTCGGGTTACCGCGCCGGCCAGGAACTGGCCGGCTGGGTGGGCCGGGGGCTGACCGCCGTCTTCGTCGCCAACGACCAGATGGCGCTGGGGGTGTTGCGGGCGCTGCGCGAGGCCGGGGTCCGGACGCCCCAGGACGTGGCGGTGGTGGGCTTCGACGACATCCCGGAGTCGGAGTACTTCGCACCTCCCCTCACCACCGTCCGGCAGGACTTCTCGACGGTGGGAAAGCGCGGCATCGCGATGCTCCTGGAGCTGATCGAGGGGCGGCCACCCGCCACCGCGCGCAGGATCGCCATCGAACCCCAACTGGTCGTCCGGGCCAGTACCTTCCCGCACGCCGTCCAACCGGAGGGCGTACCTCTCTGACGTACCGACCAACCACACACGCGGTTGTGTGTGGCCGAAATTCCGAACAATGATCGACAGGCTGGACGTAGTGCGGCCGGTCCCATCGAGTACCAGCGGGTCCGTCCACGGGCCGGCTCTTCAAAGGAGAAGAACATGCTCAACAGAAGGAACTTCCTCACCGCGGCGGTCGGCGTGGCAGCCGCGGGTGGCCTGGCCGCCTGCGCCAAGAAGGACGACTCCGGCTCCGGCTCCGGCTCCGGAGGCGGCGGCAAGGCGATCACGCTCGGCTTCTCCCAGGTCGGCGCGGAGAGCGGCTGGCGCGCCGCCAACACCACCTCGGTGAAGTCCGCGGCCAAGGATGCGGGCATCAACCTCAAGTTCTCCGACGCCCAGCAGAAGCAGGAGAACCAGATCTCCGCGATCCGCAGCTACATCGCGCAGAAGGTGGACGTCATCGCCTTCTCGCCGGTGGTCGTCACCGGCTGGGACGCGGTGCTCAAGGAGGCCAAGGCCGCGAAGATCCCGGTGGTCCTCACCGACCGCTCGGTGGAGACCTCCGACAGCTCCCTGTACGTCACGCTGGTCGGCTCCGACTTCACCGACGAGGGCCGGCGTGCCGCCCGGATGCTGGAGAAGGTCATCGCCAAGGCCGGCCTCAAGGGCCCGGTGAAGATCGCCCAGCTGGAGGGCACCACCGGCGCCGCTCCCGCGATCGAGCGCGGCAAGGGCTTCAAGGAGATCATGGACGCGGAGCACAAGTCCGACTGGAAGATCGTCGTCAGCCAGAGCGGTGACTTCACCCGGGCCGGTGGCAAGCAGGTCATGGCGGCCTTCCTGCAGTCCCACTCGGACATCAACGTGCTCTTCGCGCACAACGACGACATGGCCATCGGCGCCATCCAGTCGATCGAGGCGGCCGGCAAGAAGCCCGGCAAGGACATCCTGATCGTCTCGGTCGACGGCGTCCACGACGGCTTCGTCGCCATGTCCCAGGGCAAGATCAACGGCATCGTCGAGTGCAACCCGCTGCTCGGCCCCCAGCTGATGGAGGTCGTGAAGAAGGTCCACGAAGGCCAGAAGGTCGAGCGCTGGATCAAGACCAAGGAGGGCGACTACACGCAGGACCAGGCCAAGGCCGCGCTCCCGACCCGGAAGTACTGACCCACCGCACCCACCGGCAGGGAGCCTCCGGCCGACCGAGCCCTCGGTCCGACGGGGCTCCCTGCGGGAGTGAACCGATCCCACAAGGAGCGCTGCCATGGCAGAGCCGCGGCCCGTGCTGCAGATGACGGGCATAGTCAAAGAGTTCCCGGGGGTACGGGCTCTGTCGGACGTCGACTTCCGGCTCTTCCCCGGCGAGATCCACGCCCTGATGGGCGAGAACGGCGCGGGCAAGTCCACCCTGATCAAGGTGCTGACGGGGGTCTACTCCCTGGACGGCGGCACCATCACCCTGGACGGCAGGTCCGTGCGGTTCGGCAGCCCGCTGCAGGCGCAGCAGGCCGGCATCAGCACGGTGTACCAGGAGGTGAACCTCTGCCCCAACCTGTCGGTGGCGGAGAACATCTTCATCGGGCGTGAGCCCACCCGCATGGGCCGCATCCAGTGGAAGCGGATGCGCAAGGAGGCGGCGGAGCTGGTGGACCGGCTCGGCCTCGACATCGACGTGACCGCGCCCCTGTCCTCGTACCCGCTGGCCGTGCAGCAACTGGTCGCGATCGTACGGTCGGTGGGCACGGGCGACAGCGACGGCCAGGGATCGGGCACCAAGGTGCTGGTCCTGGACGAGCCGACCTCCAGCCTCGACCGCGACGAGGTCCAGGAGCTGTTCCGCCTGATGCGGCGGCTCAAGGACGAGGGCGTGGCGATCCTGTTCGTCTCGCACTTCCTCGACCAGATCTACGAGATCTGCGACCGGATGACCGTCCTGCGCAACGGCACCCTCGTCGGCGAGCACATGGTCGCCGACCTCGACCAGGTCGGGCTGATCCAGCTGATGATCGGCAAGGCCCTGGACCAGCTGGAGGAGCTGCACGACCAGCAGCTGCACTCCGACGTCGGCGAGACACTGCTGAAGGCGGAGGGCCTCGGCAGGACCGGCGGTATCGCCCCCTTCGATCTGGAGATCAAGAAGGGCGAGGTGCTCGGACTCGCCGGCCTGCTGGGATCGGGCCGGACCGAACTCGCCCGGCTGCTCTTCGGCGCCGACCAGCCGGACAGCGGCAAGGTGACCATCGGCGGCAAGCAGGTGTCGATGAGCGCCCCGAACGCCGCGATCGGCGCCGGAGTCGCCTTCTGCTCCGAGAACCGCAAGACCGAGGGCCTGGTGCCCGATCTGACGGTGCGGGAGAACATCATCCTGGCCCTGCAGGCCTCCCGCGGCTGGACGCGGCCCATCCCGGTCGCCCAGCGCGACGAACTCGTCGCCAAGTACATCAAGGCGCTGGACATCCGGCCCGCCAACCCCGAGGCAAGGGTCGGCCGGCTCAGCGGCGGCAACCAGCAGAAGGTGCTGCTGGCCCGCTGGCTGATCACCCAGCCGAAGCTGCTGATCCTGGACGAGCCGACGCGCGGCATCGACGTCGGCGCCAAGGCGGAGATCCAGAAACTCGTGGTCTCGCTCTCCGAGGAGGGCATGTCCGTGCTGTACATCGCGGCCGAGCTGGAGGAGGTACTCCGGCTCAGTCACACCATCGGAGTGCTGCGCGACCGTCGGCTGGTGGCGCAGCTCGCCAACGGACCTGAGATCACCAGCAGCCGGATCATGGAGACCATCGCGAGCGGAGAACACCAGTGAGCACCAACTCCCGATGGCGAGCACTGACACACCACCACCTGTTCTGGCCGGTCGCGGTCCTTGTCTTCCTGCTGCTCGTCAACGTGCCTTTCACCCCTGACTTCTTCTCGGTCAAGATGACGGACGGTCACCTCTACGGCAGCCTCGTCTCGATCGTGCTGTTCGGATCGCCCCTCATCCTGGTGGCGGTCGGCATGACCGTGGTCATCGCCACCGGCGGCATCGACCTCTCCGTCGGCGCCGTGGTCGCCATCACCGGGGCACTCGCCTGCTCGTACATCAGCCACCAGGCCGACCAGAACGCCCTGTCCGGGGTGCTGCTCGCCATGGGCCTGGGGCTGCTGGCCGCGGTCGTCTGCGGTCTGTGGAACGGCTTCCTGGTCGCCAGGATGGGCATTCAGCCGATCATCGCCACGCTGATCATCATGGTCGCCGGACGCGGTGTCGCCCAGCTGATCACCAACGGCCAGATCATCACCATCGACAGCGACCCGTACAAGCTCATCGGCGGCGGCTACTGGCTGACGCTGCCGTTCTCCATCTTCGTGGTGGCCGTGGTCGTCGCCGCCACCGTGGTGCTGACCCGCCGCACGGCGCTCGGCCTGCTGATCGAGTCGGTCGGCGGCAACGCCGAGGCCAGCCGCCTGGTGGGCATCAGGTCCCGGCGCATCAAGATCATGGTCTATGTGTTCTGCGCGCTGTGCGCCGCCATCGCGGGCCTGATGATCAGTTCCAACACCTCGGCGGCGGACGGCAACAACGCCGGTCTGTGGATCGAGCTCGACGCGATCCTCGCGGTGGTGATCGGCGGCACCTCGCTGCTGGGCGGCCGGTTCTCCATCGGCGGCACGGTGGTCGGCGCCCTCGTCATCCAGACCCTGACGACCACGATCTACACCATCGGTGTGCCGACCCAGACCACCCTGGTCTTCAAGGCCGTCGTCGTCATCGTCGTCTGCCTGCTCCAGTCCCCGAAGTTCCGCGCCAAGGTCTTCGGTGCCAAGCTCGGCGCCCGGTTCGGCGCGAAGGGCGGCGCCAAGCCGGCCGCGGCCGGGGCGGGCACCGCCGCGGCGACCGACGCCGCTCCGAAGATGGAGGTGTCGTGATGAGCGCGACCACCCAGAGCCCCACGGCCGTGGACAGCCGCACCCCGTCCAAGGCCCAGCGTCTGCTGGGCGACCGGCGTCTGCCCGTCGCGGCGACCGCCCTGCTCTTCCTCGTGATGTACGGGGTGGGCCTGGGCCGGTACCAGTACTACGGGTTCGACGACCCGCAGGTCTTCCTGAATCTGTTCATCGACAACAGCTACCTGCTGGTCGCCGCGGTCGGTGCCACCTTCGTCATCCTGTCCGGCGGCATCGACCTGTCCGTCGGCTCGGTGATCGGCTTCACCACGATGCTGACGGCCTGGCTGGTGGAGCGCGAGGGGCTGCCCCTCCTGGTGGTGATCCCCATCGCGCTGGCGGTGGGCGCCTTCGGCGGCTTCCTGATGGGCTATGTGATCCACAACTTCGAGATCCAGCCCTTCATCGTGACCCTCGCCGGCCTCTTCCTCTTCCGCGGTCTGTGCCTGGTCATCAGCAAGGAGTCGATCTCCATCAGCGACTCCTCGGTGAGCAGCATGGCCTCGGCGCAGGTGTCGCTGGGGATGGGGTTCCTGTCGATCGGCGCGGTCGTCTCGCTGGTCGTCCTCGCCGTGGCGTTCTACGTCCTGCACTACACCCGCTTCGGGCGGCGCGTGTACGCCATCGGCGGCAACGAGCAGTCGGCCCTGCTGATGGGTCTCCCGCAGGGCGGCACCAAGATCGCCGTGTACACCGTGAGCGGCTTCTGCTCGGCGCTCGCCGGCCTGTTGTTCACCCTCTACATCCAGTCCGGTGACCCGCTGCACGCGACCGGCATGGAACTGGACGCGATCGCCGCGGTCGTCATCGGCGGCACGCTCCTGACGGGCGGGTCAGGCTATGTGGTGGGCACCCTGTTCGGTGTGCTGGTGCTGGGCCTGATCAAGAGCATCATCCAGTTCGAGGGCACGCTCAGCTCCTGGTGGACGAAGATCGCCACCGGCGTGCTGCTGTGCGCCTTCATCCTGGTCCAGCGCGTCATGACGGCCCGCAGGAAGACATGACGCCCCGTGGCAGGAGCTGAGCCGCCCGGCCCGCTCCCTGTTCGTAGAGGTCCGGCGTACGCATCCCGTGCGCCGGACCTCTGGCATGTCGGGCCCTGCCGGCCTCAGCTCTCGGGCTGGCCCAGCATCCGCTGCAGCAGGCCCCTCAGTGCCAGCCGTTCCTCCCTGCCGAGCCCCGCCAGCGGTTCGCGCGCGAAACGCAGGGACTCGCGCAGGTCCTTGGCCACCCGTCGGCCCTCCTGCGTCGCCGCGGCCAGCTTCACGCGCCGGTCGGCCGGGTCGGGGCGGCGTTCCACCAGGCCACGGGACTCCAGGCGGTCGACGATGCCGGTCACGTTGGACGGCTCGCACTTCAGTTTCTGGGCCAGCTTGCGCATGGGCAGCGGTTCCAGGGAGAGCAGACTCAGCAGACGGGCCTGGGCGCCGGTCAGCGAGTGCTCGGCGGCGGCGTTCTCGTAGTCCTCGTGATAGCGGGCCACGATGTCGCCGATGAGCTCGACGACCTCCAGGGTCAGTTCATCGGGACGACGGGTGTGCGGTGGAGTGGCCATGGGTTCAGGGTACCCCGTTACTTGACAACCTGAAATATTCAGGAGCATGGTTGTTTCAGGTACTGAAGTATTTGGTACCGGCAGCATCTGGAGTACTTCCCGCACGCTTGAAAGGCACTCGTCATGATCAACCGCGAATGGCACCTGCTCAGCCGTCCCGTCGGCTGGCCGAAGCCCGAGGACTTCGCCCTGGTCGAGACGGAGGTCGGGGCCCCGGGTGAGGGTCAGGTGCTGGTCCGCAACAAGTACCTCTCGGTCGATCCGTACATGCGCGGCCGCATGAGCGACGCGAAGTCGTACGTCGCGCCGTACGAGCTGGGCAAGGTCATGCAGGGCGGAGCGGTCGGCGAGGTCCTCGAGTCCAACGCCGAGGGCATCGCCGTCGGCGACCACGTTTTGCACTTCCTCGGCTGGCGCGAGTACGCGGTCGTGGACGCGAAGACCGCGGTCAAGGTCGACCCCGAGGCCGCGCCGCTGAGCACGTACCTCGGTGTGCTCGGAATGACGGGTCTGACGGCGTACGCGGGCCTGCTGCGGGTCGGCGCGTTCAAGGAGGGCGATGCGGTCTTCGTGTCCGGCGCCGCGGGTGCCGTCGGCAGCCAGGTCGGCCAGATCGCCAAGCTCAAGGGGGCCTCGCGGGTCATCGGGTCCGCCGGCTCCGACGAGAAGGTCAAGCTCCTCGTCGAGGAGTACGGCTTCGACGCCGCCTTCAACTACAAGAACGGCCCGGTCTGGGAGCAGCTCAAGGAGGCCGCCCCGGACGGCATCGACGTCTACTTCGACAACGTCGGCGGCGAGCACCTCGAGGCCGCGATCGGCGCGCTCAACCTCAAGGGCCGGGCCGTGATCTGCGGCATGATCTCGCAGTACAACTCGACCGAGCCGACCCCCGGCCCGCGCAACATGGTCAAGATCCTGCAGAACCGGCTCCGCGTCGAGGGCGTCCTGGTCGGCGACCACTACGACCTGCAGCCCGAGTTCGTCCGGGAGGTCGGCCCCTGGGTCGCCTCGGGGCAGCTGAAGTACCGCGAGACGGTCGTCGAGGGCATCGAGAACAACCTGGAGGCCTTCCTCGGGGTCCTGCGCGGCGACAACACCGGAAAGATGATCGTCAAGCTGTAGGCCTTCCGGCCTTTCCCGCTGTTTCCGGCATGCGGTAACTTCTTTCCGAAACCGTCGTCGATCGTGGGCGCGAGTCGCGGCGGACCGAGGAGGAAGACAACCGCATGTCCATCCAGCAGACCGACGTCCTCTACACCGCCGTCGCCACCGCCGAGAACGGTCGCGACGGCCGGGTCGCCACCGACGACGGCAAGCTCGACGTCGTCGTGAACCCGCCCGAGGAGCTGGGCGGCAGCGGCGCCGGCACCAACCCGGAGCAGCTGTTCGCGGCCGGCTACAGCGCCTGCTTCCAGGGCGCGCTGGGCGTAGTGGCCCGCCAGGAGAAGGCCGACATCTCCGGCTCGACGGTCACCGCGAAGGTCGGCATCGGCAAGAACGACGACGGCTTCGGGATCATCGTCGAGATCTCGGCCCACATCCCGAACGTCGACGCGGGAACGGCCGCGGCCCTCCTGGAGAAGGCCCACCAGGTCTGCCCGTACTCGAAGGCAACCCGCGGCAATATCACCGTGACGCTGGTCTGACGCACTCGTTGCTACGACGGAGGCCGCACCCTTGGACGTGGGGTGCGGCCTCCATCTTTTGGCTTCGTTCGCCTCCGGGGGCGCTTTGTGTCGGTGTCGAGAGACCGATCGTGCTCAGCGCTTCGCGCCTCCGCGCGTTCGGCCTCTCGACACCGACGCGCCCCCTACGGCTCTCTTCGCGGCCGGTGTCCGGCGGTGCAGTGGGCGTCAGAGGGCCTGTGCCCCTTGGTGCAGCGCCGTCAGCTTGCCAGGGCGGCGGTGTGCACCGCTTTGACCAGCCGCTCGTTCTCCGGCGCCGCCCCGCCCGGGAAGGCGATGCGCCGCCGGGTGTAGCCGTACGCCAGCCCGCTGCGCGGGTCCGCGAAGGCCTGGGAGCCGCCCGCTCCGGCGTGCCCGAAGGCCCCGGCGCCCAGGAACAGGTACCAGGCCTCGCCCGTCGCCTGGAAGCCGAGGCCGAACGCGCGGTGGCCGCGGGCCACCAGGTCGTATCCGACGGAGTGGACCTGCCCGACCTCGGCGACCGTGTCCGGCTTCAGCAACGGCGGCCGGCCCGCCACCTCGCTGATCGCCGCCGCGTACATCCCGGCGAGCCCGCGCGCCGCGGCCACGCCGCCCGCCGACGCAGGGCCCTTGGCCCGCACAGTACGGGAGTTGGCGTGGGCGATCAGGTCCCCCGCCCCGGGCACATGGGAGTTGGACGCGATCGAGCCGAGCGTGTGCGGCCCCCTCGGTGCCGCGTCCAGCACGGCCTGCTCCTTCGCCGTCGGGGTCATCGGCTGCACGGACCGGAAACGGGGCTCCAGCGCCTCGGGCAGCCCCAGGAAGAAGTCCAGCCCGTACGGGGCCCGCACCCGTTCCTCGTAGATCTCCTGGAGGGTGTGGCCCGTGGCCCGCCGCACCACCTCTCCGGTGAGCGCGCCGATGACCAGCGCGTGGTAGCCGAACGCCGTGCCCGGGCGCCAGAACGGCCGTTGGTCGGCGAGCCGTTCGGCGATCACGCGGTCGTCGGCCAGCTCGTCCTCGCTGAACCCGGCGTCGAGCCCGATCAGCCCGGCGCGATGCGTGACCAGGTCCCGCAGGGTCAGCCCCGCCTTGCCCTCGGTCCCGAACTCCGGCCAGTAGTACGTCACCTTGCGGTCCAGCTCCAGCGTGCCGTCCTGCACCAGGAGCGCGACGACCAGATGGGCGGCGCCCTTGGTCGACGAGAACACGCCGTAGAGGGACCCGGCGTCATTGCCGTCCCCGGCCCACAGGTCGACCACCTTCCGGCCGTGCACATACGCGCACAACTGGCCCTCGTAGTCGGGCCGTTCCCCCGCCACGAACGCGGCGAACTCCTCACGCACTGCCTCGAAGCCGTCCGCGACGATGCCGTGGATCTGCTGCTGCACGCGTACCTCCTCCTGGGCTTCCTGAGATCGATACGGCGAGATGTACCTGTCCGACTCAACCCCGACAACAGGCGGTTCATGCCATGGATACCCCCTATGGCGTAGCGCGGGTGGGCCGGAGGGGGCGACGGCGTCCGTCGGATGGAGGCATGCTGAGGGGCGACCGTCGGCACCGAGGCTCCATCCGAGGAGAGCCCATGGCAACGATCCCTTCGCTCCCCAGCAGGGACGACGTGCTGCGCATGGCACGCAACACCACCGACATCACCGGCCAGCTCCTGGACACGGCCGGGAACATCACCCGGATCGCGATCAACACCTTCGACCCGCGGGACGGCTCGGGCGCGGAGGTGCTGCGCGTGCTGCGCGAGACCACCGCGGAACTGGCCGAGGCGAGCGCGTCTCCGCAGGCGCAGGAGGCGTTCTACAGGATCGTCGACACCCTGACCCGGCTGGGCACGAGCGGGGCGCCGCTCGCCGTGCACCCCGTGAGCGAACCGGCGCAGGCCCTGCTGACGGCGATCGGCGACAGCCTCCTGCCGGTGCTGGACGCGGTCGAGCCGGCCGTGGAGGAGTTCGCGGACGCCCTCGGCGACCTGGTCGAGGCGACGTCCCCCGTGCTGCCCGCGGCGGCGGGCGTGGCCGCGGGAGCGCTTCTCGCGGTGACACCGGTACTCCGGGCGGCAGCGGACGTCCTGCGCGAGTCGTCCCCCGAACTCCGCCGCGTCGCCGACGCACTGACCGCCGCCCTCGCCCCCCTGATGCCACTCCAGGTCGCCCTCGCAGCACGCGCCGCGGCCGCCGGAGCAGGCGTCGTCCGGGCAACCCTGCCCCCGCTGGCCGACCTCGCGGAGGCGGCGGCGGCCACGACGAAGGCGGCCCGACCGGTGCTGGTCGCGAGCGAGGAGCTGCTGGTGACCGGTCTGGAACAACTCCAGCCCCTGCTGCTGTCCGCGGCTTCCCGAGCGGGACGGGTGGCCCGGGCGGCGGCGACAAGGGTGTCGGCGGCGGTGTCACCGGCGGCGGAGAAGGGGGTCGTGGTGGCCGTCACCCCGGTGTAGTGCCAGGTGTTCGGCGGTGCCGTCGGAGAAATCGGGGCCCGATAGGGTTCCCATATGCGCGATCTAGGGGCGGGCTTCACCTACCTACTCAAGGGCCAGCGATGGGTGGCCAGGCACGGCAAGCAGTACGGCTTCGGCCTGCTGCCAGGCCTGATCACCCTCGTCCTCTACACGGCGGCGCTGGCCGGCCTGGCCCTCTGGGGCGAAGACGCCGTGACCTGGGCGACGCCCTTCGCCGGCGCCTGGTCCAGCCCCTGGCGAGGCCTCTTCCGCGGCTTCCTCACGGTAGTGCTCTTCGCCCTCGCCCTGCTCCTCGCCGTCCTCACCTTCACGGCCGTAACGCTCCTCATAGGCCAGCCCTTCTACGAGAACCTCTCCGAAAAGGTCGACGCCGACGTCGACCCGAACGGCACGGTCCCCGAGTCCGGCCTCCCCCTCTGGCGCGAGCTGTGGATCTCGGCCCGCGACAGCCTCCGTATCCTCGTGCGCGCACTGCTCTGGGGCGTCCTGCTCTTCGCCCTCGGCTTCCTCCCGCTCGTCGGCCAGACCGTCGTCCCGGTGATCGGCTTCTTCGTCACCGGCTTCTTCCTCACGGAGGAACTCACCGCGGTGGCCCTCCAGCGCCGCGGTGTCGAACTGCGCGACCGCCTCACCCTGCTCCGCGCCCGCAAGACCCTGGTGTGGGGCTTCGGCACCCCGCTGGGCCTGGCCTTCCTGGTGCCGTTCGTCGCGGTGTTCCTGATGCCGGGCGCGGTCGCGGGCGCGACGCTGCTGGCGCGGGAGCTGCTGGGCGAGGAGAGCGACGACGGTGCCGACGACACCGCCGAGGACCCCGACGGGGAGGACGTCACCCAGCGGTCGTGGCGTTGACCGCCACGGTCAGGATCGCCCGTACCTGCCTGATGATGTCCTGCCGGTTCTGCAGGAACTGCGGGTCCGTGACCGTCCCGGTCGCCGGGTCGGTGTTGCCCGTGCCGAACTGCAGCACCGGCGTGTGCACATGGCCGCCGGGCAGGGTGTCGTGCAGCCCGAGACGGTCCCGCAGCAGGGTGGCCCGGTAGGCGATCTCGTTGGAGAGGTAGTCGCCACCGCCGCCTGCCCGCGCGGTCGAGCCGGGAGTGGGCCCGTCCGGCCGTACCACCGCATCCGTGCCGCCCGCCGGGATCTCGGTCACCTCCGTGTGGTCGTACACCGGGAAGCGTCCCGTGTCCGCGGCCACGATCTCCTTGTACGGCAGGGTGGTCGTCGTCCACTGCGGCTGCGAGGCGGGATCGGTGACGGGGATGGTCTCCGTCCGGCTGATGTTGTCGTTGTCGGGGAACCCGCCCCGCCAGGCCCCGTTGGTCCGCTCCACGTCGAACCGCCCGACCCGCCCCTGGCTCACGGTCGTGAACATGTCCACCTGCTTCAGATACGGCCGCAGCGTCCGCTCCACCGTCCCCTCCGCGAAGTCCTGCCAGCGCACCGGGAACACGACCGTCTCGACCCGCGCGGGCCCCTTCGCCGTCTGGATCACCGTTCCGTCGAGCGCGAGCGCGGTGGCCCCGGAGGGATTGGAGATCCGGATGTCCCGGTCCAGCGTGAACGGGTCGAAGCCGGTGACGAGCACGCGCTTGAGGCCCTTGCCGTGCTGCGGGTAGCGGACGTCGGTCTGACCGCGCGAGGTGCGCTCCAAGGCATCGACCAGCGCGGCCCGTTGCTGGTCGCTCAGCCCGAACTCCGGCTCCCAGGTGCGCACTTCACGGGTCATCCCGAGCCGCGCCCAGTACAGCGGCCGGTCGTCGTCCCGGGCCAGGTCCCCGCCCACCGGACCACGCCCCTGCGCCCGGTCCACGGCCCGCCGCCACAGCGCCGACCCCTCGTGTACGACGATGCGGTGGGCCTGCGCATAGGAACGGGCCTTCTCCAGCGCGCGGGTGAGCCGTGGGGCCACGTCGTCGAAACCGGACCGTTCGAGGATCTCCTGTGGTATGGCCTTGTCGAGCCGCTGCTCCTCCACAGTGGGGGAGGGGACGGTCGCGGCGGCGGTCGCCGTGGTGGGGGCGGCGAACCCGGCCAGCAGTGCCAGTCCGAATACGCCGATCCGAACGCGTATGGAGTTCAAGGGAGTTCAGGTCCTTCCGTCGCCGTCGTGGGGGAGCGTGGTGCGGACGGCCGCAGTATCGCCCGACGGAAGTGGTCTACGCCATGGTGCGGGTGTTTCGGGTGTGCATCGAGTACACGCACCTACCCGGGGACGGGGATACGAGCCACCGCCTCCCGCAGTGCCCCGACGAACGCCTCCACGGCCGGCGTCAGCTCCCGCCCCCGCGCCGTCGCCGCGTAGACCGCGCGGGCCGGGGCTCCTTCGTCGAGGACCGGCAGCAGTGCGATGTCCGGGCGTACGGACTCGGCGGCCAGGGCGGGGACCAGAGTGACTCCGAGCCCTGCGGCGACGTACCCCTGCTTGGCGGTCCACTCGCCGACGACGTGCGTCACGCGCGGGCGGAATCCCTGGCGCAGGGCGGCGTCCAGCAGGGTGCCCTCGGGGCGGGAGCTGCCGGAGATCCAGTCGGCGTCGGCGAGCTGACCGAGCCGTACCGGGCCCGCGCGGCCGGCCAGCGGGTGGTCGGCCGGGACGGCGACGTACAGCGACTCGTCGAGGAGGTGGCGGAGTTCGTACGACTCCAGGGGCGCACGGCCGGTCGTCGAGACGACCGCCAGGTCCAGGTGGCCCGCGGCCAGCCGGTCCAGGAGGCCGGGCGTGAGGCCCTCCTCGCGGGAGAGCCGGACCCTCGGGTGGCGGACCCGGAACGCGGCCAGGGCGTGCGGCACCAGCGCCGCGTCGGCCGTCGCGAACGCCCCGAACCGCAGCCGTCCGCCCGCCACTTCACGCAGGTCCGCCAGTGCGCGCGCGGCACCGTGCAGCGTCTCGGCGACCGTCTCCGCGTGCGGGACGAGCAGCCGTCCGGCCTCCGTGAGCCGTACGCCGCGCGGCAGCCGGTCGAAGAGCGCGGCCCCGCCCAGCGCCGCCTCCAGCGAGGAGATCTGCCGCGACACCGCCGACTGCGTCCACCCGAGCGCCCGCGCGGCCACGGTGAACGAGCCGTGCCGGGCGACCACCAGGAACACCCGCAGCCAGACGGTGGAGAGGTCCGGTACGGGTGTGCCTGCTGAGGGATGCTGTTTCGGCATGGCAGCCATGCTAGACATTCGCTTGTCGCATCACAGGTGGCGGACCTAGCGTCGACGGCATGCCGCAGATGGATCAGATCGCCTTCCTGGGCCTGGGGCACATGGGCGCCCCCATGGCCCGCCGACTCCTCGCCGCCGGGCACCCGTTGACGGTCTGGAACCGCACCGCCGCCAAGGCCGCACCGCTGGTCGCCGAGGGAGCCGTGCTCGCCGCGTCCCCCGCCGACGCCGTGCGGGACGCGGACGTGGTGATCACGATGGTCGCCGACCCGGCCGCGCTCGACGCGGTGGCCGACGAGATCGTGCCCGCACTGCGCCCCGGCACCCGGTGGATCGAGATGTCGACCGTCGGCCCGGACGCCGTGCACGAACTCGCCGCCAGGGCAGGGGAGTCGGCCACCGTCATCGACGCCCCCGCCATGGGCAGCACCGACCGGGCCTCGGCCGGTGAGCTCGGCATCCTTGCCGGCGGCGACACGGCAGGCGTCGAGCACGTTCTGGCCCACCTGGGCACCGTGACCCGCACCGGCGGCCCCGGCTCCGCCGCCGCCCTCAAACTCGTCCTCAACTCGGCCGTCATCGGCGGTGTCGCCCTGGTCGCCGAGGCACTGCGCCTGGCCGACGCCCTGGGCGTGGACGGCGACACCGCCCGCACCGCCCTTGCGGGGAGCCCGCTCGGCGGAGCCGTCACCCGCGCCTTCGCCGAAGACGTGCACTTCGGTACCACCCTGGCGGTGAAGGATCTGGCTCTGGCGACAAAGGCGGCCGAACTGCCCATCACGGAAGCCGTGTTGGGGCAGTACCGCCGGGCCGCCGCCGACCCCGCCCTCGCGGACGCGGACCTCTCCCGCGCCGCCGCCCGCATCCGCACCTCCTGAAGGAGCCCCATGAAGGTCATCCTCGACAACCCGGCCGGCGCCCCGCGGCCCGCCAGCCCCTACTACTCCCAGGTCGCCCGAGTCGAACACGCCGATGGCAGCGCCCTGTTGTTCGTCTCCGGGCAGATCGCCGAGGGTGCCACCCTCGCAGATCAGACGCGCGGCATCTTCGAGGGGCTGGACGCGCTGCTGAGGGCGCACGGGGCGACCCTGGCCGACGTCATCAACATCCGTTCGTATCTGACCGACATCGGCAAGCTGCAGGAATACGGCGCTGTACGGCGGGAGTTCCTCACCGGGACACCGCCGACGAGCATGACCTTCGAGGCTTCGCGGCTGTTCCGGCCCGAGGCACAGATCGAGATCGAGGTCGTCGCCGCCGTACCCGCACCGGAGTGATCGCTTCCGGGTGATACTGCCGCCCATGAAGGCAATCAAGGCAGTGAACCTCGGCGTCCTGTTCCTCATCGAACTCGGCGCCCTCGCTGCCGTCTCCTACTGGGGCTTCACCAGGGATGTGGCGACCCCGCTCGCCTGGCTGCTCGGACTCGGTGCCCCGGCCGTACTGATCGTGCTGTGGGCGCTGTTCGGCTCCCAGAAGGCGTCGTACAAGACGCGCGGCGCGGTCCGCGTCGGATTCGAACTGCTCTGGTTCGGGGCCGGCGTGGCCGCGCTGGTCGCCGCCGGGGCAGTGGGCTGGGCAATCGCCTTCGCCGCCGTGTGCGCGGTGAGCAAGGCGCTCGCCGTGATCTGGCGTCAGTAGAGGGGGAGTTCAGACCTTCTCGCCCAGCAGCGCCAGAAAATCCCGGAACGCCCCCGGCATGTCCACCGACTCGGGGTCCAGCAGCCACTGGTACTGCAGACCGTCCATCACGGCCACCAGCAGCGGAGCCGTCCGCTCCGGGGTCAGTCCGTTCGGCAACCGCTCCCCGTACTCCGCCCGCAGCACCGCCGCCATGCTCTCCCGCACCTGCCGGTACCGCCCGGTGAAGTACCCCCGCGCCGGATGCCCCTCCGTCACGCTCTCGCCCAGCAGCGCCGAGAAGGTCTGGATGATGCCGGGCCGCATCGCGTTGTACTCGACCAGCGAGGCCAGCAGATCCACCCGCCACTGCGTGGCCGGTACGGCATCCCACTGGTCCCGGTCCTTCAACACCGCGACCAGCAGCGCGTCCTTGGTCGGGAAGTAGTGCAGCAGCCCCTGCTGGGTGAGTCCGACGCGCTCGGCCACCGCGGCCAGGGACGCGCCCCGGTACCCGCGCTCGGCGATCACCTCCAGCGCCGCCCGCACGATCTCCGCGCGCCGCTCCTCGCTTCTGACCCTGGCGTTCATGGCGTCACCGTACGACATCCCCGTACAGTCAATGTTACGGCACGATAACGAAACCTACCGCGTTACAGGGAGCGGGTGCACGATGGGGCCCACGACGACATGACTCGATGAGGAGGCACCGCCATGGCGGGAACCCCTGGAACCTCTCCGGCCGACCGGGCGCGCGAGGCCGCCGTCGACGCGGCGCTCGGCAAGCTGGACCTGGACGCCAAGGCCCGGCTGCTGTCCGGCCAGGACATGTGGTCCCTGCCCGCCCTGCCGGAGATCGGCCTGAAGTCCCTCGTCATGTCCGACGGACCGATCGGCGTCCGGGGTGTGCGCTGGACCGCCGACGACCCCTCCATCGCCCTGCCGTCCCCGACCGCCCTGGCCGCCACCTGGGACCCGGAACTCGCCCGCCGCGCCGGCACCCTGCTCGCGCAGGAGGCCCGCCGCAAGGGCGTGCACGTGCTGCTCGCCCCCACGGTCAATCTCCACCGCTCCCCGCTCGGCGGACGGCACTTCGAGGCCTACAGCGAGGACCCGTACCTGACCGGGCTGATCGGTGCGGGCTATGTGCAGGGCGTCCAGTCGGGCGGCGTCGGCACCACCGTCAAGCACTTCGTCGCCAACGACGCCGAGACCGACCGCTTCACCGTCGACAACCTGGTCTCCCCGCGCGCCCTGCGCGAGCTCTACCTGGCGCCCTTCGAGCTCATCGTCGAGAACGCCCACCCCTGGGGCATCATGACCGCCTACAACACGGTCAACGGCACGACGATGACCGAGCACCGCCACCTGGTGAACGAGGTCCTGCGCGGTGAGTGGGGCTTCGACGGCTACAACGTCTCCGACTGGATGGCAGCCCGCTCGACGGTCGGCGCCATCGAGGGCGGCCTGGACGTCGCCATGCCCGGCCCGCAGACCGTGTACGGCGCCCCGCTCGCCCAGGCGGTGCGCGACGGCAAGGTCGAGGAGGCCGTCGTCGACGAGGCCGTACGCAACGTCCTGCGGCTCGCCGCCCGCGTCGGCGCCCTGGAGAGCGCCGAGCCGGCCGTCACCGCGCTGCCCGAGCCCGTCGACGGCATCGCACTGGCCCGTGAGATCGCCCGCCGCGCCTTCGTCCTGGTGAAGAACGACAACGACGCCCTGCCCCTCAAGCCCGGCAGGGTGGCGCTGATCGGCGCCGCCGCCCGCGACGCCCGCGTCCTCGGCGGGGGCTCGGCCACGGTCTTCCCGGCCCGGATCGTCTCCCCGCTCGACGGCCTCACCGCCGCCCTCCCCGAGGGCTCTCTCGGCTACGCCGTCGGCGCCGACCCCACCACCGAACTCGCCGTCGCCGACAAGGGCTTCGAGCTGCGGGCGGTGTGCCGGGACGCGGACGGGAACGTCATCGGGACGGGCTCCGCACCCAATGGCCAGATCCAGTGGATGGGTTCCGACCTCCCCGAGGGCGTCACCCACGACCGCCTGCACACCGTCGAGCTGACCGGCACCTTCACCCCGCGCGAGACCGGCCTGCACACCTTCGGCGCCAAGGGCACCGGCCACTTCACCCTCACCGTCGACGGCACGACGTACTACGACGACGTCCAGCGCCCCGCCGACGACAGCGACCCCTTCGAGGCGTTCTTCGGCGCCCCGGTGCCCCGCGCCCAGGCCGAACTGACCGCGGGCCGACCGGTCGAGGTCTCGCTCACCTACGTCTACGCCCTCCCCGAGGAGATCCCCTTCAAGGTCGTCGCCTTCGCGCTCGCCCACCAGGAGCCGCAGCGCGACGCCGACGAGCTGATCGCCGAGGCCGTCGAGGCCGCCCGCGCCGCCGACACCGCCGTCGTCGTGGTCGCCACCACCGACCGCGTCGAGTCCGAGGGCTTCGACCGCAAGGACCTCGACCTCCCCGGCCGCCAGGACGACCTGGTCCGCGCCGTCGCCGCCGCCAACCCGAACACCGTCGTGGTCGTCAACTCCGGCTCCCCGGTCGAGCTGCCCTGGCGGGACGAGGTCGCCGCGGTGCTGCTCAGCTGGTTCCCCGGCCAGGAGGGCGGTGCGGCCCTCGCCGACGTGCTGACCGGCGCGTACGAGCCGGGCGGCCGCCTGCCCACCACCTGGGGCTCCCTGTCCGACGCCCCGGTCACCCAGGTGGTGCCCGAGGGCGGCGAACTCGCGTACACGGAGGACGTCTTCATCGGCTACCGGGCCTGGGAGAAGCAGGGCCGCACCCCCTCGTACCCCTTCGGTCACGGCCTCGGCTACACCGACTGGACCTACGAGTCCGTCGAGGTCGACGGCACCACCGCCACGATCCGCGTCCGCAACTCCGGCGAGCGCCCGGGCCGGGAGGTCGTGCAGGTCTACCTGGCGCCGGCCGAGCCCGGCCCCGACCGCCCCGCACGCCGGCTGGCGGGCTTCGCGGGCGTCGAGGCGGCCCCCGGCGAGACGGTGGAAGCCGTCGTCGAGATCCCCCGCCGCGCCTTCGAGGTCTGGGACGAGGAAACGGATTCATGGTCACTTGTGAAGGGTTCGTACGAGATCCAGGTGAGCCGCTCGATCGCCGACTGTCGCCTCACCGCGACGATTAACGTCTGATCCGGGACAAGTCTCCCCACGAACAGCCCCGGCCCGGGACCTGACCCCTGGGCCGGGGCTCGTGCGTTCCGCTGCCGCTAGCGGGTGGTGAAGCCGTACACCGTCTCCGACCGGAACACCCCGCCCGGCCGCAGCACCGTGCTCGGGAAGTCCGGGTGGTTCGGGGAGTCGGGGAAGTGCTGGGTCTCCAGTGCGATGCCGTCGCCGGGGGCGAAGGGCGCGGACAGGTGGTCCGCCGTGTAGAGCTGGAGGCCGGGCTCGGTGGTGGCCACGGTCAGCACCCTGCCGGTCGCCGGGTCGTGCAGTTCGGCCACCTCACGGGCCCTCTCGGTCACTCCGCCGTCGAGCACGAAGTTGTGGTCGTATCCGGCGCCGACCTTCCGCGCCTGACGGAAGTCGAAGCGCGTGCCCGTCACGTCGGCGAGCTCGCCGGTCGGGATCAGGTCGGCGTCGACCGGGGTGTAGCGGGAGGCGGCGAGCCGCAGTTCGTGGCCGCCCGCGCTGCCCGAGCCGCCGAGGTTGAAGTAGCTGTGGTTCGTCAGGTTCACCACGGTCGGCGCGTCCGTCACCGCCTCGTACCCGATGCGCAGGGCGCCGGACTCGTCGAGCGTGAACGTCGCCGAGACCTCAAGCCGCCCCGGGAAGCCCTCCTCGCCATGCGCACTGACCCGGCTCAGCCGCACCCCGTACTCGCCGGCCGGCGTCACCTCCCACACCCGCTTGTCGAAGCCGCGCTCGCCGCCGTGCAGGGAGTTGGGCGGCGTGTTCTGCTCCAGCGCGCACGTCACCCCGTCCAGCGGGAAGCGGCCGCCCGCGATCCGGTTGGCGTACCGGCCGATCAGCGCGCCGAGGTACGGCTCCGGGTGCGTGAGATAGCCGTCCAGGTCCGCGAACCCCAGCACCACGTTCCCGGCGCGCCCGTCCCGGTCCGGGACCTCCAGGGTCTGCACGATCCCGCCGTACGACAGGATCCGCACCCGCACGCCGGCCCGCTCCAGGGTCCAGCGGTGAACCGGGGTGCCGTCGGGAAGTGTGCCGAAGAGTTCGTTCATGTGCGGAACTTTAAAACACGGCCCTCCGACCCCGGATCACAGCACCTCACGCCTGCTTCCCCGTCACCTTCCGGTAGGCGATCTCCGCGAGCCGCGCCTGCCCGTTCACACTCGGATGGAACCAGTCCCACTGGCTCAACTGGGCCGTGCCGAACCGGTAGTCGTACACCGCGCCCCCGTCGAACCGGCACCGCCGGTCCTTCGCGCAGACCTCCTCCAGCACCTTGTTGTACGCCTCCACGCGCTTCTGCACGGTGTCCCGCCGCAGCGTCGCCGCCGAGTCCAGGGCGTCCGCGTCGCCCAGCATGGAGGGGCAGATGCCGAGCTTCCACACCTGCTTGCCCAGCGGGTTGGTGCGCCCCTCGGACCACAGCCGCTTCAGGTTCGGCACGCTCGCCACGTACACCTGCGTCTTCGGCAGCGACCTGCGCAGGGTGCTCAGCGCGTCCTCGAAGTCGGCGCGGAAGCTCTCCACCGAGGTCATGGCGGCGGTGCTGGCCCGGCAGGCGTCGTTCGCCCCCGCCATCACCGTCACCAACTGGGGCCTGCGCGTCACCGCCTGCGCCATCTGACCCGGCAGGTCCGCCATCCGCGCCCCGGTCACCGCGTAGTTCCAGCTGCGCTCGGCGGCCTGCGCCTTCCCCAGCAGCCGTACGGCGAGGCTGTCGACCTTGGCGCTGCTGCCGGTCGCCCAGGACACCTCGGGGCAGTCCGACAGGACCGTACAGGCGTCGAAGCCGCGGGTGATGGAGTCACCGACCGCGGCGATCGAACGGGGGCTCACGTCCCACGCCGGCGCGGGCTTCGCGCTGTGCGCCTTCGTGCCCGTCGGCCCGGCGGAGTTGCCACCGACGGCGTCACACCCGGCGACGCCCAGGACGGTCACCGCCACGGCGGCGAGAACGGTCCGTGAACGGTGGCTTGGCTTCCGCATACGCCGGTGATCCCCTCGGTGCGTCCGTCTGTGTACGGATGTGTCACCCCATAACAACGCGCGAGAGTTCCCGATCCACGCACCCTGCAACGGTTCACACCCGTACAAGCGTCCTGCCGGGTGAATGGCGGACGTTTCAGCGCATCGGGACCGACGGTACGTCACACTCCTTGCGCCGCCGCACGGTAGCCTCGCCATCAACGTGGCCGTCCGGCCACGGCCGTCCGCCCGTTCGCCAGATTGTCCTGCTCTGCCCGGAGGTCCCGGTGACGACACGTGGGGTTCTGTACGTGCACTCCGCGCCGCGCGCGCTGTGCCCGCACGTCGAGTGGGCCGTCGCCGGCGTGCTCGGCACACGCGTCAACCTCGACTGGATCCGGCAGCCCGCGGCGCCGGGCACCTGGCGCTCGGAGTTCTCCTGGCAGGGCGAGGTCGGCACGGCGTCCAAGCTCGCCTCCGCGCTGCGCGGCTGGCAACTCCTGCGCTTCGAGGTCACCGCCGAACCCTGCCCCACGGCGGAGGGCGAACGCTACAGCTGCACCCCCGACCTCGGCATCTTCCACGCCGTCACGGGCATCCACGGCGACATCCTCATCCCCGAGGACCGCCTCCGCGCCGCCCTGACCCGCTCACAGCAGGACGAAACGGACCTGGAGTCCGAAATCACCAAGCTGCTCGGAAAGCCCTGGGACGACGAGTTGGAGCCATTCCGTTATGCGGGAGAAGGAGCACCGGTTCGTTGGCTCCACCAGGTGGTGTAGGTCTTTTAGGGGCGCGGGGAACTGCGCGATCAGCCACAGACGGCCCGCAGTAGGCCGACAACAGACGTCAGACGGCGAATGGCCCGCCCCCACCCCGGGGACGGGCCATTCGCCGTTCACGGCAATCAGACCGTACGGAACGCCAGCACCACGTTGTGCCCACCGAACCCGAAGGAGTCGTTGAGGGCCGCAATACGGCCCTCAACGGGCAGCTTCCGCGCCTCACCGCGAACGATGTCCGCAGCCGCCTCCGCCTCGGGGTCGAGGTTCTCGACATTGATGGTCGGCGGAGCAACCCGGTGGTACAGCGCCAGGATCGTGGCGACGGACTCGACACCACCCGCACCACCCAGCAGATGACCGGTCATCGACTTGGTGGCCGAGACCGCCATGTGGTCGGCGTCGTCGCCGAACACCTTCCGCAGCGCCTTCAGCTCGGCCACGTCACCGGCAGGCGTCGAGGTGGCGTGCGCGTTGACGTGCACGATCTCCGCCGGATCCAGGTCGGTGCGCTCCAGCAGGTTCTGCAGGGCGTGCGAGATGCCGCGGCCCTCGGGCTCCGGCTGCACGATGTCGTGGCTGTCGGCGGAGATGCCCTGGCCGACCGCCTCCGCGTAGACGCGGGCGCCGCGCTTGGCGGCGTGCTCGGCGGACTCCAGGACGAGGACGCCGGCGCCCTCACCGAGGACGAAGCCGTCACGGGCGACGTCGTAGGGACGCGAGGCGCCCTGCGGGTCGTCGTTGTTCTTGGACATCGCCATCATGTTGCCGAACGCGGCGATGGGCAGCGGGTGGATGGCCGCCTCCGTGCCACCCGCGACGACGACGTCGGCGCGGCCGGTGCGGATCATCTCGATGGCGTAGCCGATGGCCTCGGCGCCCGAGGCGCAGGCGGAGACCGGGGTGTGCACGCCCGCCCGGGCGCCCACGAGCAGGCCCACGTTGGCGGAGGGGCTGTTCGGCATCAGCATGGGGACGGTGTGCGGGGAGACGCGGCGTACGCCCTTCTCCTTGAGCACGTCGTACTGGTCGAGCAGGGTCGTCACACCGCCGATGCCGGAGGCGATGACGGCACCGAGACGGTCCGGGTCGATGCTCGCATCGTCACCGGCCTTCTCGGTGAAACCGGCGTCCGCCCAGGCCTCCTTGGCCGCGATCAGCGCGAACTGCGCCGAGCGGTCCAGGCGGCGGGCCTGCGGACGGGGGATGACCTCGGTGGGCTCCACGGCGACCGGCGCGGCGATACGGACCGCCTGCTCGGCGGCCCACTCCTGCTCCAGGGGCTTCACGCCGGACTTGCCGGCGATCAGGCCCTCCCAGGTAGAGGCTGCGTCGCCACCCAGCGGTGTGGTTGCGCCGATACCGGTGACGACCACGGTGCGATTGGTCGGGCTCACGGGAATTCTTTCTCCAACGGATCGGGATTCAGCGGCGCCACCGCCGGGTGGCGGGGCAAAGCAGCCGGGCCTAAAAGGCTCAGGCCTGGTGCTTGAGGATGTAGTCGGTCGCGTCGCCGACCGTCTTGAGGTTCTTGACGTCCTCGTCCGGGATCTTGACGTCGAAGCGCTCTTCGGCGGCGACGACGACCTCGACCATGGACAGCGAGTCGACGTCCAGGTCGTCGGTGAAGGACTTGTCCAGCTGGACGTCCTCAACCGGGATGCCGGCGATCTCGTTCACGATGTCGGCGAGACCGGCGACGATCTCTTCCTGAGTGGCGGCCATGTCAGGCGCTCCTTCGTAGTAATCCAGAGGGTGTGGCGCCCGCCGCGTCAGCGGCAGGTGTTGCTGTGCTTTCCGCACCGGATCCGATGATGATCCGGCACGGAGTGCCTAGGGGAGGGTAACGACCGTCGCGGCGTACACGAGACCCGCCCCGAAGCCGATGACGAGCGCGGTGTCGCCGCTCTTCGCCTCGCCGGTCGCCAGAAGCCGCTCCATGGCGAGCGGAATCGAGGCGGCCGAGGTGTTGCCGGTGGTGCGTACGTCACGCGCGACCGTGACGTGCTCCGGCAGTTTCAGCGTCTTCACCATCGAGTCGATGATCCGCTCGTTGGCCTGGTGGGGAATGAAGACGTCCAGGTCGTCCGGGGTGATCCCGGCCGCGTCCAGCGCCTGCTGGGCGACCTTCGCCATCTCGAACACGGCCCAGCGGAACACCGCCTGGCCCTCCTGCGTGATCGCAGGGAACTTGGCGACCGAGCCTTCGCGGTAGTCCGTCCACGGCACGGTCTGCTTGATCGTCTCGGACTTGTCGCCCTCCGAGCCCCACACCGTCGGGCCGATCGCCGGCTCCGCGGACGGGCCGACCACGACCGCGCCCGCACCGTCGCCGAACAGGAAGGCCGTCGCCCGGTCCTCCAGGTCGGTGAGGTCGGACAGCCGCTCCACGCCGATGACCAGGACGTACTCCGCGGAGCCCTCGATGATCATGCCCTTGGCGAGGGTGAGCCCGTAGCCGAAGCCCGCGCAGCCCGCCGAGATGTCGAAGGCGGCGGCCTTGTTCGTGCCGAGCTTGTCGGCGATCTCCGTCGCGACCGCGGGGGTCTGCTTGAAGTGCGAGACCGTCGAGACGATCACGCCGCCGATCTGCTCGGCGGAGATCCCCGCGTCGGCGATCGCCTTGCCGGACGCCTCGATCGACATCGCGGCGACGGTCTCCTCGTCGGAGGCCCAGTGCCGGGTCTCGATGCCGGAGCGCGAACGGATCCACTCGTCCGAGGAGTCGATCGTCTCGAGGATCACCTCGTTCGGCACGACCCGGGTCGGGCGGTAGCCGCCCACACCGAGGATGCGCGCGTACGGGGCGCCCTTGCTGGGCTTGATCTTCGACATGTTCGTACGGCTCCTTAGGCGTCAGGCTTGGGTGCCCGCTGCGTCAGCAGCAGAATCGGACACAGCGGAGATGAGCTCGCGGGCCGCGTCGAGGTCGTCGGGGGTCTTCAGCGCGAGTGTCTTCACGCCCGGCAGCGCGCGCTTGGCGAGGCCGACCAGCGTGCCGCCGGGGGAGACCTCGATCAGGGCGGTCGCGCCGAGCTCCTTGAAGGTCTCCATGCACAGGTCCCAGCGGACCGGGTTGGCGACCTGGCCGACCAGGCGCTCCAGCACCTCGGCGCCGGTCGCGACCGTCTGCCCGTCCTTGTTGGACACGTACGTGAACTTCGGGTCGGCGGGCGCCAGCTCGGCGGCGGCCTTCGCCAGCGCGTCGACGGCGGGCGCCATGTGGTGCGTGTGGAAGGCGCCGGCGACCTTCAGCGGGACGACCTTGCGGACGCCCTCGGGCTTGTCCTCGTTCAGCACGGCGAGTTGCTCCAGCGTGCCCGCGGCGACGATCTGGCCCGCGCCGTTCACGTTCGCCGGGGTCAGGCCCAGCTTCTCCAGATGCGCGACCGACACCTCGGGGTCGCCGCCGAGCAGCGCCGACATCCCGGTCTCGGTGATCGCGGCGGCGTCGGCCATGGCCAGCCCCCGCTTGCGTACGAGGGTGAGCGCGGAGGTGTCGTCGAGGACGCCCGCGAAGGCGGCGGCGGTGATCTCGCCGACGCTGTGGCCCGCGACGGCGCCCGGCGTGATGGCACCGAGTGCCGCGGCGGACAGGATGCCGGCGGCGACGAGCAGGGGCTGCGCCACGGCGGTGTCGCGGATCTCCTCCGCGTCGGCCTTCGTGCCGTAGTGGGCGAGGTCCAGTCCGATGGCGTCCGACCAGGCGGCGACGCGGTCAGCGGCACCGGGCAGTTCGAGCCAGGGAGTCAGGAAGCCGGGCGTCTGGGCGCCCTGGCCGGGAGCGACGAGTACGAGCACTCTCACACTCTCTCTTGTGGACGGCCAAGGCCGCCCGTGGGGACAGGGACGAAGAACACGAGGGGGTTTTGTGGACCCCCGACAAAAGACTAGGCGGGGAGATCCCCGTCGGCCAGACGCCCCAGGATCAGGGCGATCCGCAGTGTGAAGGCGGAGCGTACATCGGAAGGCGACCAACCGGTGACGTCAGTCACACGTCGGAGCCGGTAGCGCACGGTGTTCGGGTGAACGAAGAGCATCCGGGCGGCGCCTTCCAGACTGCTCGCCTGCTCGAGATAGACGGAGAGCGTCTCCAGGAGCGCCGACCCGGCCTCCTCCAGCGGTCTGTAGATCTCCTCCACCAGCTGTTCGCGCGCGCTCGGGTCACCGGCGATCGCGCGCTCCGGAAGCAGATCGTCCGCCAGTACCGGCCGCGGGGCGTCCTGCCAGGCGGAACACGCTTTGAGACCGGCGGCCGCGGCCTGCGCGGACCGCGTCGCGGCCAGCAGGTCGGCCACCACCGGCCCGGCCACCACGGGCCCTGCGGCATACGGCCCGATCAGCGACTTCGCGACACCGATCGGATTGTCGCTGCCACCGGCGATGACGACGAGCCGGTCCCCGAGCACCCCGGTGAGGACCTGCAGCTTGGCGTGCCGGGCGGCCCGCCGGATCGCCTCCACCGTCAACTCGGAGTCCCCGTCGGGGGCGGTCCCGAGGACGACACACACATGCTCGGGCGCGTTCCACCCCAGGGCGGCGGCCCGGCTGACGGCGCCCTCGTCGGCCTCCCCGCTGAGCACCGCATTGACGACGAGGGACTCCAGGCGGGCGTCCCAGGCACCGCGTGCCTCGGCGGCCTGGGCGTACACCTGGGCGGTGGCGAAGGCGATCTCCCGGGCGTACACGAGCAGCGCCTCGCGCAGCACGCTCTCGTCGCCGGGCGCCGCCACCTCGTCGATCGCGGACTCCATGACCTCGATGGTGGTGCGCACCATCTCCACGGTCTGCCGCAGCGTGATCGCCCTGGTCAGCTCGCGGGGCGCGGTCCCGAACACATCCGTCGAGATGGCCTGCGGGGCGTCGGGGTGCCGGAACCACTCGGTGAACGCGGCGATACCGGCCTGGGCGACCAACCCGATCCAGGAACGGTTCTCCGGGGGCATCGCCCGGTACCACGGCAGCGTCTCGTCCATGCGCGCAATGGCCTGCTGGGCGAGAGAGCCGGAGGACTTCTCCAGTCGCTTCAGGGTCGCTGCATGCGGGTGGACGCGGGGCGCGGCGGCTTCGGGCTTGCTCGTTTCGGGTTCGGGCACGGGGACAAGACTGCCTTATCCGGACGGGAGCGTGCGTCGCCGGGTGCGGACCGAGGGCTACCGTGGAGTACGTGATGGACGTACGGCGCGCTGCGGAGCGCTATCCAGGGGGCGACCCGGCAGCCGGCATCGAGTCGTGGCACGCCTTCTCCTTCGGCCCGCACTACGACCCCGACAACCTCCGCTTCGGTGCGGTGATCGCCTGCAACGAGGAGCGGCTCGCGCCCGGCGCTGGCTTCGACGAACACCCGCACAGCCACACCGAGATCGTGACGTGGGTGGTCGAGGGCGAGCTGACCCACCGTGACTCCTTCGGCCACGAGACGACGGTCCGGCCCGGCGACGTCCAGCGGCTGAGCTCGGCCGCGGGCGTACGGCACGTGGAGCGCAACGACGGCGACGGCCCCCTGACCTTCGTCCAGATGTGGCTGGCCCCCCGCGACCCCGGCGGCGACCCCGCCTACGAGATCGTCCACGGCATCGCGGACTCGACCCCGTACGCGGTCCCGGAGGCGGGCGCGATGCTCCATGTACGGCGCCTGGGGGCGGGGGAGCGGACGGCGGTGCCGGACGCGGCGTACGTGTACGCGCACGTGGTGCGGGGTGAAGTGGACCTGGACGGGGAGCATTTGGGCCCCGGTGACGCGGCTCGGATCACGGACGCGAAGGACATGGAGGCGCTGGCTGCGACGGACGCGGAGCTGCTGATCTGGGCACTTGAGAACGAGCCGGGACGGTGGTGACCGCGGGCCAGGGTGTTCGCCCCCGCCGCCCCTACCCGTCCCGTCCCGGGGGCCGGCCCCCGGACCCCCGCTCCTCAAACGCCGGAGGGGCTGATTTTTCACCGGCCGGGGTTTGATCTTTTCAGCCCGTCCGGCGTTTGAGGACGAGGTCGTTCAGGCCGAAGCGGGGGTCTGGGGGCGGCAGCCCCCAGGTACGGGACGGGTAGGGGCGGCGGGGGCGAAAAAACCCGGGGCCCGCGACCTCAGCCCCGCAACTCCGCCAGCACCGCATCCGTGAACGCCGGCCAAGCCTCCACCGCCCACGGCCCGAAGGCCCGGTCGGTCAGGGCCACGCCCGCCACCCCCGCGTCCGGGTCGATCCACAGGAACGTACCCGCCTGCCCGAAGTGCCCGAAGGTCCGCGCAGAGGACGAAGACCCCGTCCAGTGCGGCGACTTGGAGTCACGGATCTCGAACCCGAGACCCCAGTCGTTCGGATTCTGGTGCCCGTACCCCGGCAGGACCCCCTTCGTCCCCGGGTACTGCACCGTCATCGCCTCCGCCACCGTCCGCGGATCCAGCAGCCGCGGCGCCTGCACCTCGGCCGCGAACCGCAGCAGGTCCTCGACGGTCGAGACGCCGTCCTTGGCGGGGGAGCCCTCCAGGGAGGTGCCGTTCATCCCCAGCGGCTCCAGCACCGCCTGCCGCAGATACTCCCCGAACGGGATGTCGGTCGCCTTGGCGATGTGGTCGCCGAGCTGCTCGAACCCTGCGTTGGAGTACAGCCGCCGCTCCCCGGCCGGCGCGGTCACCCGGTGCTCGTCGAACGCGAGCCCCGAGGTGTGGGCCAGCAGATGGCGGACCGTCGAGCCGGGCGGCCCCGCCGGTTCGTCGAGCTCGATCGCGCCCTCCTCGTACGCGACGAGGGCGGCGTACGCGGCGAGCGGCTTGGTGACCGAGGCGAGCGGGAAGCGGTGGCCGACCGGGCCATGGGTGCCGAGGACCGTGCCGTCGCCCCGCACCACACCCGCCGCAGCGGTGGGAACCGGCCAGTTTTCGATCAACGCAAGGCTCTTCAGCGACATGCCGTCGAGCCTAAGCGCTCACAGCGTGAGCTCCAGCAACGGGTCGGGCTTGGGCTTGAACCCGAGCGAGACATAGAGCGGCTCGGCCTCCGGGGAGGCGGTCAGATGCACGCGCGCGGCACCGCGCTCCCGGAACCAGTCCAGCAGTACGTCCATGCACGCGCGCGCGTACCCGCGACGGCGTGCGTCCGGATCGGTCGCCACGCTGAAGACGAAGCCGACTCGCCCGTGCGGATCGCCCGCCTTCCCGATCCGGTAGTCCACCGTCCCGGCCACCAGCGCGGCCAACGCCCCCGGCCGCTCCGGATGGTCGACGACGAACGCGGCGAAGTTCCCCTCCGTCTCGCCCAGCCTCTCCCGCAGCCCCGGCAGCGACTGCTCGTGCCAGTCCGTGGCAGGATCCGACCCCGGCAGCGCATCGATCATCACCTGGCGCAGCCGCAGCACTTCCTGCGCGTCCTCGGGCACGGCCCGGCGTACAAGACCCATGCCCCGCACGCTAGTCACCGCCCCAGCCCCATGTCCCGCCGATTTCTGCTGTGCTTATTTCTGCTGTGCTTATTTCTTACGGGTTCCGCTTGCTTGGAGTGCACTCGAAGGTCATAGCGTTGAGGCCATGACGGTGATGGAGACCACGCCCACCCGGACCGACAGCTGCGGTGCCCCGCCCCACCCCCATCGGCGCCCCGAAGGCCAGGACAGTTACACGATCAGCGAGGTCGTCGCGTTCACCGGCCTCACCGCGCACACCCTGCGCTGGTACGAGCGCATCGGCCTGATGCCGCACGTGGACCGCTCGCACACGGGCCAGCGCCGCTACAGCAACCGCGACCTCGACTGGCTGGACCTCGTCGGCAAGCTCCGGCTCACCGGTATGCCGGTCGCCGACATGGTGCGGTACGCGGAACTGGTGCGCGAGGGCGACCACACGTTCGGCGAGCGCTTCGAACTGCTCGAGCAGACCCGCCGGGACGTGCTGTCCCGGATGGCGGAGCTCCAGGACACCCTCGCGGTGCTCGACCGGAAGATCAGTTTCTACGCGGAGAAGGTGCGATGACGGACAGCAGGATCCCGACCGTACGACTGGGCGCCGACGGCCCCGAGGTCGGCGTACAGGGCCTCGGCTGCATGGGCATGAGCTGGGCGTACGGCCCCTCGGACGCGGAGGAGTCGCGGGCCACCCTGGAGCGGGCACTGGAGCTGGGCGTCACCCTGTACGACACGGCGGAGGGCTACGGCGACGGCGACAACGAGCGTTTCCTCTCGCCCTTCTTCAAGGCGCACCGCGACGAGGTCGTCATCGCGACCAAGTTCGGCGTACGCGTTCCGGCGGGCGACCGCACCAAGCGGGTCATCCGCGGCGACGCCGCGTACGTCCGCCAGGCCGCCGAGGGCAGCCTGCGCCGCCTGGACGTCGACGTCATCGACCTCTACTACATGCACCGGCGCGATGTGAACGTCCCGATCGAGGAGACCGTCGGCGCCATGGCCGAGCTGGTCCGCGAGGGCAAGGTCAGGCACCTCGGCCTCAGCGAGGTCACCGCCGACGAACTGCGCGCCGCGCAGGCCGTGCACCCGATCGCCGCCGTGCAGTCGGAGTGGTCCCTGTTCAGCCGGGACATCGAGACCAACGTGGTGCCCGCTGCCCGCGAACTGGGCGTGGCCCTGGTTCCGTACTCCCCGCTCGGCCGCGGTTTCCTCGCCGGCTCCTTCTCCAACGCGGACAAGGACCTCACCGACGGCGACGTCCGCCGCACGATGCCCCGCTTCCAGGGCGACAACGCGGCCACCAACGCAACGCTCCTGGAGCCGATCCGAGCGGTGGCCGAGGCCCACGGAGCCTCCCCGGCCCAGATCGCCCTGGCCTGGGTCCAGCAACGAGCGGACGTGCACGGCCTCGCGGTGGCCCAGATCCCGGGCACGACAAAGGTCAAAAGGGTGGAGGAGAACGCAGCGGCAACGGCAATCGTCCTGACGGAAGACGAGCTGGCCGCACTGGAACCGATCGCGTCGAAGGTGGCAGGGACGCGTTACCCGGACATGAGCTTCGCTTCAGCAGGCAGGGAGTAAGCCGGGGCCGGTTTAGCGGGGCGCCGGGGAGCAGCTTGTCGCAAGGGCTGCGGGCAGCGGCTTTTGAGGGGCGCGGGGCTGAGTCGATTTGCGGCTCCGCCGCGTGGGCGCGACAAGCCACAACGAACCCGCACCAGCCAACAAGCCGAACCCCGCACCCCCTAAAGCTCCGCCAACAGCTCCGCCTTCTTGACGGAGAACTCCTCATCCGTCACCAGCCCCGCCTGATGCAGCTCCCCCAGGTGACGAATGCGCTCAGCGATGTCGGCCGGATCGCGCCTCGGCGCACCGGCCGACACCACGGCCGCCGGTCCGGCATCCCGCACCGCGGCAAGCACAGCCGCCGCAAACGGCAACGACTCATGCACAGGGCCATACCCCAGCCCGAACACCACAGCCGCCGGATCCTGGTCCACCTGCTCAGCCTGCGCAGCATTCCGCCGCAACAACCGCAGATGCCCCTCGAACACCTCCGGCGACCGCCACTCCACCCCGCTCAGCTCCCCGACGGGAAAGCTCTGGTCGCCCGCCTTCCACTTCGCCGACGACGCCCCCGTCCAGAACCACCGGAAGTGCACGGCCTTCCCGTCGAAGGACGCCTTGGCGTCATAGGCCTTGAACTGCCGGGGCGCCTCGGGCGCAGCCACCAGAAACCGCTCGGCGGGCTCTCCGTCCGCGGTCAGCAGCCCCCGCAGCTCATCGGCGTAGTACTCGGCGAGAGCGTCCCGCTCCGCAGGCAGCACCAGCCGGTACGGATCGCACCCTTCCTTGAGCTGCCCCGCAGCCGCCTCCAGCAGCGGATCGGCCCCGGGCCGCAGCTCGGCGCGCAGGACGACGGTGCCGCGCTTGCCGGGGGACAGCGTCACCCCGGAGATCGCCTCCAGCGGCACACGGCGTTCCCCCAGCGCCTGGAAGAGCTTGGGTGTTCGAATCCCGCGTTCGTAACGGATGAGCACGGAGTCGGACTCGAACTCCCAGGCGGCATGAAATCCGGCCAGTACGTCACCCATGCGGCTCATCGTATGCATGACCCGCTCCTTCGTCTCCACCCCGCGCAGACCGCAGTTTCTGCGCCTCTACGCGCGTCCGGACGTGGACGCGCCGGACAAACCCTCCCGGCACACGTTCTCCTCGCGTGCGCAGTGCACCGACCGATACGCGCCAACGCCGATCTCCGCGAAGTTCCGCACGCTCTCCGTGCCCGGCTCGAAATAACCGGCATGCCCCTTCGCGCCCTGCGCGGACAGCACCCGCGCCCCGAACGCGGCCGACACCGGGTCTGCCCCGTGGCCCAGCCCGCCGAGTTCCAGGTACGGCACGTCCTGGACCCAGTCGGTGGCGTCCCGCATCGCCCACACCTGGGCGGTGGTGCGCAGGTGGGAGGCGTTCGACACGCGCATGCCGGGGCTGGCGGCCACCGCTATGTCGGCGACCCGGCGCGGCAGCCCGGGGGCGGCGATGCCGCACACCACGGAGCCGTAGCTGTGGCAGAACAGCGAGACGGGCGCCGTGCCGGGCAGCCCGCGCAGCATGGCGTTCAGCCGCAGCGAGCCCTCCGCCGCGCGCATCGCCGTCGCCGAGTCGATGCCGAGCCCGGCGGGCGCCGTGTAGTCGGCCCAGGCGATCACGGCCGTACGCGTCGTCGGGCTCGCCGCCTGCTCCGCCGCATACAGCGACTGGGCCATGCCGAGGGCAGCCGAGTACGGGCGGTTGGTCTTCTGGAAGGTGAGCAGGTTGGTGTCCACACCGGGGACGACGACCGACACACGCTCGGCGCGCTGCAGGTCCCCGATCACCTGCGCGACCCGCCCCGAGCCCTCGGGGTCGAACGCGAGGACCTGCCGGCCCTTCTGCAGCAGCGACTCGTAGCGGTGCATACGGCGACCGGCGTCGTGCTGTCCGAGCAGCGAGAGCCGGTTGTCGTGCATACGCCTGAGCTCGACCTTGCGCTGCTCGGTGAGCGCCAGACGGTTGGCGCGGTAGCGCAGGGCGAGGGGAGCACCGTTCATGTTGCCGACCGCGAGGGGATAGCGGTGGGCGAGATGGGTGCGCTCCTGGGCGGTGAGCGAGGCGAAGAAGCGGGCGAGGCGCGCGGGGGACGCGTCGGGGTCCGGCAGATGGTGTCCGTGGATGCGGCCGTGCTCCCAGGAGGAGATCGAGGCCTGCAGCGGAGTCACCGCGCGATGGCTGCGCAGGGCGGTCCATCCGGTGGTCGCCAGCATCACGAACACGACGGCCAGCGCGAGCAGGGCGCGCCAGACGTTCAGTTGCGGGGAGGTGTCGAAGGAAGTCACTGGGAGGACACACTAGGAGAACGAGAGGGTCTCGCGTGAGCTGAGTGACGGGTATCACGTTTCGATAAACGCGGCGATGACCTCAGTGTCTGTCAATGTCCTCGCGATGTGCCTCAGCGTGTTCGCCAGCTCTCCGTGAGTGCGGGCCCCACCTGTTCGAGGTA
This sequence comes from Streptomyces sp. NPDC001604, assembly GCF_042893475.1. Lineage (NCBI taxonomy): Bacteria > Bacillati > Actinomycetota > Actinomycetes > Kitasatosporales > Streptomycetaceae > Streptomyces > Streptomyces sp. NPDC001604. The sequence continues at coordinate 321,158 of NZ_JBIAUY010000001.1, read as the reverse complement.
CGAGATCGTCAACGCGCGCATCGCCTCGACGCTGAAGTCCTCACCGGTGGACCACTGCCGTTCCGTCACCCGCATCACCCCGCTGAAGATCGCCACGGCAAGACGGGGCCGCGGGTCGGCGTCCACGTCCAGGCCCTCCCGCTCGGCGAGCACCCGCGCGATGGCGTCCTCGGTCTCCTCGTTGCGCCGCAGATGCGCGGCGAGCAGGACCGGCGTCGACTCGATCACCCGGTACATCCGCAGATACAGCTCGACCGGTACGACGGCCTCGATGATCTCGTGGAGCGTGTCCCAGCCCTCCAGGACCGCCTGGCGCAGCGCGGCCAGCGGCGCCTCGTCCGCCGGCCGTTCGCGTACGGCCTCGACGAACCGCGCCACCGCCAGCTCCTGCAGGGCGAGCGCGGCCTCCTCCTTGCCGGCGAAGTAGCGGAAGAAGGTGCGCTGCGAGACGTCGACGGCCTCGGCGATGTCGTCGACGGTCGTCTGCTCGTACCCGCGGGTGGTGAACAGTTCGACGGCGGCCCGCAGCAGCGCGTCCCGGGTGCGCTGCTTCTTGCGTTCGCGGAGTGTTTCCATATGCGTCAGTTACTGACTTGTGAATTGGTTTGTCAATTGTCAGCGGCTGTCACTAGCCTCGAACACATGACTAGTCAGACCACCATCGACACGACGGGGCCGGGGGACGAGGCACCGGCAGCCCCGTCGGACGCGCCGGGGGCCTCCGGGCTGCGCGGCCACCCGTGGTTCACCCTCATCACCGTCGCCGTCGGGGTCATGATGGTGGCCCTCGACGGCACCATCGTGGCCATCGCCAACCCGGCCATCCAGAAGGACCTGGGGGCGAGCTTCGCCGACGTCCAGTGGATCACCAACGGGTACTTCCTGGCTCTCGCTGTCTCCCTGATCACCGCGGGCAAGCTCGGCGACCGCTTCGGGCACCGCCAGACCTTCCTGATCGGCGTGACCGGCTTCGCCGCCGCCTCCGGTGCCATCGGCCTGTCGAACAGCATCGCCGCGGTCGTCACCTTCCGCGTCTTCCAGGGCCTGTTCGGCGCGCTGCTGATGCCGGCCGCGCTCGGCCTGCTGCGGGCGACCTTCCCGGCCGAGAAGCTCAACATGGCCATCGGCATCTGGGGCATGGTCATCGGCGCCTCCACCGCCGGCGGCCCGATCCTCGGCGGCGTCCTGGTCGAGCACGTCAACTGGCAGTCGGTGTTCTTCATCAACGTGCCGGTCGGCGCGATCGCCCTGGTCCTGGGCCTGCTGATCCTGCGCGACCACCGAGCCGAGAACGCGCCGCGCTCCTTCGACCTGCTGGGTATCGCCCTGCTCTCGGGCGCGATGTTCTCCCTGGTCTGGGCCCTGATCAAGGCCCCGGCCTGGGGCTGGGGCGACGGCAGGACCTGGACGTTCATAGCCGCCTCGATCGTCGGCTTCGTCCTCTTCTCCTTCTGGGAGACGAAGGTCAAGGAGCCGCTGATCCCGCTGACCCTCTTCCGCTCGGTTCCGCTGTCCGCGGGCGTGGTGCTGATGGTGCTGATGGCCATCGCCTTCATGGGCGGCCTGTTCTTCGTGACGTTCTACCTGCAGAACGTGCATGGGATGAAGCCGATCGAGGCCGGCGAGCATCTGCTCCCGCTCACCGGCATGATGATCGTCGGCTCCCCGCTCGCGGGCGCGCTGATCACCAAGCTGGGCCCGCGCATCCCGCTGGCCGGCGGCATGGCGGCCACCGCGATCGCCATGTACGGCATGTCGACGCTGAAGGCGGACACCGGCAGCGCCGTGATGTCCCTCTGGTTCGCCCTGCTCGGCCTCGGCCTCGCGCCGGTCATGGTCGGTGCCACGGAGGTCATCGTCGGCAACGCGCCCATGGAGCTCTCAGGCGTCGCCGGCGGCCTCCAGCAGGCGGCGATGCAGATCGGCGGCAGCCTCGGTACGGCCGTCCTCGGCGCCGTGATGGCGTCCAAGGTCGACAGCGACCTCGCCGGCAACTGGAAGGACGCCGGCCTCCCTCCGCTCACCCCGACCCAGCTGGGCCAGGCCTCCGAGGCCGTCCAGGTCGGTGTGGCCCCGGTGGTCAAGGGCACCCCGGAGGCGGTCGCTGCGAAGATCGCGGGCGTCGCGCACGACACGTTCATCTCCGGCATGAGCCTGGCGTCCCTGGTCGCGTGCGGAGTCGCGGTCGTGGCCGTCTTCGTCGCCCTGCTCACCAAGCGCGGCGAGAACGCGGAGGCGGGCGCGGGAGCGGGAGCGGCGCACATCTGACGCGGGGAAGCCCGGCGAACTTGACGGGTTTTCAACGGACTTCGCCTATCAGGGTGAAGAAGCTAAAGATTCCTCGCATCCGGTGCGCACCGCAGGCCACAGTGGTCACGCCCTCCCGCACGGCATGTTCCTCGGGCAAGTTCGTACGGTGTGGAGGGCGACCGGTGCTGCGGCGCGCTGCCGGAGGGGGTCAGCGCGCCGGCAGCTCCGAGGATTAGGAAGCGCAACGGGGGTACCCGCTCGTTGAACCCCGAACAGACCCCGGGGTTCAGGGAGTTGATGATGGCGGGCTTCGGACACGGAACGCGCAGGTACCCCCGCTCACGTGGCCGCACGTGGTCACGGACCGGGCCGGATCGCGCAACGCTCGGAATCATCGGAACCATCTGCGCGGTCGCGGGGTTCTTCGTGCTGGGGATCATCCTCGGCCCCGCCGCGATCGTCTGCGGCTGGCTCGCAATGGGCCGCACCTGGGCGGGCAGCCGCTCGGTTCCGGCCCTGGTCGCCTTCGTACTGGGCGCCATCGACACGCTCCTGGCGATCGTGTGGCTCGCAGGAGCGGCAACCCCGGGCAACGGTTTGTTCTGACCCGGGGCGAGTGAGGGACAGGGCCCCCGGCTGATGGACCGGGGGCCCGCCCGCATGGCAGTCGTGCCTCCGGGGCGGCGCCCGTCCCAAAGACAGCGGCACCCCGCAAGCGCGGGCAAGCACACCCACCCCCGCAGCAACCCCGTTCACGGCGCACCCGACGGCTCCCGCAACGCCGCCACCTCGGCCCGGAGGGCCCGCACCTCCTCCGTGAGCGCCTCGATGGCCTCGGTCTGCCGACGCTCCTCCACGTCGTCCTTCTCGAACCGCGCGATGAACCACGCGGCGATGTTCGCGGTCACCACACCCAGCAGGGCTATCCCGGCCAGCATCAGCCCGACGGCGATCATCCGCCCCAGCCCGGTCGTCGGCGCATGATCGCCGTACCCCACGGTCGTCATCGTCGTGAATGACCACCACACCGCGTCACCCAGCGTCCGGATGTTCCCGTTCGGCGAGTCGCGCTCCACCGAGAGCACGGCCAGCGAACCGAACATCAGCAATCCGATGACGGCACCCGCGACATACGTCGTCAGCTGGATCTGCGAGGCCATCCGCGCCCGTCGCCCGACGAGTATCAGCGTGGACACCATCCGCAGCAGCCGCAACGGCTGAAGCATCGGCAGCACGACCGCACACAGGTCGAGCCAGTGCGTGCGCACAAATTCCTTGCGCCGCGGGGAGAGCCCCACCCGTACCAGGTAGTCCGTGGCGAACGCTCCCCAGACCACCCACTCCACCACCGTGCACGCGGACGTCAGCGAGTGCCCCGCGGAGTGGTCCACGATCGGCACGGCATACGCGACGGCGAAGGCCACCGCGAGCGCCAGCAGGGGCCGCTGGGTGTGCTGCTCCCAACGCCCCTGCGCCGTCTGTTGCTTCATGCCCGCATCGTAAAGAACGAGTAAGGGCGGCGAGACCATCTGGTCCCGCCGCCCTCAAATCGACCTTGGTGTTACGCGTCCCCGCCCGCGGCCCCGGGATCCGCCGCCGCAACGTCCAGCAACTGATACCGGTCAATGGCCTGCTTGAGCACCGAGCGGTCCACCTTCCCCTCCTTGGCCAACTCGGTGAGCACCGCCACCACGATCGACTGCGCGTCGATGTGGAAGAACCGCCGAGCCGCCCCCCGGGTATCGGCGAAGCCGAACCCATCGGCACCCAGGGACTGGTAGGACCCCGGCACCCACCGGGCGATCTGGTCCGGAACCGCCCGCATCCAGTCGGAAACGGCCACGAAGGGTCCCTGCGCGCCCGACAGCTTCTGCGTCACATAAGGCACGCGCTGCTCCTCCTCGGGGTGCAGCAGGTTGTGCCGCTCGACCTCCACCGCCTCGCGCCGCAGCTCGTTCCAGGAGGTCGCCGACCAGACGTCGGCCTTGACGTTCCACTCCTCGGCGAGGATCTTCTGCGCCTCGACGGCCCACGGGACCGCCACACCGGAGGCCATGATCTGCGCCGGGATCGACCCCGAAGTGCCCTCGGAGAGCCGGTGGATGCCCTTGAGGATGCCCTCGACGTCCACGTTCTCCGGCTCGGCGGGGTGCTGGATGGGCTCGTTGTAGACGGTGAGGTAGTAGAAGACGTCCTCGCCGTGCGGGTGCTCCGCGTCCCCGCCGTACATCCGTCGCAGACCGTCCTGCACGATGTGCGCGATCTCGTACGAGTACGCCGGGTCGTAGGCGACACAGCCCGGGTTGGTCGAGGCGAGCAGCTGCGAGTGGCCGTCCGCGTGCTGCAGCCCCTCACCGGTCAGCGTCGTGCGGCCGGCGGTCGCACCCAGTACGAAACCGCGCGCCAGCTGGTCGGACATCTGCCAGAACTGGTCACCGGTGCGCTGGAAACCGAACATCGAGTAGAAGACGTAGACCGGGATCAGCGGTTCGCCGTGCGTGGCGTACGCCGAGCCCGCCGCGATCAGCGAGGCGGTGCAGCCCGCCTCGGAGATGCCGTCGTGCAGCATCTGGCCGGTCGGCGACTCCTTGTACGCGAGCAGCAGATCGCGGTCGACGGCCTCGTACTGCTGGCCGAGCGGGTTGTAGATCTTCGCGCTCGGGAAGAAGGAGTCCATGCCGAACGTGCGGTACTCGTCCGGCGCGATCAGCACGAACCGCTTGCCGAGCTCCTTGTCCCGCATGAGGTCCTTGAGTAGCCGTACGAAAGCCATGGTCGTGGCGATCGACTGCTGACCGGAGCCCTTCTTCACAGTCGCGTACGTCTTGTCGTCCGGCAGGGCGAGCGGCTTGGAGCGCACGACGCGCGTCGGGACGTACCCGCCGCACTGCTTGCGGTGGTCGTGCATGTACTGGATCTCTTCCGAGTTCCGCCCCGGGTGGTAGTAGGGCGGAAGCCCGCTCTCCAGGTCCTTGTCGGAGATCGGCAGGTGCAGCCGGTCGCGGAAGCGCTTGAGGTCGTCGACCGTCAGCTTCTTCATCTGGTGCGTGGCGTTGCGGCCCTCGAAGTTCGGGCCGAGGGTCCAGCCCTTGATCGTCTTGGCCAGGATCACCGTCGGCTGGCCCTTGTGCGCCTTGGCCGCCGAGAACGCCGCGAAGATCTTCTTGTGGTCGTGGCCGCCACGGCCCAGGTGCAGGATCTGGTCGTCGGTCATGCCCTCGACCATCGCGCGCAGCCGCTGGTCGTCGCCGAAGAAGTTCTCGCGGATGTAGGCGCCGGACTCGGTGGCGTACGTCTGGAACTGGCCGTCCGGCGTCGTGTTCATCTTGTTGACGAGGATGCCGTCGCGGTCCTGCGCGAGCAGCGGGTCCCAGGAGCGGTCCCAGATCAGCTTGATCACGTTCCAGCCGGCGCCGCGGAAGACCGACTCCAGCTCCTGGATGACCTTGCCGTTGCCGCGCACCGGGCCGTCCAGGCGCTGCAGATTGCAGTTGACGACGAAGGTCAGGTTGTCCAGGCCCTCGCGGGCGGCGATGGTCAGCTGGCCGAGCGACTCCGGCTCGTCCATCTCGCCGTCGCCGAGGAACGCCCACACATGGGACTTCGACGTGTCGGCGATCCCGCGCGCGTGCATGTAGCGGTTCATCCGGGCCTGGTAGATCGCACCGATCGGGCCGAGGCCCATCGACACGGTCGGGAACTCCCAGAAGTCCGGCATCGAGCGCGGGTGCGGGTAGGAGGACAGGCCGTTGGGGGCCTTCGACTTCTCCTGGCGGAAGCCGTCCAGCTGCTGCTCACTGAGCCGGTCGAGCAGGAACGCCCGGGCGTAGATGCCCGGGGAGGCGTGGCCCTGGAAGAAGACCTGGTCGCCGCCGTCCCCCTCGTCCTTGCCGCGGAAGAAGTGGTTGAAGCCGACGTCGTAGAGCGATGCGGAGGAGGCGAAGGTGGCGATGTGGCCGCCGACGCCGATGCCGGGGCGCTGGGCCCGTGAGACCATGACCGCGGCGTTCCAGCGGGTCGCGTTCAGGACCTTGCGCTCGATCTCCTCGTTGCCGGGGAAGAACGGCTCGTCCTTGGTCGCGATCGTGTTGACGTAGTCCGTGCTGCGCATCTCGGGGACGGCCACGCGCTTCTCGCGGGCCCGCTCGATCAGCCGCAGCATCAGGTAGCGGGCTCGCTCACGGCCGCGCTCGTCGACGGCGGCGTCCAGGGAGTCGAGCCACTCCTGGGTCTCCTCGGGATCGAAGTCAGGAACCTGACTCGGAAGGCCGCCAATGATGATCGGGTTGCGATCGGATCCGGAAGCCACGCTGTTCCTTACCTGTCAGAGGGCTGCAATGAGCTGCTTTTCGGTACGCCTGCACCGTTCCCCATCGTGTACCTCGGGAAAGCAAACGTCATCTCTACTGAGAGGTAACCGAGATCTACGTCAGCTCCGGCTGGTTCCCAATGCCGCAAAGGGGGCAGAAAGGTGTGGTGTAGGTCACTTGTGGCGGCGGTTGCATGCCTGGAGTTGCGGTGACACGGCCAGGATCGTCACCGTTTCGGCGGTCTGAACGGCCGGGTACTTGCGCGATCCGCCCCGCCCGTGTGGACTACGGCCAATGCTTCGCGCACGCGCGTGGCTGAGATACTCACCAAGACATGATCAGGAGGCAACCCGTGAGCGCGACCGCGGACCACGCGGAGACGAGCCCTGCCGTCAGGCTGGGGTTCCAGCCCGAGCAGGTGGTCCAGGAGATCGGCTACGACGACGACGTAGACCAGGAACTCCGCGAGGCAATCGAGCAGGTCATCGGCAGCGACCTTGTGGACGAGGACTACGACGACGTCGCCGATGCCGTGGTGCTCTGGTTCCGCGACGAGGACGGCGACCTGACCGATGTGCTGGTGGACGCCACCACCTACATCGAGGAGGGCGGCTCCATCCTGCTGCTGACGCCGAAGACCGGCCGCGACGGCTACGTGGAGCCGAGCGACATCTCCGAAGCCGCGACGACGGCGGGGCTGTCCGCCTCCAAGAGCGTCAGCGTGGGCAAGGACTGGAGCGGCAGCCGGCTGGTGACCCCGAAGGCCGCGAAGTCCAAGCGGTGACCGGCGGCCGCAGCGGCCGTGGCTGGGGGCTGCGCCCCCAGACCCCCCTTTCGGCCTGAACGGCCTCGTCCTCGAACGACGGACGGGCTGAATTCACTCAGCCCGTCCGTCGGCTTTCGGTGATCTCTGCGTAGGGTGGTGCCACCCGAACAGCCCCACCGAAAGGGACGTATCCCGATGGCGATCCAGGTCGGCGACAAGGCCCCCGACTTCGAGCTCAAGGACAACCACGGCGCCACCGTGAAGCTCTCCGAGTTCCGTGGCAGCAAGAACGTGGTGCTGCTCTTCTACCCCTTCGCCTTCACCGGTGTGTGCACCGGCGAGCTGTGCGAGGTGCGGGACAACCTGCCGCAGTTCTCCGACCGCGACACCCAGGTGCTCGCCGTCTCCAACGACTCCATCCACACCCTGCGGGTCTTCGCCGAGCAGGAGGGCCTCGAGTACCCGCTGCTGAGCGACTTCTGGCCGCACGGCGAGGTCTCCCGCGCCTACGGCGTCTTCGCCGAGGACAAGGGCTGCGCGGTGCGCGGCACCTTCGTCATCGACAAGGAGGGCGTGGTGCGCTGGACCGTCGTCAACGCGCTGCCGGACGCCCGCGACCTGAACGAGTACGTGAAGGCGCTCGACACCCTGTGATTCTTCGGCTCCAAGCCATGCGTGGGGCGGGAACCCGTCACTAGGATCGACTCGTTGATCCGGTATCAAACGCACGGCGGGGCTCCCCGCCCCTGGACACCAATGGAGGACTCGTGGGAGTCAGCCTCAGCAAGGGCGGCAACGTATCGCTGACCAAGGAGGCCCCGGGCCTGACCGCGGTCATCGTCGGTCTGGGGTGGGACGTCCGCACCACGACCGGTACCGACTTCGACCTGGACGCCAGCGCACTCCTGCTGAACTCCTCGGGCAAGGTCAGCAGCGACGCCAACTTCGTCTTCTTCAACAACCTCAAGAGCCCGGACGGCTCGGTCGAGCACACCGGTGACAACATCACCGGTGAGGGCGAGGGTGACGACGAGCAGATCAAGATCAACCTCGCTGCCGTCCCGGCCGACGTCGAGAAGATCGTGTTCCCGGTCTCCATCTACGACGCCGAGAACCGCCAGCAGTCGTTCGGCCAGGTGCGCAACGCTTTCATCCGCGTGGTGAACCAGGCGGGCGAGGCGGAGATCGCACGCTACGACCTCTCCGAGGACGCCTCGACGGAGACCGCCATGGTCTTCGGCGAGCTGTACCGGCACGGCGCGGAGTGGAAGTTCCGCGCCATCGGCCAGGGGTACGCGTCGGGCCTGCGCGGCATCGCGCAGGACTTCGGCGTGAACGTCTGAGACCCGTCACCGGGTCTCGAAGCGTCCGGCGCCGCACCGTTCGCGTGCGGCGCCCGGGGGTGCCCCCTCTGGGGGAGTGCAGGACAACCAAAGAAGCACCATCTCGGGGAGGACCAGCATCATGGGCGTCACGCTCGCCAAGGGGGGCAATGTCTCCCTGTCCAAGGCCGCACCCAACCTGACCCAGGTGATGGTCGGGCTCGGCTGGGACGCGCGCTCCACCACCGGAGCCCCGTTCGACCTGGACGCCAGCGCCCTGCTGTGCGGCGCCGGCAACCGGGTCCTGGGCGACGAGTACTTCGTCTTCTACAACCAGCTCAAGAGCCCGGAGGGCTCGGTGGAGCACACGGGCGACAACCTCACCGGTGAGGGCGAGGGCGACGACGAGTCGATCCTGGTCGACCTGACCCGGGTGCCGGCCCACTGCGAGAAGGTCGTCTTCCCGGTCTCGATCCATATGGCCGACGAGCGCGCCCAGACCTTCGGACAGGTCAGCAACGCCTTCATCCGCGTCGTCAACCAGGCCGACGGCCAGGAGCTCGCGCGCTACGACCTCAGCGAGGACGCCTCCACCGAAACCGCGATGATCTTCGGTGAGCTCTACCGCTACCAGGGCGAATGGAAGTTCAGGGCGGTGGGACAGGGGTACGCGTCGGGGCTGCGTGGCATCGCTCTAGACTTTGGGGTCAACGTTTCGTAAAGGCGAGTACGGCGCGGGGGAGAGACCCGTACCGATACGGATTGGGTAGCCAGTGCTTCTGAAAACCTTCGGCTGGTCGTTCGCGATTACCGCGGTCGGCCTGGCCGTCGCCGTCCTCTACGGGGGGTGGGAGGCCTTCGGTATCGTGGCGATCCTCTCCATCCTCGAGATCTCGCTGTCGTTCGACAACGCGGTGGTCAACGCCGGAATCCTGAAGAAGATGAACGCCTTCTGGCAGAAGATCTTCCTCACCGTCGGCGTCCTCATCGCGGTCTTCGGCATGCGGCTGGTCTTCCCGGTCGTCATCGTCGCGGTCACCGCCAAGAAGAGCCCCATCGAGGCCGTCAACCTGGCCCTGACCGACAAGGACCAGTACCAGCAGCTCGTCACCGACGCCCACCCGGCGATCGCCGCCTTCGGCGGCATGTTCCTGCTGATGATCTTCCTCGACTTCATCTTCGAGGACCGGGACATCCAGTGGCTGCGCTGGATCGAGCGCCCGCTGGCCAAGCTCGGCAAGGTCGACATGCTGTCGGTCTGCATCGCCCTGGTCGTCCTGCTGATCACGTCCTTCACCTTCGCCACCCACGCCCACCAGCACGGCGGCGCGCACGTCGACAAGGCGCAGACGGTGCTGATCTCCGGCATCGCCGGTCTGATCACGTACATGGTCGTCGGCGGACTCTCCGGCTACTTCGAGGACAGGCTCGAGGAAGAGGAGGAGCGGGAGCACGAGGAGGAGGAAGAGGCCGCGCGCACCGGCAAGAAGCGCTCGGCGGTCGCCCTCGCCGGGCAGGCAGCGTTCTTCATGTTCCTCTACCTCGAGGTCCTCGACGCGTCCTTCTCCTTCGACGGCGTGATCGGCGCGTTCGCCATCACCAACGACATCGTGCTGATGGCGCTGGGCCTCGGCATCGGCGCCATGTACGTCCGTTCGCTGACCGTGTACCTGGTCCGCCAGGGCACCCTCGACGACTACGTCTACCTGGAGCACGGCGCGCACTACGCGATCGGTGCGCTGGCCGTGATCCTCATGGTCACCATCCAGTACCAGATCAACGAGGTCATCACCGGCCTCGTCGGTGTCGTCCTGATCGGCTGGTCCTTCTGGTCCTCGGTGCGCCGCAACAGGGCGCTTGCGGAAGCCGAGGGAAAAGCGGCGGGCTCGGACGAGAAGACTGAGATCTCGTCCGGGGTGTGACGCACCTGCGGGTGAGGGAACGCTCTGTGCGGGGCGGCCGGCCTCCGGCCGCCCCGCCGGTGTTTCAAGGGATGACCGGGGCAAGCGGGACCCGGATGAATCTGGTGAATCTGGGGGCGGGAATGGGCTTCTTGGACGGACTGTGGCGCGGACGCGAGTTCGACTTCGACTCGGGCAGCGCCGCCACCAACTCCATCGAGCTGACCAAACGGCACCACCAGGTCTCCCTCACCAAGCAGGGCGCCGCCACCGGGCATCTGCGCATCAACCTGAGCTGGCGGATGCGGACGTCCGACATCGGCGGCTCCCAGCGGGAGTCCCTGCTGCGACACCCCTTCAAGGCGCTCAGGCCCCCGGAGGTCATGGGGCACAGCCAGAGCATGGTCAACGTCGACCTCGACCTGGCGTGCCTGTACGAACTCCAGGACGGCACCAAGGGTGTCGTGCAGCCGCTCGGCAACTACTTCGGGGACGTCAACACACCGCCGTACGTCAAGCTCAGCGGCGACGACCGGTTCGGGTCGGCGTCCGGCGAGACGATGTACGTCAACCTCGACCACCGGGACGAGATCAAGCGGCTGCTGGTGTTCGTGTACATCTACGACCAGACGCCGGCGTTCGACCGTACGCACGCGATCGTGACGCTGTATCCGAGCAATGGGCCCCGTATCGAGATCCATCTTGACGAGCGGCATCCGCAGGCTCGGTCGTGTGCGGTGGTGATGATCGAGAACGTGAAGGGGGAGCTGGTGGTGCGGCGTGAGGTGAAGTTCGTCTACGGGTTCCAGGCGGAGCTCGACCGGTTGTACGGGTGGGGGTTGCAGTGGGGGCGGGGGTACAAGTCCGCGGTGGAGCGGTAGGCACCTGATGGCTCGGGGAGCTGTGCGCGGGTGCGGCGGAGCCGCCCGTCGATACGGCCCCGCGCCCCTTGAGGGGCGCTCCCTTACCGCCCGATGAACTGCGGGCCCTGCGGCGGCAGGCGGAAGTCCGGGTTCGGGGGCGGGTAGCCGTAGCCGGCGGAGGCTGCTGCCGGCTGGGGGTAGCCGTAGGCGGGCTGGGTCGCGGGGGGCTGCTGGGGGTAGCCGTAGGCCGGTTGCGTGGGGACCGCGGTGGGCTGCTCCGGGGGGAGGGGCTGGGAGGGCTCGGGCGCCGGGTCCGTGGCTTCCGACTCGTCCACCGAGATGCCGAACTCCGTGGCCAGGCCCTTCAGGCCGTCCGAGTAGCCCTCGCCGAGGGCGCGGAACTTCCAGCGGTCGTCACGGCGGTACAACTCGCCGCAGATCAGGGCGGTCTCCTGGCCCGTCTGGGGCTTGATGTCGAAGAGGATCAGCGGCTCGTCGGCCGCGCTCGCCGCGTCGTACAGCAGGATGCGCAGTCCCTGTACGCGGTCGAAGGTGACGTCGTCCGCCGAAGCGACCAGGAGAATCCGGCTGACATCGGCCTCGACTCCGGCCAGATCTGTCTGGATCGTGTCGGTGAGGCCATCGGCGACTCGTTTCTTGCCGAGCCACCTCGCCTTCCCGGAGGGGTGCCGGGGCTGGTTGTAGAAGACGAAGTCCTCGTCGGAGCGCACACGACCGTCGGGGCCGAGGAGCAGCGCCGAGGCGTCGACGTCCGGGACCCCCTGCCCGGGCGTCCAGCGCAGCACCGCGCGCACCGTGGTGGCCTCGAGCGGGACGTTCGACCCCTTCAGCATCGCGTGCGTCATGCGGTCATCCTGCCCTCTCGGTCCTGGTCACGACAACGCGGGGGTAGGAGCCCGCAGCCGGGTCGACGGCTTGTCGAATCGGCGTCGACATGGCCGAGTTACCAGAAATTCATGCCCCGCGGGAACCCCTGACATGACTTTCTACGTACTATTACCGGCCACCCATTACCCAATCCATAGCCTTACCTGGCGTCACGGGGGAGTTCTATGCGTCATTTCGGGCACATCGCCCCGGAGGTGCGGCAGCGCCTCTTCCATCAGGAGCCGTGCGAGTTCGGCACGGGCTCCCCGGCCCGGCTGCTCTCCGCGGCCCTGGGCGCCACGCTCTACAGTCCGGCCACCAGGCCGCGGCTCGCCGACGACATCGTCAAGCAGGCCGGACTCGGCGTGGTCTCGATGGTGCTGTGCCTGGAGGACTCGATCGACGACGCGGACGTGGTCGCGGGCGAGGAGAACCTCGTCCGCCAGTTCGCCGACCTGGCCGGGCGGGACGGAGCCGAGCTGCCGCTGCTGTTCGTCCGGGTCCGTACGCCCGAGCAGATCCCCGACCTCGTTCAGCGGCTCGGGGTGAGCGTGCGGCTGCTGTCCGGGTTCGTGATGCCCAAGTTCACCGAGGAGCGCGGGATCCCCTTCCTGGAGGCCCTGGCGAGCGCGGAGGCCGCGAGCGGGCACCGGCTGTTCGCCATGCCGGTGCTGGAGTCGCCGGAGCTGCTCTACCGCGAGTCGCGGGTGGAGACCCTGGAGGGCATCGCCCGCGCCGTCGACAAGTACCGCGACCGCGTGCTGGCACTGCGCCTCGGCGTCACCGACTTCTGTTCCTCGTACGGTCTGCGCAGAGCCCCCGACATGACGGCGTACGACGTCCATGTCGTCGCCTCCGTGATCTCCGACGTGGTGAACCTGCTGGGGCGGGCCGACGGCACCGGGTTCACGGTGACCGGGCCGGTGTGGGAGTACTTCCGGGTCCCGGAGCGCATGTTCAAGCCGATGCTGCGGACCAGCCCGTTCCTCGAGGGGCAGGCAGTCGAACTGCGCGAGAAACTGATTGAGCACGCCATGGACGGGCTGCTGCGGGAGATCTCCCTGGACCAGGCCAACGGCCTGCTGGGCAAGACCTGCATCCACCCCTCCCACGTACTGCCCGTGCACGCGCTGTCCGTGGTCAGTCACGAAGAGTTCGGCGATGCCGCGGACATCCTGCGGCCCGAGCGGGGCGGCGGGGGTGTACTGAGGTCGGCGTACACCAACAAGATGAACGAGGTGAAGCCGCACCGCGCATGGGCCGAGCGGACCATGCTGCGGGCCGAGGTGTTCGGCGTCGCCCGCGAGGACGTCAGCTTTGTGGATCTGCTCGCCGCGGGCATTCCCGGCTGAGCCGGACGATCTAGGTATTCAGGAGCCAGTGATCAACGCAGTGAACAACCCGGTCTGGTCCGGCACATGGGTCGCCGAGCGGCTCGGTGTCGAACTCGTGGGCGACGACAAGCTGACCGACCTGTTGGGGCTGGCCCTGCGGCGCAATCCCAAGCGGGCGCATCTGCTGGTCTCCAACGTGCTCGGCAAGCATGTGCCGCAGTCGCCGTCCGTGGTGTACGGATACGGGTTCGCGCTCGGCCGCCGGGTGCGGGAGCTGCTGGGCGCGGAGGAGGCCGCCCGTGCGGTCGTCCTCGGGTACGCGGAGACGGCGACGGGCCTTGGCCACTCGGTCGCCGACGGCGTCGGGCTCGCCCCGTATCTGCACTCCACGCGGCGTCCGGTCGCCTCGGTGGCCCCGGCGGGCGGCTTCGAGGAGTCGCACTCGCATGCCACCTCCCATCTGTTGCTGCCGGAGGATCCGGCGCTGCTGGTGGGGGACGGGCCGTTGGTACTGGTCGACGACGAGTTCTCGACGGGCAACACGGTCCTGAACACCATCCGGGACCTGCACGGGCGGTATCCGCGGCGGCGGTACGTGGTGGTTGCCCTGGTCGACATGCGGTCGGCGGCGGATCTGGGGCGGCTGGAGGGCTTTGCGCGGGAGATCGGTGCGAGGGTCGACCTCGTGGCGGCCGCTTCCGGGACGGTGCGGTTGCCCTCCGGGGTGCTGGAGAGGGGGCAGGCTTTGGTGGCGCGGTACGAGGCAGAGAGTGCCGCGCAGGGTGCTCTGTCGTCTGACGGTGCATCGTGGCCGGTCGCGCAGTTCCCCGCGCCCCTTGAGGGCGGTGCTGTCGAAGCCGAGTTCAGCCGCAACCCCCCAGGGACGCGGGGAACTGCGCGACCAGCCCCCACCGGCCTGCACTCCGAAGGCATCCGCAACCACCCCATAGCCACCCGGGTAGAGCTGTTCTGGCCCCCGGGCCTGCCCGACGGCGGCCGTCACGGCTTCACGCCGAGCCACCGCGCCCGCCTCGAAAACGCGCTGCCCGCGATGGCCGCCCGCCTCGCAGAGGCGCTCCCCGCCGACGCGCGCCGCGTCCTCGTGCTCGGGTTCGAGGAGCTGATGTACGCCCCGCTGCGCCTCGCCCGCGAGCTGGAGCAGGTCGCCGACGCCGAGGTGCGGTACTCCACGACCACCCGCTCACCCGTCCTCGCGGTCGACGACCCCGGTTACGCGATACGCAGCCGCATGGTCTTCCCCGCCCACGACGACCCCGCCGACGGCCCCGGCGAGCGCTACGCCTACAACGTCGCCGGCGCCGGCTTCGACGCGGTGGTCGCCGTCGTCGACTCGGCCGCCGACACCCCCCAACTGCACGCGCCGGAGGGCCTGTTGGCCCAGCTGGCCGCCCACACCCCGCACGTCCTGCTGGCGGTCGTCCCCTCCTATGTGCCAGAGCCCCTGTACGTTCCCGAAAGGCCCGCCATGCTGCCCGAGCCCCTCCGCGGCCCCGCCTTCTCCTCGTATCCGCCCGAGGAGGTCGGCTGGCTGCTGCAGGACCTCTCGGACGTGACGCTGGAGGCGCCGACCGAGGAGCGCGAGGAGGCCATCCAGAGCGGCGGAGCGCACTACGCGGAGTCGCTGCCGGTGGAGTACCAGCCGAGCGAGCAGTACCAGGAGCTGTTCCACGCCGCGCTCGAGGAGTCCGCCGCGCGTCTCGCCCTGGCGGTCGGCGCGGTGACGGAGATCGTGCTCGCCGAGCGGTCGCCCCGCCCGGTGCTCGTCTCGCTGGCCCGCGCCGGTACGCCCGTCGGGGTGCTGATGCGGCGCTGGGCGCAGTTCCGGCACGGCCTCGACCTGCCGCACTACGCCGTCTCGATCGTGCGCGGCCGCGGTATCGACGCCAACGCGCTGCGCTGGCTGGCCGCCCACCACGACCCCTCCGACGTCGTCTTCGTCGACGGCTGGACCGGCAAGGGCGCCATCACCCGCGAACTCGCCGACGCCATCAAGGAGTTCGAGGCGTCCGACGGCATCACCGGCTTCGACCCGGAGATCGCGGTGCTGGCCGACCCGGGCTCCTGCGTACGGACGTACGGCACGAGGGAGGACTTCCTCATACCCTCGGCCTGCCTCAACTCGACCGTCTCGGGCCTGATCTCGCGGACCGTGCTACGCGCGGACCTGGTCGGCCCGCACGACTTCCACGGCGCCAAGTTCTACCGCGAACTCGCCGGCGCCGATGTCTCGGTGGACTTTCTGGACGCCGTAGCCGCCCGCTTCCCGGAGGTTGCGGACGCCGTCGCCACGCAGGTCAAGGAGCTGCTGTCCGGCGACCGCGAGCCGACCTGGGAGGGCTGGGCCGCCGTCGAGCGGATCAGCGAGGAGTACGGCATCCACGACGTGAACCTCGTCAAGCCCGGCGTCGGCGAGACCACCCGCGTGCTGCTGCGCCGGGTGCCGTGGAAGATCCTGGCGCGGGCCGGGGCGGGCGCCGACCTGGACCATGTACGGCTGCTGGCCGAGCAGAGAGGCGTGCCGGTGGAAGAGGTGGCCGAACTGCCGTACACCTGCGTGGGGTTGATCCACCCCAAGTACACGCGGGGCGCCACGGGCGCCGACGGCAAGGCGGTGAACGTCTGATGCCGGTGCTGGTGGCGAGCGACCTCGACCGTACGCTCATCTACTCCTCCGCGGCCCTCGCGCTGACCATGCCGGACGCGCGGGCGCCCCGGCTGCTCTGCGTCGAGGTGCACGAGAGCAAGCCGTTGTCGTTCATGACGGAGACCGCGGCCGGCCTGCTGACCGACCTGGGCGACGCGGCGGTCTTCGTACCGACGACGACCCGGACCCGCAAGCAGTACCAGCGCATCAACCTGCCGGGCCCGGCGCCGAAGTACGCGATCTGCGCCAACGGCGGCCATCTGATGGTGGACGGCGTCTCCGACCTCGACTGGCATGCCCAGGTGACGCAGCGGCTCTCGGAGCAGTGCGCACCGCTGGACGAGGTGCGGGAACAGCTGCTGGCCACCGCGGACCCGGCGTGGGTGCGCAAGCACCGGGTGGCCGAGGACCTCTTCGCCTATCTCGTCGTCGAACGCGAACTGCTGCCCGAGGAGTGGGTCAAGGAACTCGCGGTGTGGGCGGAGAACCGCGGCTGGACGGTGTCACTGCAGGGCCGCAAGATCTACGCCGTCCCGAAGCCGCTCACCAAGAGCGCGGCCATGCACGAGGTCGCCCGCCGCACGGGCGCGTCCCTCACCCTGGCCGCGGGCGACTCCCTCCTCGACGCCGACCTGCTGCTGGCCGCGGACCGCGGCTGGCGCCCCGGGCACGGCGAACTGGCCGACGCGGAGTGGACGGCCCCGCTGGTCAGCGCGCTGCCGGAGCGGGGGGTCCTGGCAGGGGAGCGGATCCTACGGGAGTTCCTGAAGGCAACGCACACAGCAACGCCGTAAAGGGGCGCGGGGCTGTGTCTGACATGCGGTCACCGCCGCATGGCGCGAGCAGCCACAAACAAACCCGCGGTCAGCAACGCGCCGTGTACGGCTAGCCGCAGCACCCTCCACCACAGCAACCGCCCCCGCCGCCCCCGCCTCGCGGAGCCGCCGCGGGGGCGGACGCAGTCCCACCCACCGCCACCGTGGACAACAGCTTCACCGTGTCCCCATGCCCGGCAGGGCACACCGCAGGGTCGGAGGACTGAGCCATCGGCCGGCTCAGTTCGAACGTGTCGCCGC
Organism: Streptomyces sp. NPDC001604; assembly: GCF_042893475.1. Classification (NCBI taxonomy): domain Bacteria; kingdom Bacillati; phylum Actinomycetota; class Actinomycetes; order Kitasatosporales; family Streptomycetaceae; genus Streptomyces; species Streptomyces sp. NPDC001604. The sequence continues at coordinate 303,783 of NZ_JBIAUY010000001.1, read as the reverse complement.
AACTCCGGCAGCGGTACTCATAGCGAGGCATGAGACCAGGTTAGCGGCGTCGCGACGCGGCGAGTGTGATCCAAGTCACGCGTCCATCATGTTATCCACTGCTCGGTATGTGATCGTTCCTGTTGGATTCTTATGTGGAGAACTCGCAAAGATCGTTGGTAGTTTCCCGGGCGTGACCGGGACAGCACAACGACGCGGCCGGCCTGCCGGCCACCGCCGTCGACGAGCGGCACGGAAGTGGTTTCCGTCTGCTTCTGGTCCGACGGCACCCCCATGGCCCGTACCGGCTGGGTGCGGCGGCAGGCGATGCCGCTGAAGGACATACCCGAGGACGTGCGCCGGGCCGTGCTCGCGGCGGAGGCGGCTCAACCATCACCCAGCAGTGCCGCGCGACCGGCGCCGAGGCGGTCGTCGTCCACCGCATGGACCTGGCCGGCTCCCTGGCCCCGCTGCCGCTGAAGGAAATCGCAGGAACGCCCGCCGACAGCGTGCCGTACGCCGTGTGGTCGGGCGCCATGGGCCTCGACTGACCGCCGGCACCCGCACCACACCCCCCACCCCCCTCGCAGAATGAGCACCGCATGCCCCAGGAACGCCGCATGCCCGGCATGAAACCGCCCACCGGCCGACGCCGAGGAGGACCCGACCCCCGCACCCCCCGGTTGGGGTTCACGACCCTGGCACCCTTCCTGATGGTGGCCTCGCTGGTCGCCGCCTCCCTGATACTGACCCGCCAGGACCACACCCAGCCCGCCGCCGAGACCGACAAGAGCCCCAAGGCCGCCGCCCCGAGAGCCACCCCGTTACCCGCCTGGGACGGAAAGACCAAGATCCTCGGCGACGGATCGACCTCCGACACCGGCCCGCAGCCCGGCGAGCTGAAGGCCGAACCCCTCAAGCCGGGCCAGAAACCACCCCAGTTCGTCGTCTTCTCCTGGGACGGCGCACAGGAGGGCAGCGACCACCTCTTCTCCCACTACCGGGAACTGGCGAAGAAGTACGACGCCCACATGACCTTCTTCCTCACCGGCATCTACCTGCTGCCCAAGAACAAGGCGAAGCTCTACCACCCGCCCCAGCACCCGGCAGGCTCCGCCGCCATCGCCTACGCCACCGACGACCACATCCGCACCACCCTGGAACAGCTGCGCCTCGCCTACCAGGACGGCAACGAGATCGGCACCCACTTCAACGGCCACTTCTGCGGCAAGAACGGCGGTGGCGACTGGAGCGTCGACGAGTGGAAGAGCGAGATCGACCAGTTCTACGCCTTCACCGAGAAGTGGAAGACCAACACCGGCTTCGCCGACGTCCCCGCCCTGCCTTTCGACTTCGAGCAGGAGGTCACCGGCGGCCGCGCCCCCTGCCTCGAGGGCCAGGAGAACCTGCTCAAGGCCATCAAGAGCTACGGCTGGCGCTACGACGCCTCCTCCACCGGCGACTTCCAGATCTGGCCCACCAAGAAGAACGGCGTCTGGGACTTCCCCCTGCAACTGCTCCCGTACGCAGGCACCGACTACCAGGGCCTCTCGATGGACTTCAACTTCCTCTCCAACCAGTCCGACGGCGCGACCCACGGCAACCCCGCCGACTACCCCCAGTGGGAGAAGCAGACCGTCGCCTCCTACATGAACGGCTTCAACCGCGTCTACCACGGCAGCCGTGCCCCGCTGTTCATCGGCAACCACTTCGAGGACTGGAACGGCGGCATCTACATGAAAGCCGTCGACCGGATCATCAAGAACGTCTGCACCAAGAAGGACGTCACATGCGTGTCCTTCAAGGAACTGGCCGACTGGCTGGACGTGCAGAAGCCACAGACCCTGGCACGACTGCGCGGCCTGGCCCCCGCACAGTCGCCCGCCTGGTCGACGGTCGTGCGGTAACCAGCGACCGGCGGCGTGCAACTGACGGCACTCGGCGTCCTACGCCTACCGCAGCCGGCAGGCAGATCCAAGGGGGCGGCGGCTCAGTGGACGCCGCCGCGCTCCTCCCGGATCTGCGAGACGACCCGCGCCACCGTCTCGCGTACCGCCTCCGTCTCCGTCAGGAAGCGCCAGTAGTCCGGGTGGCGGCCCTCCAGGCCGGCGATCGCGCGCTCCAGCCGGGCCACCGAGTCGTCCAGCGGGCGCGCGTGCCGCGGATCCGGCGTCGACCGGCCCGTCATCGCCAGCCGTTGGGCGTCCCGGATTGCGAACCGCGTCCGGTCGATCTCCTGCTGCGGGTCCTTCTGCACGGCGTTCAGCCGCTGCAGCCGGTCCCGCGCCGCCGACACGGACTCGTCCGTCGTGTTCAGCAGCGCCCGCACCGTCGACAGCAACGAGGTCGCGTCCGGCCAGCGCTGGGCGTCCCGCGCGGCCTGCGCCTCCTTCAGCTTCAGCTCCGCCTGGCGCACGTTCTCCGCGGCCTGCTCCGGCACATGCTGCAGGTCCTGCCAGCAATCCGCCACGAACCGCCGCCGCAGCTCGCTCAGCACCGGATCGACCTGCCCGGCACGCGTGGTGAGCGCCTGCGCGCGCGTCCGCAGCGAGACCAGCCGGTGGTCGATCTCGGCCGCCTTCTGCGGCAGCCGCTCGGCCTCCACCCGGATCGCCTCGGCCTCCCGCGCCACCCGCTCGGCCCGCTCCAGCGTCTGCGGCACCCCGTGCTGCCCGGCACCCTGGTTGAGCTTCGTCAGCTCGGGGCCGAGGGCGGCAAGCCGGGCCGCGAGATCGTCCGCCCTGAGCTTCGTCTCCCGTACGGCATCCAACGCGTTCGAAGCGGCGAGCAGCCCCTGCCGCGCCCGCTCCACCGCCGGAGCAAGCCGGGCCAGCTGCGTCTCCGCCTTGCCGAGCAGCGGCCCGAGACTGTCACCGAAACGATCCAGCTCCCGCTTGACGTTCGCCAGCTCGTCCTTGGCCCTGGTCAGCTCGGTACGCGCATGTGCCGCGACCGAGGCCTCCAGATCGTCCCGGTCGAGATCATGCGCGTCGACGGCCTCGATATAGCGATGACTGGCCTCGTCGATCCGCCGCCCCAGCGCCTCGAAGTCCGACACCGCCCGCCGGGCGGCCGGAGTGTCGTCCACGGCCCTGATCGTCTCGATCGAGATCCGCAGCTCACGCTGGGCGGTGTCCAGCTCGTAGAACGCGGCCGCCGCGGCGTCCTTCGCGGCCTGCGCCTCCGCCCGCTGACTCTCGGCCCGCCCCCCGAACCAGCGCCGGGTGCCCCCGCCGGCGAACGCGGCGGGCAGCGCCAGCGCGGCGACCAGGGGCAGGGCGAGGAGGGTGAGGACATCCCTCGTCGCCTGACGGTGTGCACCCGGCATCGACGGCGAGTACGGCTGCGAAGGTGTCGCCGTCACATCCCTCTCCCGTGCTGTCATCCGTCCAGGCCGGTGCCTCGGTTCATTCTCCCACCGGTTAAGGACGAACACACGGGCCGGTTAGTTCGCGGTCTTCACCGTGACTTTGCCGTCACCGCTGCGCGCGGACACCACGTGCGAGCTGGAGTCGGACCGCGGCACGGACACATCCACCGAGCCGTCGCCCGTCTGCGTCGTCACCCGGTACGTGGCCTTCGGCAGCGCGACGGTGACCGAACCGTCATGACTGCGGGAGTCCACCAGGTCCGGCACCGCACCCAGTTCGAGGTCCACGGAACCGTCGCCCGTCTCGGCACGCACCCGCCGCGAGGAGACATCGGCATGCACGGACCCGTCCCCGGTGCGCACCTCCAGCGGCCCGCTGGAGTCCGTGACATGCACGGACCCGTCCCCCGTACGAATACTCAACGCATCCTCGAACCCCCGAGCCCGCACGCTCCCGTCCCCGTCCTCCACCTTCACGGTGACCCCGCGCGGCACCTCGATCCGATGCCTGGCCGAACAGTCGGCGACCACACCGGAGCACTTCATCCGCAGCGTCAGCGTGTCGCCCTCCATCGCCCAGCTCACCTTCGGGCCCTTCCCGAGAGCGACGGACCCCTGGAACCACCGGGTGACCTCGACCTTCCCCGCCGGATTCTGGTCCGCGGCGACGATCTCCAGCGCCGAGTCGTCGGAATCCACGGTGAGGGTCCGCCCCACCAGCGCGAACGCCCGATGATCAGGCTCCTTGTCGTCCCCCGCGGAAGCCCCGCAGGCGGTGACACCGCCGACAAGAACCCCTACGGCCCCGGCAGCTAGACCGGCACGGACGACAACGGGACGGACACGGACGCGGGCCATGACGATCTCCCCCTGGACGGATGCTCAAGTGCTTCGACCGTACGGAGCGGGGGACGGCGGCGGGATCCGGGGGGCTCCCGGATCCGGGGTGGGGGTAGCCCCCGTACGGGTCGGCGGCGCGATACGGGTTTGCAGGGCACTGCCTCGGGCAAGGTAGGCTGTCGACTCGTCTCGGGTGCGTAGCTCAGGGGTAGAGCGCCTGCCTTACAAGCAGGATGTCGGCGGTTCGAAACCGTCCGCGCCCACACGGGAAGAAGACCCCGGCCGATCACGGCCGGGGTCTTCTTGTGTCATGTCGTTCCTGCCTCGTGGGCGTGCTTCAGCTTGGTGCGGGCGTCCACCCGTTGTTCGGTTTCGATCTCCGACCAGAAGCGGTGGGTGCTGACGAAGACCGCGAGTTCGTGTTCGCGTCGGCGGAGCTTCTCCACCTCCGCCTGTTCGTCGGCCGTCCAGCCGGGGGAGGCGGGGCGTTCCACCTTGCGCCAGCCGCCCGTGTCGCTGAAGCCGTCCAGGGGCTCGACCGACCAGGGCAGCCGCTTGAGCAGGGCCGACAGCTCCGAACGGACCTGATGCAGCTCCTCCTGACCGGCGAGGAGGTCACTCGGAAAGTCGTAGGTCGTTGCCACGGACCAATGCTACGCCTGTTCGAATTTGGGATGCGAGTTCCTTCCCGGGGTTCATGTGGAGCCGGGGCGTTGTCAGACCCGGCTCCTATGGTGGGCGGCATGGACTTCGTGGGCGTGGAGAAGGTGCGGCTGGAACCCTGGGGCGAGGGTGACTTCTGGCTGCTGCAGCGGACCAACAGCCCTGAGATGACGGAGCACTTGGGCGGACCCGAGAGCGAGGAGAGGCTTGCCGGCCGGCATCGGCGGTATCTGGAGCCGGGTGCCGGGCAGATGTACCGGGTCGTGCTGGCGGGCAGTGGGGAGAGCGTGGGCTCGGTCGGGTTCTGGCCCCGGGAGTGGCGGGGCGGCACGGTGTGGGAGGCGGGCTGGGGGGTGCTGCCCGAGTTCCAGGGTCGGGGACTGGCCGTACGGGCGGCGCGGGCCGTTGCCGAGGCCGGCCGCACGGGACGCCGGGGAGCACCGGTATCTGCACGCCTTCCCGAAGGAGGACAACGGCCCGTCGAACTCCGTCTGCCGACGGGCCGGGTTCACCCTGCTCGGGCCCGTCGACATCGAGTACCCGAAGGGGCATCCGATCAGGTCCAACGACTGGCGGGTGGACCTGGAGTCCATACGGCAGCCCGTATGACGGGACCCGCTCCGACCCTGCTGCCCCGGCGTCAGTGGACGGTGTCTGCCAACTCCCGTACCACCCGCGCCGTCACCGGCACACTCACCCCGTGCCGCTCGGCCGCGCGCAGCAGCGCCCCGCCGATCGCGTCCAGTTCGAGCGGGCGGCCCGCTTCGGCGTCGCGCTGCATCGAGGACTTGGTCCGGGGCGGGAAGGCGTCGTAGCGGGCCAGCGCCTGGGCCGGGTCCGCGGGGCCTCCGCTGGCGCGGCTGACCGCGGCCGTCTCCGCCACCAGGGCCGTCAGCTCGTCGCGGTGCCGGGTGCGGACGTCGCCGAGCGGGAGGCCGTACCGGGTGGTGAGGAGGGCGAACGGCGCCAGGAACGACATCTTCGCCCACAGGGCGGCCGTCTCGTCGTCGAGCACGCGGGTGGCCGGACCGGCGGTGTCGAGGGTCTGGGCCAGGGAGTCCAGTCGGTCGCGGTCCACTCCCTCGCCGGTCAGGTCGATCTCGGCGAAGGGGCTGCCGTGCTCGATCACTCCCGCCGCGACCCGGGTCGACTCGACGCGGATGACCGCCGGGGCGATCAGGTCGGGGCGGTAGCGGGCGCGCAGGATTGCCGGGTGTTCGACGCCGTTCAGGAACGGTACGAGGAGGGCGTCGCCGAGGGCCGTGGGCGGGACGCGGTCGAGGGCGGCGTCCAGGGAGGTGTGCTTGACGGCGACCAGGCAGGCGTCGACCGGTTCGCGCAGGGCGGTGTCCGCGTCCACGCGGGCCGTGAAGTCGCCGAACAGGCCGCTGCGGACGCGGATCCCGTCCGTGCGCAGCGTGGCGGCGGTGGTCTCGCCGGCCAGGCAGATCACGCGGTGGCCGGTGCGGGAGAGCAGCCCGGCGAGCAGGCCGCCGATGCCGCCGGGACCGAGGACGGCCACCGTGAGTGCCTTGTTCGCCATGATTCTTTTGTCCTTCCGTCGGTCGGCCCCGTGGTGGTGGCCGCCTCGCGAAGGATCATCGCAGGAGCCCCGGAGTTGGGCGAGACTGGTCTCATGTGCCGGAGCATCAAGACACTTCGCCCGCCTGTGTTGCCCGAAGAGGCGACGGAGGAAGAGATCAGGGCTGCGGCCCTGCAGTTCGTGCGGAAGGTGTCCGGCTTTCGGGCGCCGGCCGCGCACAACCGGGAGGTTTTCGACCAGGCCGTCGAGGCGATCGCCGCTGCTACGGCCGAGCTGTTGGACGGGCTTGAGGTGCGGGGGCAGAAGGCTTCTGCCTAGCTTTGGCGGCTGCGGCTCCGCCGCGGGGGTGCGATGCCGTTGGCGTCTGCGGGTTCGTCGTGGCTGGTCGCGCCCGCGCGGCGGAGCCGCAAACCGACACAGCCCCGCGCCCCTTCAGGGCGCTACCCGACCCGGCGTGCATTTCGTCCGCCCGGCGTCAGTCCCAGGGGCTACGACGCCTTCGCCGGGCGGCGCATCACGTACGCCGCCCCCGCCCCCGCCCCGAACAGTGCCAGTACCGAGACCGCGGTGGCGACCCAGGTGGTGCCCAGCCACTGGCCGCCGTAGTAGCCGAGCGCCACGCTGTAGGTCGCCCAGGTCAGGCCGGCGAGGGCGGACCAGGGGAGGAAGTCGCGGGCGCGGCGGTGGGCGGCGCCTGCGCCGAGGGAGACGACCGAGCGGCCGGCCGGGGCGAAACGGGCGAGGATGACCAGGGCGCCGCCGCCGCGGGCCAGGGCTGCGCCGAGACGTTCCTGCGCGGTGGTCAGCCGACGGGAGCGGGCGATGGCGCGGTCGAGGCGTTCGCCGCCGCGCCAGGCCAGTCGGTAGGCCACCAGGTCGCCGAGGACGGAGGCGACGGCGGCGCAGAGGGTCAGGCCCAGGATGTCGGGGACCGCGTGCGGTACCTGGCCGCTCGCCGAGCCCGCGGCCGCCGCGGTGGCGGCCGTGATCACCAGCACCCCGCTCGGCAGGACGGGCACGAACACGTCGAGCAGGACCGACAGCGCCACCATGGCGTAGATCCATGGGCTGCCGGTCAGCAGCTCCACACTCTCCAGCACCGCGTACTCCCCGTTGACTCCCCCGTGGACCGAACCGTGCCGCGAACGTCGCGAGGGAGCGGCAAGGGCGGCCATGACAGCCATACAGCGTACGCCGGGGCTGTGACGGGAGTTTCATGGGGGGCGCTTGGGATCGACACAGGACGTTCACCGGTCGAGGCCCGCCCTGAACGCACAGGTCTTTGCACGCACAGGTCTTTGCGCGCACAGGTCTTTGCACGCACAGGGCCTTCCCCCACCGGCAGGGGAAGGCCCTGGATCAGCGCACGGGATCAGGCAGCGACCGGCGTCTGCTCCGCCGCGGTCCTGTCCTGCGCCGTGGCGCGCTTGGCGAGCAGCCGGTCCAGGCCGAAGGCGCCGGAGCCGGTGAAGACCAGCAGCAGAAAGGCCCAGCTGAACATCGCGGCGGCCTCGCCGCCGTTCTCCATCGGCCACAGGGCGTTCGGCTGGTGCACCTTGAAGTAGGCGTACGCCATCGCGCCCGAGGCTATGAAGGCGGCTGCGCGGGTGGCGAGCCCGAGCAGCACGAGGATGCCGCCGACCAGCTGGATGACGGCCGCGTACCAGAAGGGCCAGGCGCCGGTCTGGACGGTGCCGCCGTTGGTGCCGGCCGCGCCGCCGAGGACGCCGAAGAGCGAGGCGGCGCCGTGGCAGGCGAAGAGCAGGCCGACGACGATGCGGAACAGTCCGAGGGCGTACGGCTGGGCGCTGTTGAGGCGAGCGGTCATGTGGGGGGTACTCCTTCGGTCGGGCCGGTCCGGGGCGGGCCGGTCTGGGGACGAGCCGAGCGAGTAATTCACCGTAGGTCTGCCCGATCGATGCTTGCAAGTTCAACATTCGGCCATCGGTCCGGTTCCGTTTCCGGCTCCGTTTCGCCCGTAGCCGCACGTAGCAGCGCCCTGGCCACCGCGTCCGCGTCCGAAAGCGTGACCGAATCCACTCCCGGCCGGGCCCCGGCCGCCGTCACCCAGTGCACGCCTTCCGTGGGCACCCCGAACGCGAACCGCCTTGGATGCGGCCGCCCTTGACTGTCCATCAGGCGATACGGCCGCTCCGTCACGTCCAGCCCGCCGGTCTCGTAACCGTCGACGGAATGCGGTCTGCACTGTCCCGTCCTCAGCAGCCGGGCGAGGAGTTCGTCGGCGGTGCGTCGCAGATCCGGTTCCGGTAGGCGGGCCTCTATGAGGGTCGTCACCCGCACCGCCGACCCCGGCACCTCGGGAGAGCGTGCCACCCACGCCCCCTGCTCGGGCCGCACTTCGAGGCGTGGCCCGAGCACCTCCACCACCCCCGCCTCCACCAGCGCGGCCAGTTCCTCGATGCGCCGCCGGGGCGGGCCGATGGACAGGAAGGCGTTGAGCGGGGTGTACCAGCGGTCCAGGTGCTCGCGGCGGGAGGCACCGGTCAGACCGCCGTGGTCGACGATCAGCCGCAGTTCGTTGCGCAGGTCGCGCAGCACGTCAAGGGCCGCCTTGAGCGGGCCGTCCACATTGCCGAGGGTGGCCTGCGCCGCGTCCTCGCGCAGATATGCCAGCAGCCACGCCCGCCACTCCCGCGGATGCGCGAACTGTCCTTCCGTGTACGGCCGGGAGATCCGGTCCCAGTTCCAGCGGTCGGCCGCCGGTACCCCGAACTCGTCGAGTACGTACGCCTCTTGGGGATCGCGGTGGGGCACGGGGAGGAAGCGGTCCGCGAAGTCCGCCCGGCCGGTGAGCGCCGCGTAGTAGACCGTCTCCACCTCCTTCGCCACCAGCGGCCATATCTCGGCGAGGAAGTCGGGCGCCTCACCGGAGTCCGCGCGCTTGCGGAAGCCCGCGATCACCTCCGGGGTGAGGACCAGCGGGGTATGTCTGCCGTACGGCCCCTTGGCGTTGTCGCCGCGGGCCTGGTACGGGATGCCGCGCCGGGAGCCGGCGTACAGGCGCGGTTCGCGGCCGGAGGGGAGGTAGCGCAGACCGCGGCGGCCGGGGACGAACCGGCCGCCGCGGCCCGTGGTCAACAGGGCCGTGTGGTCGAAGAAGTTGAGGCCCAGGCCGCGCAGCAGCACCGGTTCGCCTGGGGCTATGGGGGAGAGGTCGACGTCGGCCGGGTTGGCGGGCGGGTGGTGGAGCAGGCCGCGGCGGTCGGCGTAGTCGGCAAGGCGGCGCTGCTCCGCGTCCGCGGCGGCCGGGAGGTGGCCCTGGGCGAGGACGACGGCGGACAGGCCGGTCAGGGTGCGGCCGTCGTCGAGGGTGAGGGTCTGGTGGCCGTCGGGTGCGTCGTCCAGCCGTACGGCTAGCGCCCGGTGCGTCTCGACGCGCACGGCGGGCGGCGCCTCGCGCACCACCTTCGCGAACACCCACCCCAGATAGCGGCCGTAGCGGGCGCGGGTCGGGTACTCGTCCGCGCCCAGCTCGCCGTCCGCCCACTCGTACAGGCTGGGGCCCGGCCGGACCGGTCCCGAGCAGTCCACGCTGTCGTCGGTGAACAGGGTCACCTGGCAGGCCACGGTGTTCATCAGCAGCTCGGGGGACTGGGTGGTGCGCCACACGCTGCCGGGGCCGGGCGGTGCGGGATCGACGACGTGGACGGTCAGTCGTACGTCCCGCGGGAGGAGTTCCGGCACGGAGGCGCAGAGGCGTTCCAGGACGCTGGTGCCGCGCGGTCCGGCGCCGACCACGGCAAGGGAGACGGTCGGATGTTCCGGGAGCGTTGCAGACAAGGGGGTGACTCCGGGCGTGGGGGGCGCGTGGCAGCAGAGCCGCCGGAACGGAAGCGGACGGTCCGCCTCATCATTGCCGTCGCGCGCCACGGAAGCCAACGCGAGTCTCAGACACCCCGCTTGCCGCTCATATGTCCCTCATGTGCTGCTTCATGTGGGCGTGAGAACGGACTCCTCCACGGTCTTCAGCACCCGGTTCGGCTGTGCCTGCTCCAGCCGCAGCCGCGCCGAACGGCCGTTCAGCGTCAGCGTCATCAGCTGGTTGCCGAACCAGGGCCCGCCCTTCTTGCGCCAGCCGACCGGCGGCCGTTCGCACCGCCCGTGCCGGGCGAACCGTCTGCCGAGGGCGCGGGCCGCCGCACTCCAGCCGAAGCGGAAGCCGATCCGGATCGACAGCGGGACGGAGTTGTGGACGGGTGAGCAGGTCAGCTGCAGGACGCGGGCGTCCGGAGCGGCGGAGGGCCAGACCGGCTCGGCCACATACGCGTGGTGCACGTCCCCCGACAGGACGAGCACCGTCGCCGGCGCCTCCGCCCCCGAACCGGCCTGGGCGATCAGCCCGGTCAGCGCGGCGAAGGAGGCCGGAAAGGCCGCCCAGTGCTCCAGGTCCGCCCGCCGCCGCAGATCCTCCCCGAACCGCGCCCAGCGCGCCCCGCGCTCGCCCCGGCACAGCGCCGCGTTCCACGCCTCGGCGTCGTGCACCAGATGCGGCAGCAGCCAGGGCAGGGAGGTGCCGATCAGGAGGTGGTCGTACGACCCGCGGTCCGTCAGGGCCTGCTCGCGCAGCCACTCGCTCTCCCCGGGGTCGAGCATCGCCCGGTCGTCCTCGTCCAGGACGCGGGCCGCCCGGGTGTCCACCATCAGTAGGCGTACGCGGCCGAAGTCGCGCCGGTAGCTCCAGCGCACGGCGCTCGGGTCGGCGTCGGCCTTGCAGGCGAAGGCGCGCAACTCGTCCGTGCCGTCGGGCAGTTCGCGTACGGCCGCATACAGTGGGTCGGCCGCCAGCTCGGCCGGGGAGAGGTTCCCCAGATGCTGGTGCACCCAGTACGACATCAGGCCGCTCAGCAGCCGCTCCCGCCACCAGGGGGTGGCCCGCATGTCCTCCAGCCAGGCGGCGGAGGTGTTCCAGTCGTCGATGACGTCGTGGTCGTCGAAGATCATGCAGCTGGGCACGGTGGACAGCAGCCAGCGCACCTCGGGGTCGAGCCAGGACTCGTGGTAGAGGCGGGTGTACTCCTCGTAGTCCGCGACCTCGTTGCCCGGCGGGTCGCCCAGGTCGCGGCGGGCGGCCAGCCAGCGGCGGGTCGCTTCGGAGGTCTCGTCGGCGTACACCTGGTCGCCCAACAGCAGCAGCACGTCCGGCCGTTCGCCGTCCGGGTCGGCCGCGATGCGCGCGGCGAGGGCGTCCAGGGCGTCGGGTCCCACCGGATCGTGCTCGTCCGGCGGCGGGGCGGCCCAGCGGCAGGAGCCGAAGGCGACGCGGACACCGTCGCCCTCGTGCGGGGTGCGGATGACGGAGGGCGGGAACCTCCGCGGGGAGCCGGCCGCGTCGGGCGGCGGCCACACGCGGGTGCCGTCGAGGAGGACGTCGTACGACGTGGTGGTGCCCGGTGTGAGGCCGGTGACCGGCACGAGGGCGTAGTGATGGCCGGCGACCTGGAAGGTGCGGGCCGCGCCGCGGGCGCCGTCCGCGCAGCGCACCTCGGCGGTGCACGGACGGCTCGCCTCCACCCAGACGGTCGCGGACGAGCCGTCGGCATACCTCAGCAGTGGACCCAGGCGCAGTTCGGCCACGCGGCACCCTCCTCCGTCGCCCCGTACGGTACGGAACGACGGGGGTCGACGGGGAGGTTCCTCTACAGAATCCGCCGCAACATCCGCGGGATCAGCAGCCGGAGAGGTAGCTGGTCAGCGCGGACTTCTCGGCGGAGTCGACGGAGAGGTCGTAGTAGTACTTCACCTGGACCCAGGCGCGGACGTAGGTGCAGACGTAGGCGGAGCGGGTGGGCACCCATTCGGCCGGGTCGTCGTCGCCCTTGGAGCGGTTGGAACTGGCGGAGACCGCGATCAGCTGCGGGCGGGTGACGTCGTTGGCGAAGGCCTGGCGCTGGGCGGTGGTCCACGCCGAGGCGCCGGAGTCCCAGGCCTCGGCGAGCGGCACGACGTGGTCGATGTCGAAGGTGCTCGGGTCGGTGGTGGTGACCCCGTCGTACTGCGAGTACCAGGAGCCGCTGGTGGCGGTGCAGGCGGAGTTGGTGACGACGTTGCTGCCGTCCCGCTTGATGACGTACTCGCGGGTGTTGCAGGTGCCGGAGATCGTGATCCAGGTCGGGAAGAGATCGCGGGCGTAGCCGGTGCGGTTCTCGGTCGCCACGGTGAGGGAGGCGAGGTAGGTGCGGGCGGTGGCGGCGCTGACCGGGGTGGGCAGCGCAGCGGAGGCGGTCGGACTGTTGAAGAGCCCGGCGGAGGCTATGAGCCCGGTAAGAGCCGCGAGTATGCTGAGCCGTCGACGCGCGTAGAACTTCGGCATGCGAACTCCCTTGGAGGGCGGGGGTGTTGGGGTGCGAGCAGGGGAATGCTCGCCGCGCCGTGTTGCGGAGAGGTGAGCTTTCGGTAAGAAGCTAATGTCGCGTACATGACACGACAAGGTTTACGGCCGAACTTTCGTCCGCGCGGCGGTCGCGTACGATGGGCGGTGCAGAAGGGGAGTAGCTCTTCGCCGGACCGTCGACATACTGCTCAGCTCGTCTGAGCCGGCGCCCGGAGGCAGGCCTCGCACACGAGGCCGGCCAGCGAGACCTTCGGCAAAGCAGTGCACAACTGTGTCTTCCGCTGTGTGCTGCCGTGCCGAGGTGTCGTATCGCAGTCACAGCACTCTCGGCGGGGCGGCCCCGACCGATTGAGGAACCTTGATCAGTTTCACCGTCACGGCGCTGGTGTTCGGCGTCGTCTTCCTTGCCGAACTCCCGGACAAGACCGCGCTCGCCGGGCTGGTGCTCGGCACCCGCTACCGCGCCTCGTACGTCTTCGCCGGCGTGGCCGCGGCCTTCGCGCTGCATGTCGCGCTGGCCGTGGCGGCCGGAAGCGTGCTCACCCTGCTGCCCCAGCAGATCGTCCACGCGCTGACCGGCGTCCTGTTCCTGGGCGGTGCGGCGGTCCTGCTGATGAGGAAGGACGAGGACGAGGAGGAGATCCGCAAGCCCGGGAACCAGTCCTTCTGGAAGGTCGCGGGCGCCGGTTTCATGCTCATCCTGGTCGCCGAGTTCGGGGACCTGACCCAGATCATGACGGCGAACCTCGCGGCCCGTTACGACGACCCGCTCTCCGTCGGCCTCGGGGCCGTACTGGCGCTGTGGGCGGTGGCCGGGCTCGGCATCGTCGGCGGAAAGGCCCTGATGAAGCGGGTGCCGCTGGCCCTCATCACCAAGGTTGCGGCGCTGCTGATGCTGGCGCTCGGCGTGTGGAGCCTGTGGGAGGCCGTCGCCGGGTGAGCCGGACGCCGGGTGAGCTGAACAGCGGGTGAACTGTCTCCGGGGGTACTGGCGGATGCCGGACGTGTTTTGTACCGTAGAGAAACAAAGTGGCTCCCGCCCGTTTTCCCTGACCGGCGGGCGGGGCCGCCTTGTTTCCCTCCTCGCGCCCTGGAGCTGCCGATGACGGTCACCGCCGTGCCCACCGTCCTCACCGCCCGCGCCCTCCTGCTGGACATGGACGGCACCCTCGTGAACTCCGACGCCGTCGTCGAGCGCATCTGGCGCCGCTGGGCCGAGCGGCACGGGCTGGACGCCGACGAGGTCATGAAGGTGGTGCACGGGCGCCAGGGCCACGCCTCCATGGCGCTGTTGCTGCCCGACCGGCCGATGGAGCAGAACCTCGCCGACAACGCGCGCATGCTCGCCGAGGAGACGGCGGACGTGGACGGTGTCGTGGCGATTCCCGGCGCACCGGAGTTCCTCGCCTCGCTGCGGGGGCTTCCGCATGCCCTGGTGACGTCGGCCGACCTTGCTCTCGCCACGGCGCGGATGGGGGCGGCGGGGCTTGCGCTTCCCGAGGTGAGGGTGACTGCTGAGTCGGTGGGGGCGAGCAAGCCGGATCCCGAGGGGTTCTTGAAGGGGGCGGCTGAATTGGGGGTCGAGCCGGGCGAGTGCGTTGTGTTTGAGGATTCCGCTGCCGGGATTGAGGCGGGGCGGGCTGCGGGGATGCGGGTTGTGGGGGTGGGGGCCCGGGCGGATCTGTATGAGCCGGATGTGGTGGTGCGGGATTTGACGCGGGTGCGGGTTGAGGGTGTGCCGGGTGGGGGGATTCGGCTGTACGTCGGGTGAAGGGTGCCCGTCAGGGGGCGCAGCCCGGCGGTGCGGGGTGCCGCCTCTCTTTGGGTCGGGAGCCGCCCTTAGGCGGCACGATTGCCCGCAGGCTACGGCGGCTCAACGGCAGCCCCCAGCCGGGGGCGCGCGGCCTCACGGCTGCGTCGTCTCCGACTCCAGCCGCGCACGTGTCGCCGCCCCGTAGACCCCCAGCTCGTCCTCCGTGATCCCCCGCGCCCACTGGTACCGGCCGACCGCGTCCTCGACGCCCTCGTCGTAGTGGCCGGTCGGCGGTCCCGTGTAGAGGCCGAGCTGCTTCAGGCGCAGTTCGAGTTCGACGACCTCGGGGCCCTCGGAGCCGCGGCGCAGTACGGGGGGTGCCTTCTGGCGGCTGTCGGTCGGTCCGATGCTGCCGCTTGCGGTGGCCGTCGGCGCGGTCGGGGCCGGCCGGGGCGAGCGGGACGGACTCGGTGAGGCGCTCGTCGCCGACGGGGACGGTGAGGGCGACGGGCTCGCGCTGACCACCGGCGCCGGCGGTGCGGGCCGTACGGGGCTGGCGCTGTGCGACGGCGACGCCGGCTCCGGGCTCGGCGACACGTCCGGCACGCTCGCCCGTACGTCGTCGGGCAGCGCCGTGTCCCGCGTCGGCGCCTCGTAGGAGAACAGCCCGCTCGCCATCCCGGCCGCCGTCATCACCGCGACGACCGCCCCGCCGACACCGAGCAGCACCATGCGGCGTCTGCGGCGCCCCCCGCCTGCCGCGTCGTCCTCGGCGTACGGCTCCTCACCGCTCTCCATCTGCGCGCCCTCGAACAGGCGCAGGGCGTCGGCGCTCGGCACCTCGGCGCCCACCGCCCGTGACGGCATGGTCGCCTCGACCGCAGGTACCGGAGGAGGCGCCGCGGGCTCGCTCCCCACACCCTCCAGCTCGACATACGGCCGTATCCGCAGCGGGTCGAAGTCCTCCGCCGCGGCCTGTTCGGCCGTACGGGCGGCGCGCAGGGCGTCGGACGCCCGTTGGGTGCAGCCGCAGGACGGGGTGTTGTCCGCCCCTCTGGGCGCTCCGCACTCCGGGCACTGGTGACCTTTCGGGTCTGTCACGCGTTCGTCCCTCCCTTCACGCTCCCCTCGCGAACTTCAGAGGTTATCCAGATCATCTTCACGCTGCGGCCGTAGCCCCCGGAATATCGGGTTCCAACAGGACTCAACAGGCCATAACCGGTCACACCGATCACCATGGACGTGTAGCGAGAGCGGCAGGAGGTCTTCATGGCCGGGGATGCGCACGGTATGACGGGGCATGTGCGAGACGCACAGGCATCCGCGAAGCCCCCGCAGCGGGGCAGCGCCACCCAGGAGCACGTGTCCGGGAACGTACTCGTGTCGATCGGCGCGCTGCTCCTCGGGATGCTGCTCGCCGCCCTCGACCAGACCATCGTGTCGACCGCGCTGCCCACCATCGTCAGCGACCTCGGCGGCCTCGACCATCTGTCCTGGGTGGTCACCGCGTATCTGCTGGCCTCGACAGCCGCGACCCCGCTGTGGGGCAAGCTCGGTGACCAGTACGGGCGCAAGCGGCTGTTCCAGACCGCGATCGTGATTTTCCTCGTCGGTTCCGCGCTCTGTGGAATGGCGCAGAACATGCCCCAGTTGATCGCGTTCCGGGCGGTGCAGGGCCTGGGCGGCGGCGGGTTGATGGTGCTGTCGATGGCGATCGTCGGGGATGTCGTCTCGCCACGTGAACGCGGCCGCTACCAGGGCCTGTTCGGGGCCGTCTTCGGCGCGACGAGCGTGCTGGGGCCGCTGCTCGGCGGGCTGTTCACCGAACACCTCAGCTGGCGCTGGGTCTTCTACGTCAACCTTCCCGTCGGCGTCGTCGCACTCGCCGTGATCGCGACCGCCCTGCGCATCCCGCGCCGGACCGCGCAGCACGTCATCGACTACCTCGGCACCTTCCTCATCGCCGCGGTCGCCACCTGTCTGATCCTGGTCGCCTCCCTCGGCGGCACCACCTGGGGCTGGGGTTCGACGCAGATCGTCGGGCTGATCCTGCTGGGCGTCGGACTGGCCGTCGCCTTCGTGGCCGTGGAGCGCAGGGCCGCCGAACCCGTCCTGCCGCTCAAGCTGTTCCGCATCCGCACCTTCGCCCTGTCCGCGGTCATCAGCTTCATCGTCGGCTTCGCCATGTTCGGCGCGATGACCTATCTGCCGACCTTCCTCCAGGTCGTCCAGGGCGTGACGCCCACCATGTCCGGCGTGCACATGCTGCCCATGGTGTTCGGCATGCTGCTGTCGTCCACCGCGTCCGGCCAGATCGTCAGCCGCACCGGCCGCTGGAAGGTCTTCCCGATCGCGGGCACGGGCGTCACCACCCTCGGCCTGCTGCTCCTGCACCAGCTCGACGAGAACAGCTCCACGGCCGTGATGAGCGTCGACTTCTTCGTCTTCGGCCTCGGACTCGGCCTGGTCATGCAGGTGCTGGTCCTCATCGTGCAGAACGCCGTCTCGTACGAGGATCTCGGCGTCGCCACCTCAGGCGCGACCTTCTTCCGCTCGATCGGGGCCTCCTTCGGCGTGGCCATCTTCGGCACGGTCTTCGCGAGCCGCCTCGGCGACAAGCTGACGGACGCCTTCCGCGGCACGCGGCTCCCCGCGGGTCTCTCCGCGGACGCCCTCAAGTCCGACCCGCGCGGCATCGGCTCACTGCCGCCGGCCCTGCGCGGGCCCGCCCTGCACGCGTACGCGGCGGCCATCACCGACGTCTTCCTGTACGCCGCGCCCGTCGCCCTCCTCGGCTTCGTCCTGGCCTGGTTCCTCAAGGAGGACAAGCTGCGCGGGTCCGTCACCGCACCCGACGTCACGGAGACCCTGGCCAGCAATCCGGTCGAGCGGTCCTCGTACGACGAGGTGTGCCGGGCGCTGTCCCTGCTGGGCACGCGGGACGGCCGACGTGAGGTCTACCGGAAGATCACCGAACGGGCGGGCTACGACCTGCTGCCCGCGGCGAGCTGGCTGCTGCTGCGGATCAAGAAGCAGGGCTGGGCGGAACCGGCCGTGCTCGCCGAGCGCAGCACGGTGCCGCTCCAGGTCGTCATGGATGCGGCCCGGCAGGTCGAGGAGCGGCGCCTTGCCGTCCGGGAGGGCCTCGACATGGTCCTCACCGACCAGGGCCTCGTGGTGGCCGAACGGCTCGCGCAGGCCCGTGAGGAGTCCCTCGCGGAACTGCTCGGCGACTGGTGGGGACCGGACCGGCCGACCGATCTGAACCGGCTGGTCAAGGAGCTGAACGAAGAGATGTGCGGCTCGGACCGGGAGCAGCCGCACAAGGAGTCGGCGGCGAAGGTCAGTTGAGGGCCTTGCGGAACCAGTGCTCGGCGTACGTGTCGTCGTTGTGCGGCCCGGTCTCCTCGTATCCCAGGCGGGCGTACAGAGCGCGGGCCTCCGTGAGGTCGGCCCGGGTGTCGAGGACCAGATGGCCGGCGCCCAGGGCGCGGGCGGCCTCCTCGGCGGCCCGCACCAGCAGCGCGGCCCCGCCCCTGCCGCGCAGCTCCTCGACGACGAACACCCGGGTCAGCTCGGCGGTCGCCGCGTCGAGCAGTCGTACGCCCGCCGAACCGGCCGGCTCACCCCCGTACCGTCCGACGAGCAACTGACCGGTGGGCGGGGCGAGTTCGGCACCGGTGCGGGCCGTGACCTCTCGCTCCAGCTCGGCCGGATCGGTCCGCCGCCCCTCGTGCAGGAGGTAGTAGCGGTCGCTGACCTCCGTGTAGTACGCACGCCAGAGGGCCGCCGCCACGGGGGAGTCGTAGGGCTCGGGGGCGATGGTCCAGGTCGTCGTCATCCGGCCATTCTGCGGAACCGGCGTGTCGCCCACGCAAGCGAATATGCGGATCAGTCCTCCTGCGCGGCGACCGTCTGGGGGCGGGCGCCGAGGGTGGCGCGCGGGCGCCGCGCCGGCCCGGTCAGCTGATCGCGGCCCCGCTCGCCCTGGTCGTGGCCGGGGAGCCGGCGGTGACGCTGGGACGGTGCGCCGCGGCCGGCTGCGGGAACTACTTCGTCGACCGGTCCCACAACCGCACCCGCCGCTTCTGTTCCGACGCGTGCGCGAGCCGCACGACGGTCGAGGCGCATCGGGCCCGGGCGGCGAAGAAGCCGTAGTCCCCGAAGAGGCGTCCGGGTGCCCGCGTCGTTTGAGCGGGGGCTTCCGGGTGACCCGTCCGGAGAACCGGCCCGAGGGGCCGACACACCGGAAGGCACCCATGTCCACTGGCATGATCATCGCTCTGATCGTGATCGTGGCGGCCGTGGTCGTTGTCGCGGCCGCCCTCATCCTGCGTGCCCGGGGCGGGTACGGCGGCCGGGACCTGAAGCGGCGCTTCGGGCCCGAGTACGACCGGACGCTGGCCCGGCACGACGGGGACGCCAAGGCCGCCGAACGTGAGCTCACGGAGCGCGTGCAGCGGCACGGATCGCTGCGCGAGAAGCCGCTGGAGCCGGCGAGGCGTGAGGAGTTCACGGCCCGCTGGACGGCGGCACAGGAGCGTTTCGTCGACGCGCCGCGGGAAGCGGTCGCCGAGGCGGACCGGCTGCTCGCGGAGCTCGCCGCCCTGCGTGGCTTCCCCGACGACAGCCGCTACGAGGAACAGCTCGACGCCCTCTCCGTCCACCACGCCGACCACGTCCACGGCTACCGGCACGTCCACCGTGTCGCCCGCGACGGCGTGAGCGGGCAGGACGGCGACCGGGCCGACACGGAGGAGATGCGCGAGGCCATGGTCGAGGCCCGGGCCCTCTTCGAGGACCTGACCGCCCCGCCCCGCCGCACCGAGAAGGCTCCGGCGTTCACCGCCGGCCGCACCAAGGCCCACAAGCACGAGAGCAGCGGCCATCTGCCCTGGGCCCTCAACCGACGTCACGCCAAGGGGAGTTGAGCGACATGACGGACGCGACGACCGGCCCCGCAGCCAAAGGCACCGAGGCCGACGACAGGACCCACCGCACCGAGGCCGACGACAGGACCAACCGCACCACGGTGACGCCCACCCCGCACGAGGTGTCGGAGGAGGCAGGCCGCGGTGAGGCCGACGAGGGCACCGCTCCCGGCAGGCCCACCGGCACTCCCGGCACCACTGCCACCACCACGCCCACCAGCGGCCGCCTCCTCCCGCAGGACGAGTGCGACAAGCTGGATCTCCGTCTTCGCCAGGCGGTCTCCGGGTTCGTGGACGGACCCCGGGACTCCGTCGAGGAGGCCGACCACGTGGTCGAGGAGATCGCCGGGCGGTTCACCGAGGCCCTGACCCGGCGCCGCCGCACCCTGCGCATGTCGTGGCAGGACGGCGAGGACACCGAGCAGCTCCGGCTGGCCCTGCGGGACTACCGCAACCTGGCGGAACGGCTCCTACACGGGTGACCCGTTCGAAGGACCCGTGTCCCTCGAAGTACCCGTACCCCTCTCAGGGGCCCCAGCCGTCGCCCGGCGCTCCCGCCACTCCCGTGCGACCTCCTCGACGTCGTACGGCTTCATCCCGAGCGGGGGGCCGGGCGGCGGCTTGAACATCATGTCGCGGATCTTGACGTTGACGTCGGTGACGATCTTCCGCGCGATCCGCTCCGAGGGCGCCGCATACGCCGCCGCCAGCGCATCCTCGGCCTCCTTGCGCAGGGCGAGCGTGGGCGGCAGCACCGACAGGCCCTCGCGGGCCATCTTCTGCTTGACCCACCACAGTTCGTCGTACGAGGTGTCGGTTCCGGCGGGCAACGGCTTGCCCGCGCCCGGCAGTTGGGCGAAGTCGCCGCGTCGGACGGCATCACGGATCTGTTTGTCGACCCAGGACTCGAACGGCACGCCCGGTGGCTTTCGCTCGGTCATGACTCCATTGTGCCGGACGCGGCATGCCCGGGCGATTTATCATGCGGCCGCCGTGTTAGGACACTTCAAGAGGAGCAGCGCGTGCTCGAACTGACCATGGCCACCGTCTCCGGGGCGGAAGAGGGGGCCACGGCCGGCATGCTCATGGCCGACGCACCCAGTGAGCCCGGCGCCGTGCTGCGGGTGGGGCGGGACACCTCCGTGTGCCGCCTTGCGACGCCCGACGACTGGCTGTTCATCTCCCGGGTCCACCTGGAGTTCCTGTGCGGCCCCGAGGGGACCTGGCAGCTGACCTGGCTGCGCGGCTCACAGCCCGAACCGTCCTCCGAGGTCCGGCTGATCGTCGGCGAGTACGCGCAGCCGCTCGTCTACGGCGGGACCGTGGCGCTGCCCCGGGGCGGCAGCGGCGAGATCGTCGTCCAGGACCGCACGGCTCCGCGCAGCGTCAACGTCGGCTTCTACCACGAGTTCTGAGCAACGGCCGAGGACAACAAGGGCTACGCCAGCACGCGCGCCAGCGCGAAGCCGTCGTAGCCCTTGCTGCCCACCGTCTGGATCGCCGTGCCGCTCAACCGCGGGTGCGAGCCGATCAGTTCGACGGCGGCGCGGCTGCCCAGCACGTCGGGCGCCTTGCTGTCCGCGTCGGCGACCCGGCCGCCGCGTACGACGTTGTCCACGACGATGAGGCTGCCCGCGCTGGTGAGTCTGAGGGCCCACTCCACGTAGTTCGGGTTGTTGACCTTGTCGGCGTCGATGAAGACCAGGTCGAAGGGGGGCGGGTTCTCGTCGGCCAGCTTGGGCAGCGACTCCAGGGCGGGGCCGACCCGCACCTCGACGATCCGTTCGAGGCCCGCGCGGGCGATGTTGCGGGAGGCGACCTCGGCGTGCTTGGGGTCGTACTCGAGCGAGATCAGCCGGCCGTCGTCGGGCAGTGCGCGGGCCAGCCAGATGGTGCTGTAGCCGCCGAGGGTGCCGATCTCCAGGATGCTGCGGGCGCCCTGGATCTGGGCGAGGAGCTGCAGGAACTTGCCCTGGAGCGGAGTGACCGCGATCTGCGGGAGCTCGGCGGCGTCGCTGTCGCGGAGGGCCGCTTCGAGGACGTCGTCGTTCCGTGAGAGGTGGGTGGTGAAGTACTCGTCCACGTCGTCCCAGAGCTGCGACTCGCTCATTCGCTGTGCCTTCCGTGTGACTGCTTAGCGCTTCTAACTAGCTGCCCTAATGAATATATCCGCGGGTCGTTGCCCCGTCAGGGAGATCATGGCGGCCGGGTTCAGCTGATCGGTGGAGGCGCGTGCACCGGCGGCGGAGGCGGCACCGGGCGCCGGGAACGCCGTACGGCGAACACCGTCACGGCCGTGACGGCGAGGGCGAAGGAGCCGGCGACCGTCAGCAGCCACGCCGGAATCCCGGCCACCGTGCGCAGCCGGTCCTCGTAGATCACCTGCTGGAACGGGGTGTCCGCGGTCGCCCGGCGCAGTACGTGGTCGCCGGAGATCGACGGCGGGAAGGGGAACTCCTGGCCGATCGCGGTCAGGAACGGTGTGCCCGCGGCCAGCGCGGCCAGCGGGCCCGACCTCGCGGTGACGCGTCCGGCGTAGGTGACGCGGGGGCGCTCGCCGCCGATCGCGGAGCTGGTCTCCATGCGGTGCGCGGCGAGGACGTACAGGCCCAGGGACTGCGGGGTGCGGGCGAGGCGGGACAGACGCATCGGGTAGACGGGCTGCCCGGACGCGAAGGTGAGGTGCAACGGGTCGAGCCGGCCGTTCAGCGGGGTGTTCGCGGTGTCGGGGGCGAGGCGCACGGCGACGTACTCCCAACGGTGGCTCACATACGGCTGGAGGGCGTCCTGCAGCCGGGGCGGCATGGCGAAGCCGTTGGTGTCGAGCCAGGTGTTCAGGGCGGCCGGGTCGGTGGCGGTCAGGCGGGCCACATCGAAGGGGCCGAGCTTCTGACGGCCGACCACGCCCACGCCGGGCGCGGCGGCACCGGCCCCGGGCGGCCCGGCCGCGCTGCTGCCGTCGCCGGTGACCAGCGGCCAGTCGCCGTCCTGCGGCCAGAAGTGGTAGCGGTCGCGGTGCACGGGGGCGGTGGTGGCCGCGAGCTGGGTGAACAGCGCCGGGTCGCCGAGCTCGACCGTCGCCCGGTGCGGGACCGGCATGATCCAGGCGGCCCGGTCGGCGTCCCCGCCCACCGTCAGGCTCATCACTATCTGCTCCCGGCCGCCGTCCCAGCGCACGACGGACTCCTCGCGGCCCACGCTCACCCGCCGCTGCCCGTCGGGGATCATCGCGCCGCAGCCGCACGCGTACGCCGGTGCGATCAATGACCCCAGCTGTGTCGCAAGCAGGCTCACCACGATCGCCAGTAACCGCGCGGGTGTGCATTTCCGCAGGAAACAGGCCATTTCCCCAAGCCTCCGTGCTGCCGTGGACAGGGTTTCAAACGGTACGGGGCCACGGCGGTTCCGGAGGCGATCTCGCATCGGGCGAACTATTGTCATTCAGACAAATCGGGCGCGCGCAGGGTGCGAAAAGGAGCGAAGCGGCGGGAGGCCGACCAGGCGTGGCGAACGTGGAGCACAGCGGGCGACCGGCGGAGACCTTCGGAGCGACAGCCGTCGGAGGAGCTCCCAGACGTCTGCATGCGGTCCGCCTCGGCCTGTGGCTCGTCGCGGCCGTGCTCGCCGTACGCCAGGTGGCCGTCGTCCTCAGTACCCCCCGTGGTGAACGGCTGACGGATCTGGAGACCTGGGTCGGCCCCCACGGCGTCCTGCATGTGGAGGGTTCCCTGTACGACTCGACGCGGTTCACCGGCACACCGTTCGGCGGACTGGTCCTCAAGCCCCTCACCCGGGCGGCCGAACAGGCCCTCGGCTGGGGCTGGACCTTCGGCACCCTGCTGCTGGTGGTCGCGCTCGGCCTGATCGCGGCCCGGGCGCTGCCGCAGCCGGTGAGCCGGCGGACCTCCCTGTTCGCAGCGCCGCTCGCGATCAGCCTGCTGATGCTGTCGCTGCCGGTCCGCAACACGCTGTGGCTCGGACAGACCAGCATCATCCCGGTCCTGCTGGTCCTGGTCGGCTGCTTCGTCGTCCGCGGCGAACGCAGCAGCGGTCTGCTGATCGGGCTCGCGGCCGCCCTCCAGCCGATCGTGCTGCTCTTCGCCCCGCTGCTGTGGTGCACCGGGCGCCGCCGTGCCGCGGCCGCCACCGGGACCACGTTCGCCGCCTGCACGGTGCTCGCGTGGGCCGCGATGCCGCACGACTCGTCCGCCTACTGGGTGCACCACATCGCGGGCGCCGGTCTCGGAGGCAGGGCCGACGACCTCGCCAACCAGTCCCTGCACGGCGCGCTGCTCCGGCTCGGGTTCTCCGGCCCCGTGGAGATCGTCCTGTTCCTCGCCCTGGGCACGGCGGTCGCCGTGTTCGGGGTGCGCCGCGCCGTGCGCTACGCGCGCGACGGACAGCTGCTCCTCGCGGTCGCCGTCACCGGCTGCGCGGCGATCGCCGTGTCGCCGACGGCCTGGCAGCACCAGCTGCTGTGGGTGCTGCTCGCGGTGGTCGGACGGGTCGGCAGGCGGGCCTCCGACCGGTATGTGTGGCCGGTCGTGGTGGTCCTGGTGATGACACTGCCGGCGAAGATGCTGCTGCCGCACATGGATCGGCT
This sequence comes from Streptomyces sp. NPDC001604, assembly GCF_042893475.1. Classification (NCBI taxonomy): domain Bacteria; kingdom Bacillati; phylum Actinomycetota; class Actinomycetes; order Kitasatosporales; family Streptomycetaceae; genus Streptomyces; species Streptomyces sp. NPDC001604. The sequence continues at coordinate 279,749 of NZ_JBIAUY010000001.1, read as the reverse complement.
GAACTCGCTGCGGGACAACACGGTGCTGATCGCCGCCCTCGCCGCGGCCGTCTTCGTGCCGTTCCTGTCCCGCACGTCCCCGTACTACCGCTCACCGGTCCCGCCCGAGTACGCCGCCCCGGTCCCGGCCCGCTTCCGGCACGTGCCCGTCGTCCCGTTCCTGCGCCGGGTCCTTACCCGCCCGAACCTGCTCCTCGAACTGCTCCTGATGCGCGTCACCTACGCCGCCTACCAGCAGATCCGGCTCGGGGTGACCGCCGACCGGGCCACCGCGGAACACCACGGACACCAGATCCACCGGATCGAGCAGTGGCTGTCCGTCGACTTCGAGCACTGGGTCAACCACACCGTGGCCGAGGTCGGCTGGCTGCGCGGTTTCCTCGACTACTACTACCTGTCGTTCCACTTCGGGGTCCCGCTGACCATCCTCGCCGTGCTCTATGTGCGGCGCCCCGTGGACTACCGCTGGGCGCGCTCGGCACTCGGCCTGGCCACCGGGTTCGGGCTGATGGGCTTCTGGCTGTACCCGCTGGCACCGCCGCGCCTGATGCCGGGGCTCGGCTTCATCGACACGGTGCACGGCGTCCAGGACTTCTCCAAGCCGAACTACGGCACGCTGACGGAGTTCACCAACGAGTACGCGGCCATGCCGTCCCTGCACTTCGGGTGGGCGCTGTGGTGCGGCGTCGTGATCGCGGTCCTCGCGCCGTGGTGGATGAAGCCCGTGGGGCTGCTGCATCCGCTGTTCACGCTGTCCTCGATCATCGCGACCGGCAACCACTGGTTCCTGGACGCGGTCGGCGGTGCCACCGTGGTCGGGGCGGGTTTCGGGCTGCAGTACCTGCTGTCGGGTCCTCGGGCCGCCACCGGGGCACGGACGGGCCGGCGGCGCCGGGAGGCCGCCGGCCCGAGACCATCGTCAGCCGAGCACGGTCAACGGACCTCCACCTGAAGGTGCTTCACGCCGTTGATCCACGCCGAGCGCAGCCGGGACGGGTCCCCGGCCAGGGTGAGGCCCGGCAGGGCGTCGGCGATCGCGTTGAAGATCAGGTCGATCTCCAGGACGGCCAGGGACTTGCCCAGGCAGTAGTGCGGGCCTCCGCCGCCGAACCCGAGATGGGGGTTGGGGTCGCGCAGGATGTCGAAGGCGTCGGGGTCGGTGAAGACCTCCGGGTCGTGGTTGGCGGAGGCGTAGAAGATCCCGACCCGGTCCCCCTTCCTGATCAGCTTCCCGCCCAGTTCGGTGTCCTGGGTGGCAGTCCGCTGGAAGGAGTTGACCGGGGTCGCCCAGCGCACGATCTCCTCGGCGGCGGTCTCGGGGCGCTCCCGCTTGTACAGCTCCCACTGCTCGGGATGGGTCAGGAACGCGTGCATCCCGTGGGTGATGGCGTTACGGGTCGTCTCGTTGCCCGCGACGGCCAGCATCAGCACGAAGAACCCGAACTCGTCGGAGTTGAGGTTGCCCTCGTCCTCGGCCGCGACCAGCGTGGTCACGATGTCCTTCGCCGGGCACTGCTTGCGGTCGGCGGCCATGTTCATGGCGTAGGCGATCAGCTCGGTGGCCGACTCGGCGCCGACCTCCTCGGTGATCGCGTACTCCGGGTCGTCGTACGAGATCATCTTGTTGGACCAGTCGAAGATCTTGGCCCGGTCGTCCTGCGGGATGCCGATGAGCTCGGCGATCGCCTGCAGGGGCAGTTCGCAGGCGACCTCGGTGACGAAGTCGAAGGGGCCCGTCTGCGCACAGGCGCTCTGCGCGATGATGTGGGCGCGCTCGCGCAGGCGGTCCTCCAGCGCCCGTATGGCACGCGGGGTGAAGACGCGCTGCACGATCTGGCGGACCCGGGTGTGCTCCGGCGGATCCATGTTGAGCAGGATCAGCCGCTGGGCGTCGATGGCGTCGCGCTGGATGTGCTCGTTGAAGCGGATGATCGCCGTGTTGAGGTACGAGGAGAACAGCTCCGGGTGGGTGGAGACGTACTTGACGTCCGCGTGCCGGGTGACGGCCCAGTACCCCTCGTCCTGGAAGCCGGCGATGTTGCCCGACTGCGGGATCCAGCGGACCGGTTCGGCCCGCCGCAGCTCGGCGAACTCCGGCAGGGGCACACGGTGGTGCAGCAGGTCGGGGTCGGTGAAGTCGAACCCGTCGGGGAGAGCTGGACAGGACATGGGCGACTCCGGCTCGAATTCTGACGGACCATCAGGTTCTGGTTTGCCGTGAAGGTAGTAACGGGTTCTACAAGAGGCAAGGGGTGCGGCAATCCGAATTGGAGCCGTATTGCATGCACGACTCTTGCGGTTGTGGACGGGCTGTCAGCAGACTGCTGCCAGAACTAGAACACGTACTAGTTCAGCGTGGCGGGGCCGGTCGGGACGCCCCCGCGCCGCGCGGGTACCGGAGGAGAGGATCCCCCACCATGGCCGCGGAACCCGTGATCGTAGAAGCCGTACGCACGCCCATCGGCAAGCGCGGCGGCGCGCTCGCCAACCTCCACCCCGCCTACCTCCTGGGCGAGACCTACCGCGAACTCCTCGGCCGCACCGGTATGCCGGCCGACGCGGTCGAACAGATCGTCGGCGGTACGGTGACGCACGCCGGCGAGCAGTCCATGAACCCCGCGCGCACGGCCTGGCTGACCATGGGGCTGCCCTACGAGACGGCGGCGACGACGGTCGACTGCCAGTGCGGCTCCTCGCAGCAGGCCTCGCACATGGTGGCCAACATGGTCGCCGCGGGCGTGATCGACGTCGGCATCTCGTGCGGTGTCGAGGCGATGTCGCGGGTGCCGCTGGGCTCGGGTTCGAAGCACGGCCCCGGAAAGCCGTTCCCCGACGAGTGGAACGTCGACCTGCCGAACCAGTTCGAGGCGGCGGAGCGGATCGCCCGCCATCGCGGCCTGACGCGCGAGAACGTCGACTCGCTGGGCCTGATCTCGCAGGAGCGGGCCGCCGCGGCCTGGGCCGAGGAGCGCTTCAAGCGGGAGACGTTCGCGGTCCAGGTCCCCACCACCGAGCAGGAGCAGCGGGCCGGACAGGGCATGTGGCGGCTCGTCGACCGGGACGAGGGGCTGCGCGACACGACCATGGAGGCGCTCGCGGGCCTGAAGCCGGTCATGCCGACGGCCATCCACACGGCGGGCAACTCCTCGCAGATCAGCGACGGCGCGGCGGCGATCATGTGGGCGTCCAAGCGGATGGCCCGCGCGCTGAAGCTGAAGCCGCGGGCGCGGATCGTGGCCCAGGCGCTGGTCGGCGCCGACCCGCACTTCCACCTCGACGGACCGATCGACGCGACACGGGCCGTGCTGGGCAAGGCGGGCATGTCCCTCAGGGACATCGACGTCGTCGAGATCAACGAGGCGTTCGCGTCGGTGGTGTTGAGCTGGGCGCAGGCTTTCGAGCAGGACCTGGAGAAGGTCAACGTCAACGGCGGTGCGATCGCGCTGGGGCATCCGGTGGGGGCGACGGGGGCGCGGCTCATCACCACGGCTCTTCATGAACTGGAGCGGACGGACAAGGAGTTCGCGCTCATCACCATGTGTGCGGGGGGTGGGCTGGCCACGGGCACGATCATTCAGCGCCTGTAGGCGTAAGTGAGTGGCGCAGATTGACGCGGACTGGTCAACTTACCCAATGCTGATCAACGTAATCCTCCGCGTCCTGCCCTTCTACCTCCGCGAACCCATCATCATCGCCGTCTGTCTGTCCTTCGCCGGACTGGCCCTCTACTACTTCGTGCAGGTAGGGGGCTGGGGGCGGGGCGGCTTCGGGCTGCTGTTCCTGGCGATCGCGGTGCTGCGCGCCTACTTCTTCCGCAAGGAGTGGAGAGCCCACCGGGCGGCGAAGGCAGGGGGTGCGGTCAGACCTCAGGCGTAGTGCCGGTCCAGGAGACGAAACGGCGGAACGCGTCGGGCCGGAGGGTCAGGACCGGCCCGGCGGGGTTCTTGGAGTCGCGGATGGCGATGGTGGCGGAGGGGGATTCGGCTACTTCGAGGCACTGGCCGCCTTGGTCGCCGCTGTAGCTGGACTTACGCCACTGAGTCGCCTGGTTCTCCATAGCGTTCCTCCATCACTCGCCGGATCAGCTCCGCCGAATCCCTGAGGGACAGTGCGGCGGCCCGGAGATGATCGTAACGGAGTGAACAGTCCTTGACGGTGTCCGGGCTGGCGGTCGGATGTCCGCTGCCGTACCCCTCGGTGTAGAGAATCGTGGGGTCGCTCGCAAAGCGGTAGATGTCGAACGAGCCTTGAAGTCCCGCGTGCACTCCAGCAGAGAAGGGCAGGATCTGAACGTTGATGCGGGGGTTGCCCTCGAAGGACAACAGGTGCGCCAGTTGGGCGCGCATTGTTTCCCGGCCGCCGATCTCTTGGTAAAGCGCAGCCTCACTGAGAACCGCCCAGAAGACCGGAGGTTCCGCATTCTCGAAGACGCGTTGACGTGCGAGCCGTACGGCGGTTCGGCCGTCGAGGTCATTCTGATCCAATGCACCGAGAACGGCACGCGCGTACGCGGGGGTCTGCAGCAGACCGAGGATCATGTGCGACTGGAAGGAGCAGATCTCGACGGCCTTGGTCTCCAGCTCGCCCACTTGCCTGAACCAAGCTGGCAGTTGACTCCGCATCACCAGCTCGACAAGCCGCGACAACGCCCCGCCCGTCCCCAGCGCCGCGTCCGCACGCTCGCTGAAGTCCTGTGTCGGCAGTTTCCTGGCCGTCTCGATCTGGCCGATCATCGAACCCGTGTAGTTGACGATGTCCCCGAGCTGCCGCTGTGTCAGTCCCGCGGCATCGCGATAGCGACGCAACTCGTAGCCGTAGTAATCGAGCGGCGAGGCGCCCGGGTCGAGGGTGTTGATCTGGGTCACGTGTTCGGCCCCCTACTTGTGCAACCGCTCCGCCCACTGCGGGACTTGTTGTGCTCGTCCCGTAGCCCAGAGTAGTTGCGCAAGGTCAAACTCGTCCTGTGAATCAATTCATTCCCCCCACCTACCGCATGAGCCTCACCGTCGGCGCCCACTCGGCCCGCCACATCCGCCGGATCGTCCGCTCGCTGCTCGACGAGTGGGAGCTGGCGGAGCTGTCCGACGCCGTGGAGCTCGGCGTGACCGAGCTGGTCGCCAATGTCGTACGGCATGTTCCGGGCAGGCGCTGTGTGCTGCTGATGTTGCGGTCGGCGGCCGGGGTCCGGGTGGAGGTGGCGGACGGGTGTCCTCAACTGCCATGCATTCCGGCCCAGGCGTCGCCGGAGGCGGAGGGCGGGCGAGGGCTCGTGCTGCTCGACGCCGTGGTCGACAAATGGGGCGTGGGTCCGGCGGTCGGCGGTGGTAAGACGGTGTGGTTCGAGTGCGTGAGATGAGGTGGTGGGACCGTGGACGATGTGACGGTGCGTGAGCTGCGGCCGGAGGACGAGCCCGCCGTGGCCGCCCTCTTCGCGGCCTGCGAGGACTACTTCGTCGCCGCGACCGGAAATCCGGCCCTCCCGGCGGACGTACAGAGCCTGTACTACGCGCTTCCCGAGGGCGCCGACTTCGACCAGAAGCGGCTGCTGTTGATGTGCCGGGGCGCGGATGTCGTCGGGCTGGTCGATGTCGTCGACCGGCATCCCGATGCGGAGAGCTGCGCGGTGGGGGTGTTCCTCGTCGCTCCCGGGGCGCGGCGCGAGGGAGTCGGTACGGGGGTCGCCCGTCGCTTGCTGGAGGAGGTCGCCGGGCGGGGGATGCGGAGAGTGACCGCCACGTGTCCGGCGGGGTGGGAGGCGGGGCTGGGCTTCCTGCGGAGCCTGGGCTTCGAGGTCGGGGTGGCGCAGGACGGGGCGGGCGCGACGGTGGGCAACCGGACGCGCGGTCGTGGGGAGACGGGCCTGTGCGCGGCGACGCTGAGTCTCGCGGACCGATGAGTTTTCCTCGCGGCCGCCGTCTGCCTCTGTGAGAAGGAGGTGTTCGCGATGGACGCGACGGCACGGCAGGAAGCTCTGAAGCGGCTGGAGGTGCTGGTCGGGGAGTGGGTGGTGGAGGCCGAGTTCCCGGGGCCGGCGGTGCCGCCCGGGCGCAGTGTGTTCGAGTGGAGTCTGGACGGGCAGTTCCTGGTCCAGCGCTCCGAGGCCCCCCATCCCGTTCCGCACAGCATGTCGATCATCGCCGTCGACCCGGAGACGGGCGGGTACACGCAGCACTACTTCGACTCGCGGGGAGTCGTACGGACGTATGCCATGACCTTCGACGGCGAGGTCTGGCAGCTGCTGCGCGAGTCGCCCGACTTCTCGCCGCTGAGCTTCCGGCAGCGGTTCGTCGGGCGGATCGGTGACGACGGCGACACCATCCGTGGCGCCTGGGAGAAGCGGACGGACGCATCGGCCGACTGGGAGCTGGACTTCCCGCTCACATACCGCAGGAGCAGCGCGGGAGCCGTCGATGAACCGCGGTGAGATCGCCCGCGCGGTCGTCGATGCCGGCCTGTACATGGTGCTCGCGACCGCCGACGGCGACGGACGGCCCTGGAGCTCCCCGGTCTACTTCGCCCATGAGGGCTACCGCGCGTTCTTCTGGGTCTCCTCGCCGAACGTGCGGCACTCCCGCAACATCGCCGTGCGGCCCGAGGTGGGGATCTCGGTCTTCGACTCGTCGGCGGCCATCGGCACCGGTCAGGGGGTGTACATGTCCGCCGTCGCCGCGCGCGTGGCGGGGGAGGGCCTCGCGCACGGGCTGGATGTCTTCTCCCGGCGGTCCGTACGGCACGGCGGGCGGGTCTGGACCGCCGAGGACGTCCGGGGCGAGTCCGGCATACGGCTGTACCGTGCCCTCGCCGTCGACCACTCGATCCTGGCCAAGGACGGGCAGCCGGATCATCGGGTGGCGGTCGACCCGGGGTGACGGGCGGCGTCGGCAGGGCGGGTCCGCTCGACCGCGGCCGCCGTCTCCGCGGCGGAGGCCGTGTTGCCGAGCGCGGTGTACAGGGCGTGGGCCCGGGTGTAGTGGGTGTGGGCCTCTGCCAGGTCGCCGCAGTGTTCCAGGGCGGTGGCCAGACCGGAGAGGGCGCGGGCCTGGAGGTGGTCGATGCCCTTGTGGGTGGCGGGGACGGTGACGGCCCGGTAGGCCTCGGCGGCTTCGGGCCAGCGGCGCAGGGCGAGCAGGTCCAGGGCCGTCTCGTGCTGGAGGATGGCCCGCATGTAGTTGTCGAGGCCGGGCACGTCACCGGTCCGGGCGCCGAGCAGGGCGCGGTGGATGGCCAGGGCCTCCTCCGGGCGGCCGGCCTCGCGCAGGGCGCTGCCGCGGGTGCGCTGGGCGACCGCCTTTCCGGTGGTGTCGCCGGTGGCCTCGAAGAGCCGTATGGCGTTCTCGGCCGCCTGCTCCGCCTCCGCGGGGCGTTTCAGGCTCATGCGGGCCCCGGTGAGGTAGGCCCACGCCCAGGCCTGCTGCCCGACGTCGCCGGCCTCGGTCGCCAACGCCAGGGCGCGTTCGGCGAGTTGCTCGGCCTGCTCGTGCCGGAAGCTGTACGAGTGGGCCCAGGCGAGACAGTTGAACTGGTGGGCCTCGGCCGCCCGGTCCCCGAGCGCCGCCGCGCTCCGGGCGCCGTACGAGAACAGGCTCCGCCACTCGGGCCACTTGTCCCAGCGGTCGGAGAACCAGTACAGGGTGCGTGAGGTGTGGAGGATCTCCCGGTGCCGGCCCGCCTCGAACATGAGGGGCAACGCGCCGACCCAGTGGGGCCGTTCGGCCGTCAGCCACGCCTCCGCCTCGTCGGCCGAGGCGGGCGCGAAGGCCGGGACCTCACCGGGCCACGGCTGAGGCGCACCCGGCGCCTCGAACCAGCGGCCCGCCGCGGATGCCGAGCGCAGCAGCCAGTCCGCCATGCGGAGGCCCACCGACTGGGTCTCCGCCTCGTCGAGTTGCTCCCGGGCGAAGAGGCGCACCAGGTCGTGCAGTCCGTACCGGCCCGGCGCCGGCTCCTCCAGCAGGCCGCGGTCGACCAGGACGTCGAGGGAGTCCTCGGTCGTCCGCGCGTCCTCGCCGGTCAGGACGGCCGCGAGGCCGGGGCCGGTGTCGGGCCCGGGCAGCAGCGCGAGCCTGCGCAGCAGCAGCCGGTGCGGGGCGGTGAGCTGGCCGTAGGAGAGGGCGAGGGCGCTGCGCACGGCGAGGTCACCTGCGACCAGGCCGCTCAAACGCCGCTCCTCGTCGCCGAGTTGGTCTGCCAGATGGGACGGGGTCCAGCCCGGGCGGCTGGAGAGGCGGTTGCCGACGATCCGCAGAGCCAGCGGCAGGTGCCCGCACAGTTCGGTCAGCCGGGCGATCGCCTCGGACTGGCCGCCGGTGCGCGGGGCGCCGAGGATGCGTTCCAGCAGCGTCGCCGACTCCCGGCCGCTGAGTCCGCCGAGCCTGATGCGCCGTACGCCTTCCAGCCCGGCCAGCGGCCGCCTGCTGGTGACCAGCACGAAGCTGCCCTCGGCGTCCGGCAGCAGCGGTCTGGTCCGTTCCTCGTCGGCCGCGTCGTCGAGGACGATCAGCGCTCGGCGGGAGGCCAGGGTGGCGCGGTAGACGGCCTCCCGGGCGGCCGGGTCCACCGGGATCCGGTCGGGCGGATGACCGAGCGCCGTCAGCACCAGCACCAGTGCCTCGGTGGCGGGCAGCGGTGCCTCGCTCATGCCGTGCAGCCGCACACAGACGCAGCCGTCCGGGAAGTGCCCGGCCAGCCGCCGCGCGGCCTCCGCGGCGAGCGTCGTCTTGCCCTGCCCGCCCGGCCCGAAGAGCACCGCGGCCCGGGAGCCGGCGGTGGTGGCGAGTGCCTCCAGATCGGCCAGTTCCCGCTCGCGGCCGGTGAAGTCGGCGACCGTGCGCAGGAGATAGGGCGGTGTGGTCGGGCCGCCGCGTCCGCGGCCGGCGTCGGCCAGCCGCTGCAGGCGCTCGCGCTGTCCGCCGTCCAGTTCGAGGGCGTCGGCGAGCGCGTCGACGGTACGGCGCTGCGGTCCGCGGCTGCGGCCGCGCTCCAGGTCGCCGAGCGCGCGGACGCTCACCCCTGACACCTCGGACAGCCCTTCCAGGGTCAGCCGGGCGGTCCGCCGCAGGGAGCGCAGCGTGACACCGAAAGCCGTACCGCTCTGGGAAACATCCGGATCATTTCTGGTCATCACGGCAATTAGAACAAGCATCCAGCCGTCGTGGAGCCGGAATGTCGGACGCCGTTTGGCCGATCGACCGTACTTCCGCCTGTGCTTCTGCCTGGTGCCCCCGAATCACCGGTGGTGTGCTGGTGGCCGTTGGCAACGTCCCGCCCATGGAAGGGGAACCGACATGCCGTACATCACCGTCGGCGAGGAGAACAGCGCGCCCGTCGAGCTCTACTACGAGGACCACGGCACCGGCCAGCCGGTCGTGCTCATCCACGGCTACCCGCTCGACGGCCACTCCTGGGAGCGGCAGGTGCCCGCCCTGCTGGAGGCCGGCCACCGGGTCATCACCTACGACCGCCGCGGCTTCGGCCGCTCCTCGCAGCCGACCAAGGGCTACGACTACGACACCTTCGCCGCCGACCTGAACAAGGTGCTCACCACGCTGGACCTGACCGATGCCGTCCTGGTCGGCTTCTCGATGGGCACCGGCGAGGTGGGCCGCTACCTGGGCACTTACGGTTCGGGCCGGGTGGCGAAGGCCGCCTTCCTGGCCTCGCTCGAGCCCTTCCTGCTCAAGACCGACGACAACCCCACCGGCGTCGACCAGCAGGTCTTCGACGGCATCCTGGAGGCCGTCAGCAAGGACCGGTACGCCTACTTCACCGCGTTCTACCAGGACTTCTACAACCTGGACGAGACGCTCGGCAGCCGTATCAGCGAGGAGGCCGTGCGCAACAGTTGGAACGTGGCGGCCGGTTCCTCCGCGCACGCCTCGGTGGCCTGTGTGCCGACCTGGATCACCGACTTCCGCGCGGACGTGGCGAAGGTCGACGTGCCGACGCTGATCCTGCACGGCACCGGCGACCGCATCCTGCCGATCGACTCGACCGGACGGCCCTTCCGCGCCCTGCTGCCCTCCGCCGAGTACGTGGAGATCGAGGGCGCCCCGCACGGGCTGCTGTGGACGCACGCGGAGGAGGTCAACACGGCACTGCTGAGCTTCCTCAGCAAGTAGTCGGTACCGGGGCGGGGGGTCACTCCCGCCCCGACGCCACCACCGCGAGCACGCCCGCCGTCACCGCCGCGACCAGCAGCGGAATGCCCAAGCCGTGGTGGAGCACCAGCCAGCCGCCGAGGCAGGCACCGGCCGCCATCGCGACGACCGAGGCCGAGCGCCGTGGGGAGCGGCGGCCCGAGCCGCCGCCGGCCCGGGAGTCGGAGGCCAGGCCGGTGAGGGTCATCGTCAGGACCGTCGTGGTCAGGTCGGCGATGCCGAGCTTGCGGACCGTGGCGTTGCGCAGGCCCATGGCGAAGGCCGTGAGGGCGATGAGGGCGTACACGGTGGCGGCGGCGTGCGGGGCGGCGAAGGCGGCCGCGGCGGACCCGCCCACCAGCACCGCCTCGGCGGCGAGCGTGAGCCGCGCCCAGGTGCGCCGCGAGCCGTCGCCGAGCCACCGCGCGCCCCGCCCTCCGGCCACCGCGCCGAGCAGGAAGCAGACCAGTGAGGTCGCGGTGTGCGGTACGGAGAACCCGGGCGCTCCGGCGGCGGCGAAGCCAAGCACCACCACGTTGCCGGTCATGTTCGCGGTGAAGACGTGCCCAAGCCCCAGATAACTGACGGCGTCGATCAGCCCGCTGACCACGGTCATCCCCAACAGCACGAACACCAGGCGCAGTCCGCGCGCCTCTCGCTCGCTCTCACTCACGCTCATCGACTCTCCGGGTGGCCGGACGGGCAGGGTGCACCCAAGTCCACCACGGACGCGGGGGACTCTCGGATGCCGACATCCGATGCACGTCCGTAGCGTCGACGCCATGACCGATCAGACGTGCAAATCCTATGAAAAACCGGCCAGTTGGCGGGCCCGGAGGGCTCTTGCCGCAGCGGCGGCCCTGTTGCTCGCGGGCCTCGCCGCGGCGCCCGTGGCCACCGCCGCCGAGCAGACGCACCGCGAGACTCGCCGCGGAGACCTGGTCTCCGTCACCCCGGTCGCCGACCGAGACGCCGGGCAGGTCAGGAAGTTCGTGACCGGCAGGGGCGTCGCCGCCGACCCCGTGCGGTACGGCGTACGGGCGTACCGGCTGACCTACCGGACCGTGGACCCGTACGGCAGGCCCACGACCGCGACCGGCCTGCTGACCCTCCCCAAGGGCGGTGCCCACCGGCTCGACCTGGTGTCCGACACCCACGGCACGATGGTCAAGCGCAGCTACGCGCCCTCCGCGAGCGAGGACTACGGCCGTATCCCCTCGTATCTGAACGCGGGCGCCGGGCGTGCGGTGGCCGCCCCCGACTACCTGGGCCTGGGGGAGGGCCCTGGCCTGCACCCCTACATGGACACCCGCTCCTCCGTCACGGCTTCCGTCGACATGCTGCGCGCCGCCCGCACGGCGGCGCAGCGGCTGGGCCGCCCGCTCACCGGCGACGTCTACGCGACCGGCTTCTCACAGGGCGGCCAGGTCGCGATGGCACTGGGCAAGGCGCTGGAACACGGCGTCGACGGCCACTTCCGGCTGAAGGCCCTCGCGCCGATCAGCGGCCCGTACGACCTGGAGGGCCAGGAACTCCCCGCGCTGTTCGACGGCCGGGTCAACGACACCAGCGGGGTGCTCTACATCTCGTACTGGCTGGTCGCGCAGAACCGTCTCCACCCGATCTACAAGGACCCGGCGGAGGTCTTCCGTGCCCCGTACGCGAGCCGGGTCGAGGGCCTCTACGACGGAAACCACGAGGAGGACGATGTCGTCAAGGGCCTTGCCCCCACGGTGAAGGACCTGCTCACGCCCGCCTTCCAGGAGCGGCTGCGACACCTGTCGGGCGGGCTGCTGGACGCGACGCGCGCCGCCGACCACACCTGCGACTGGAAGCCGGACGTGCCGGTGCGGCTGTACGCCGGTGCCAACGACACCGACGTGCCCATCGGCAACGCCCGCACATGCGCCCGCACCCTCGCCGGTCAGGGAACGAGGGTGCGGGTGGTCGATCAGGGAGCCGTGGACCACTTCGGCTCCTTCGCCGTGTCGGCCCCGCAGGTGGTGCGGTTCTTCGACGGCGTACGGGCTCGGGGATGAGCCCGGTGCGGCGGCTCAGTACCAGCCGTTGGCCTGCCAGAACGCCCAGGCGGCGGTCGGGCTGCCGTAGCGGGAGTTCATGTAGTCCAGGCCCCACTTGATCTGGGTCCTGGGGTTGGTCTTCCAGTCCGAGCCGGCGCTGGCCATCTTCGAGCCCGGGAGGGCCTGGACCAGGCCGTAGGCGCCGGAGGAGGAGTTGGTGGCGGTGACGTTCCAGCCGCTCTCACGCTCGACGATCTTGCTGAAGGCGTTGTACTGCGCCGCGTTCGGGATCATCTTGTGCGCGATCGCCTGAGCACTGGCGGCCGAGGAGGCGGTCGCGGCGTGGGCGGGAGCCGCGGTCAGCACCATGCCGGCGGTGGCGGCGGCCACGGCGGCGGAGGCGAGGGCCTTCTTCGGGGACGCGATGCGGCGGGCGATGCGGGAGACGAACACGGGGAACCTTTTTCTTCGGGGACAGGGGGTCGCACGCAGTCCGCGGGAGTCGTGAGAGAACCCGGGGGGCATACGTCGGCGCCGTGGCCCTGGGGGCACATCGGCGCCGTGCGACGTCATCCAGAGAAGCAGGCCCGGAAGGGGTCCGCAATGACCGTATTTGCTAGTTGTGGTCGTATATGGGTGGGGCGGGCTTCGTGTGACCTGGCTCTCAAAGTGCAGGTCAGGGGCGGTTATGGCGTGGACATGGCGTCCGCTTTGCACTACTAGGGCAGGTAGTGGGTGATGTGGGTCATGTGGGGTTGTTCACCGGTCAACGGGGGTCGAAAGTGACCGCGGTCTCGAACGCCGCCCTGCGGGTGGCTCTGCGTAGCGCCCTGAGCACGGCCGGGCCGAGCGTGAGCGTCAGTACGACGGTGACGACCGCCCGGCCGAGGTCCCAGCCCAGCGAGGTGGCCGCGCAGTACGCGAGGAAACGGGCCAGGTTGGCGGGGACGGCGGCCTGCGGGTCGAAGGCGATGCCCGAGGCGAGCGCGCCCATGAAGGGCCAGCCGGCCAGGTTCATGACCGTGCCGTAGGCGAAGGCGGCGAGGAAGCCGTAGCCGCCCAGGAGGGCGAGCTCGCCGCGGCCGCGCAGACGGTCGGGCCCCGGGAGCAGCCCGGCCCCCATCGTGAACCAGCCCATCGCCAGCATCTGGAACGGCATCCACGGACCCACACCGCCCGTGAGCAGCGCGGACGCGAACATGGTGAGCGAGCCGAGGGTGAAGCCGAAGCCCGGTCCGAGCACGCGTCCGCTCAGCACCATCAGGAAGAACATCGGCTCGATGCCCGCGGTCCCGGCGCCCAGCGGGCGCAGGGCCGCGCCGGTCGCCGCGAGCACCCCGAGCATGGCGACCGCCTTCGGGCCGAGCCCGGACTCCGCGATGGTCGCGGCCACTACGGCGACCAGCAGCACCAGCAGACCCGCGAAGAGCCAGGGGGCATCCTGGGCGTGGGCGCTCAGCTGTGAGCCGGGCGGGGCGAGGAAGGGCCAGCCGAAGGCCGCCACACCCACGGCGCTGACCAGGGCGAGGGCCGTGAGGGAGCCGGGGCCCAGGCGGATGGGGCGGGCCTGCGGTGTCATCCCAGGGCCTCCCGTACCTGCGCGACCGTGAGCCACTGCTGCGGGGCGAGGATCTTGGTGACCTGCGGGGCGAAGGACGGGGACGAGACGACGATCTCGGCCGTCGGACCGTCGGCGATCACCTCGCCGTCGGCGAGCAGGACCACTCGGTCGGCGAGTTCGGCGGCCAGTTCGACGTCGTGCGTGGCCAGGACGATCGCGTGTCCTTCGGCTGCGAGGTTTCGGAGCAGGGTGGCGAGGCGGGCCTTCGCCGCGTAGTCCAGGCCACGGGTGGGTTCGTCCAGGAGGAGCAGGGGTGGGCGGGCGGTGAGCACGACCGCCAGGGCGAGGGTGAGGCGTTGGCCCTCGGAGAGGTCGCGGGGGTGGGTGACGTCGGTGACGTCGGTGATCTCGGGGAGGAGGGTCGAGAGGAGGGTGCGGCAGGTGCCGGGGGTGGCGTCGGCGTCGCGGTCGGCTGCGGTGCACTCGGCTGCGACCGTGTCGGCGTAGAGGAGGTCTCGGGGTTCCTGGGGGACCAGGCCCACGTGGCGGATGAGGGTGGGGGGTGGTGTGCGGTGGGGAGTGAGGCCGCTGACGTTCACTGAGCCGGTGGTGGGGTGTGTCAGGCCTACGAGGGTGTTGAGGAGCGTGGATTTGCCGGCGCCGTTGCGGCCCATCAGGGCGAGGGTTTCGCCGGGGGTGAGGGTGAGGTCTATGTGGCGGAGGGCTTGGATGTTTGCGCGGCGGACGGAGAGGGCGTGGATTTCCGCGGTGGGTTGGACTGTGGCCGGGGGTGTGGGCTTGTGGTTGCGGAAGGTGGGCAGCCAGCGGTGGGTGGGGGCTGAGGTAGGGGCGGGTGCGCTTGCCCGCGCTTGCGGGGTGCCGCCTCTCTTTGGGTCGGGAGCCGCCCTAGCGGCACGACTGCCCGCAGGCTGCGGCTGTGACAGCTGCTCGCGGAGCGACCCCGCCCGACGGCGGGCGTCCCGTACCGTCAGGGGGAGTGGGGACCAACCCGCCAGGCGGCCCAGGGCCACGACTGGTGGGTATACCGGCGATACGGCCATCATGTCGGCCGGGGAGCCGAGTTGCAGGCGGGCTCCCGGGGCCGGCAGCACGGCGACCTGGTCCGCGTACTGGATGACCCGTTCCAGGCGGTGTTCTGCCATGAGGACCGTGGTGCCCAGGTCGTGGACCAGGCGTTGGAGGACCGCCAGGACCTCTTCCGCCGCCGCCGGGTCGAGGGCCGACGTCGGTTCGTCCAGGACCAGGACCCGGGGGTGCGGGGTGAGGACCGAGCCGATGGCGACGCGTTGCTGTTGACCGCCGGAGAGGGTGGCGATGGGGCGGTTGCGGAGGTCGGCCAGGCCGAGGAGGTCGAGGGTCTCCTCGACACGGCGGCGCATCACGTCGGGTGCGAGGCCCAACGACTCCATTCCGTAGGCGAGTTCGTCCTCGACGGTGTCCGTCACGAAGTGGGAGAGCGGGTCCTGACCCACCGTGCCCACCACGTCCGCGAGTTCGCGTGGCTTGTGCGTACGGGTGTCGCGGCCCGCCACCGTGACGCGTCCCCGCAGGGTGCCGCCCGTGAAGTGCGGGACGAGACCGCTGACCGCGCCGAGGATGGTCGACTTCCCCACTCCTGACGGGCCGACCAGGAGTACCAGTTCGCCTTCCGGGACCTCGAAGTCCACGCCGCGGACGGTGGGTTCGGCCGCCCCCTCGTACGTCACGGAGACATCCTCGAAGCGGATCACGACGGCTCCTTCGGGGCGATGAAGGCGGGCAGGAGAGCCAGGAGTACGGCCGCTGCGGGCCACAGGGGCAGGGTGGGGGCGACGAGCGGGACGACACCTGGGTGCAGGGCCGCCGGGTCGGCGTCCGCGGCGAGGGTGAGCAGCGCGGCGACCGCGGCGCCGGAGGCCGTGACCAGCCAGGCGCGGAGGTCCCACCGGTCGGGCCGGTACCGGGTCCGCAGGCTGCGCCGGCCGCCCAGCCGTAGACCGGCCAGTGCCGCGGCGACCCCGGCGAGCAGCAGGGGCAGGCCGTACGTGCCGCCTTCGGCGGTGAGCAGCCCGTACGTTCCCGCGCAGACGCCGAGCAGACCGCCGAGGGTGAGGGCGGCGGTGGTGCGGCGAACTGCGGGCGGCACCTCGGCGGTGCGGCCGTAGCCGCGGGCGTCCATCGCGGCGGCGAGCGCGACCGAACGCTCCAACGCACCCTCCAGGACCGGGAGTCCGACCTGCAGCAGACCGCGGATGCCGCTGTCCGGGCGGCCGCGCAGACGGCGGGCGGCACGCAGCCGCTGGACGTCGGCGATGAGGTTCGGCGCGAAGGTGAGGGCGACCACCACCGCCACGCCGGTCTCGTACAACGCGCCCGGCAGGGACTTGAGGAGGCGGGTCGGGTTGGCGAGGGCGTTCGCGGCGCCCACGCAGATGAGGAGGGTGGCCAGCTTCAGACCGTCGTAGAAGGCGAAGAGCAGTGACTCGGCGGTGACCCTGCCGCCCAGGCGGATGCCCTGCGCCCATCGGGGGAGCGGGAGTTCGGGGAGGGTGGCGATCACGTGGGTGCCGGGGACGGGGGAGCCGAGCGCCACCGCGAAGACGAGACGGATGAGGAGGACGGCGAAGGCGAGTTTGAGGAAGGCGGAGTAGGAGTGGGACCAGGGGGTTCGGGGTCGGCAGGTGGCTACGACGTAGGCGGACGCCGCGATGAGGAGGGCGAGGAGGAGGGGGTTGGTGGTGCGGGTGGCTGCGGTGCCCAGGGCCAGCGACCAGAGCCACCAGGCTCCGGGGTGGAGTTGGGCGGGACGGTGGGGGTGCGTGAGGGTGGGGTGCGCGACCCGGCGGGACGGGGTGCCGCTCTCTTGGCGCGGTTGCCCGGGCCTAGGACGCATTCCCTCTCCGCCTTGCCTGCCACACCGCTGCCGCGCCCAGCAGTGCAACCGCCCCCGCTCCCGCGAACAACCCGACCGACGGTCCCCCGTCCCCCTGCCCCTTCTTCGCCGCAGCCGTCGGCTTCCTCCCCGCCGAGACCTGCTCCCCGCACCCCTTCTCCGGATACCCGTCGATCGCACACAACAGCGCGTTCGTGTCGTACCGCAGCGGCTTCGCCACCGCCGCCAGCGCGTCCGCCGTCGTGCCGTCGGCGGACACCCGCGCGCAGACCGTGCGACGGGCCGGTGGTGTCTCGCCGGCCGGTGCGTCGGCCGCCGTACCGAAGTCGAGGACGAGCGCCACACGCTTCCTGCCGTCCTGCGCGGGCGTCCGCGCGCAGATCACCGGGAACGACACCGCCCCGCGCGGCTTCGCCGCATCGCCCGAGTCCTCGCTCACCGAGAACCGGAAGCCCTGGACGGCGCCGTCGGAGGGGCGGGCGGTGGCGGGGCCCTGGGTGGCGTACGTCCAGTGACCGGCGTCGTAGTCCCAGAAGGACCAGTAGCGGTAACCGGCGGCCTGCGCCTGGCCGCTGCCGGTCAGGGTCAGCAACAGGGCGGCGAGGAGCAGGACGAGGCGGCGTATCACGGCTGCGCCTTCTTCTTGCGGCCGCTGATCAGGAAGCCGACGCCGATGCCGCCGACGAGGCCGACGCCGACCATCCACCAGACGCTGACGCCGGAGTCGTCCCTGTGTGCTGCCTTGTGCGAGCGGCGGGCGGGCGCCGGACCCGTCGCGTTGAGGAGCTTGACCAGGTCCTGGCCGCCGAAGTCGTGGACGTCGAAGGTCTCCGCGTGCGCCGCCAGGATCAACTCGGCGTACGCGGCCGGTCCGGCCTGCCGGGCCCACGCCGCGGAGTTGGTCTCCAGCCAGCGCATGGCGTCGGCAGCCTTGTCGCCGTGGCCCGCGGTGGCGAGGGCGAGGACCGCGTCGGCCGTGTTGCCGTAGTCGGGCTGGGGCTTGGCGCCGGGCAGTGTCGACGTCAGGTGCTTGTCCTTGGCCAGGGCCTCGACGAGGTACGCGGCACCGTTCTGCGCGGCCTGCTCGCGGCCGGTGGCCTTCTTGCACGTCGGAGTGGTGCCGGTGGGTTTGGGGGAGTCCCCGGTCAGTCCCTTGCCGAGGGCGCCCACGACGGCGGCCGCGCTCGCGTCCGCGTTGGCGGACAGCTTGCCCTCCTTGTCCGGCTGGAAGGCGAAGGCGCCCGAGCCGTCCCCGCCGCAGGGGAGGGCGAGCTCCAGCAGGGCGTCGTAAGGGGACTTGCCGTCCTTCACGACCTGGTCCGGCTTCTCACCCACGGCGGTCAGCGCGCCGATGACGACGGACGTCGAGTTCGCGTCACTCGCTCCGCCCGGGGCGTAGCCCCAGCCGCCGTCCTTGTTCTGCACGGACTTCAGCCAGGAGACCGCCTTACGGGTGGCGCTCTCGTGTCCGCCGAGTGCGGCGAGGGCCTGGACGGCGGCGCCCGTACTGTTCGTGTCGACCATGAGCTTCGCGTCACAGGCCTTCGCCGTGTCCGCGCGGAACGGCGCGAACGCCCCGTTCGCACACTGCTGCCGCACCAGCCAGTCCACCGCCTTCGCCGCCGGCTTCACCCCCACGGTGTCCTGCGCGAGCAGCGCCAGCGACTGGCGCCAGACGCCGTCGTACTTCGGGTCGGACGTGCCGTACAGCCCGTCGGGCAGGGACGGGGAGGGGGACGCGGCGAAGGCGGGGACGGCTGCACCCAGTACGACGGTGGTGGCGGCCAGTACCGCGACGCTGCGGCGGACGACGTTCATGATCGGCGGGTGCCTCTCCCTGCGGGAGCGGGCAGCACGGGACGACCCCGGCGGCTCGGCTCCGTATGCCTCGACGGTGCCGCGCGCCGACGGGTGCCGACGCACGTGAGCCGGTCACAACCGCGCGGGGCAGTCCGGCTGGCCGCCCGGTGCGGGCGGTTCACGGTTGCGGGTCAGCGCCGGAATTGCACCGGCTTCCCCCCGTACGGCGTGATGACGACCCGGCCACTGTACCGGCCCGTAGGAACACGCTGAGAGCCGCCTGTGAGGCGCGCGGCGCCAGGTCCGGCCCATGGTGACGGGGAGGCCGCTCGGCGCGGGTCGGGTCAACGACGTGTATGTGCTGGAGGCGGGGTGGGGTGATGCTCTCGTCCGACGTGCGGGGTCGGGCCGCCGAAGGGGAGGTGCAGGGTGCGGGAGGCGAGCAGCCAGCGGCCGTCGACGCGGCGGAAGGTGTCCTCGTAGTTGCCCACTTGGACGGGCGGTCCGGCCGGGACCATGCCGCCCGTCCAGCCCTCGATGCGGTACGTCGTGAAGTACGAGGTGGCCTCGGCCGTGTCCGGCGAGGTCACCGTGGTGCGGATGTTGGACATGACCCGCCGCGAGAGCTTGTCGGCGGGCCGTGCGCCGAAGTACTTCCGCAGCGCCTCCCGCCCCTCCGACCGCCGGCCGTCCCCCGGAGGCGGCCACTCCCACCAGCCGTCCTCCGTGAACAGCTCGGCCACGGAGGCCGGTTCGCCGAGGTCCAGGCGGTGGACGAAGTCGAGGATCAGACGCTCGCAGGCGCGTTCGGCGAGGAGTTGCTGCAACGGGTCCATGGGACCGTTCGTACCAGCGGCGGATCACCGGACGCGACCGCTTTACACCGCCACGTACGTCATCGGATCGCTCCCCGCCACCGCCTCCGCCCGCCCCAGCTTCACCAGCCGCCGCAGATGCGCCTCGGCCTCCGAGACCGCGATGTTCCGCGAGCCGTACGGGATCTGGGCCCAGGGCCGGTTCCACTCCATCCGCTCGGCGAGCTGCCACGGGGTGAGCGGCTCCACCAGGAGGGACCGGAGGCCGGTGAGCCGCTCCTCGTGATGGTCCAGCAACTCCCGTACGCGGGCGGGCGCGTCGGCGAACACGTGCTGGTGGGCGGGGAGCACCTCGGCGGGGGCGAGACGGCCGACGCGTTCGAGGGAGTCGAGGTAGTCGCCGAGGGGGTCGGTGACCGTGGTGTCGTCGGGGTCCTCGTACAGACCGATGTGCGGGGTGATCTCGGGGAGCAGGTGATCGCCGGAGAACAGCCGCCCGTGGCCCGGGAGCCGGTCCGGGTGCTGCTCCTCCAGGTGCAGGCAGACGTGGCCGGGGGTGTGCCCCGGCGTCCAGATCGCGCGCAGCCGGCGGCCCGGGAGGTCGAGCAGCTCGCCGGGGACGATCTCCCGGTCGGGCAGGGCGGGGGAGAAGCCCGGCAGGGTGGTGCGGGGTGCTGCGTCGCGCAACGGCGCCACGTGCTCCTCGGGGGCGCCGGCGGCGACCAGCTTGGCGGTCATGTACGCGAACCAGCGGCCCGGCCGGGTGTCGCGGGTGCGCCGCACGATCGCCGTGTCCGCGGCATGCATGGCGATCCAGGCGCCGGACGCCTCACGCACCCTGCCGGAGAGGCCGTGGTGGTCGGGGTGGTGGTGGGTGATGACCACGCCGTGCACCTCGCCCACCGCCGTACCGCAGGCGGTCAGCCCCTCGACGAGCGTGTCCCAGGAGGCGGGGTCGTCCCAGCCCGTGTCGACCAGTACCGGCCCGCGGTCGGTGTCGACGACGTAGACCAGCGTATGGCCGAGCGGATTGTCCGGGATGGGGACCTGGATCGACCGGATGCCTCCGCCGTGGTCGTACACCTGCGTCATGGGCTCCCCAATCACCGCGAACCGGCCACGCTCCGGTCACTATAACTAGAACGCGTTTCGATGGGAGCCCAAGTCACCTGTCTGCGCGGTCAACTCGTGTGCGGCCCGTGGACTCCTCCGAGGGGAACTGGTATCAGTGCCGTATCTGATGAACCGTCAGAGACAGGCGCTCCGGGGAGGCAGTCGGCCATGACCGAGCTCGTGGAACACGGACAGCTGTTCATCGGCGGGGAGTTGACCGACCCCCTCGGCAAGGACGTCATCGAGGTGATCTCGCCGCACACCGAGGAGGTCATCGGGCGGGTGCCGCACGCCTCCCGGGAGGACGTCGACCGGGCCGTCGCCGTCGCGCGCCGTGCCTTCGACGAGGGGCCCTGGCCGCGGATGACCCTCGACGAACGGATCGAGGTCGTCACCCGCATCAAGGACGCGATCGCCGTACGGCACGAGGAGATCGCCCGCGTGATCTCCTCCGAGAACGGGTCCCCTTACTCCTGGAGCGTCCTCGCGCAGGCGCTCGGCGCGATGATGGTGTGGGACGCGGCCATCACCGTCGCCCGCGACTTCACCTACGAGGAGCGGCGCGACGGCGTGCTCGGGAAGATCCTGGTGCGGCGGGAGCCGGTCGGGGTCGTCGCTGCCGTGGTTCCCTGGAACGTCCCGCAGTTCGTCGCTGCCGCCAAGCTCGCGCCCGCGCTGCTCACCGGCTGCACGGTCGTGCTCAAGCCGTCGCCCGAGTCGCCGCTGGACGCCTACATCCTGGCCGACATCACCCGCGAGGCCGGCCTGCCCGAGGGCGTGCTGTCGATCCTGCCCGCCGACCGCGAGGTCAGCGAGTACCTGGTCGGCCACCCCGGGATCGACAAGGTCGCCTTCACCGGTTCGGTGGCGGCGGGCAGGCGCGTGATGGAGGTGGCGTCCCGCAACCTCACCCGCGTGACACTGGAGTTGGGCGGCAAGTCGGCGGCGGTCGTGCTGCCGGACGCGGACGTGGCCACCACCGTCGCGGGCGTGGTCCCGGCGGCCTGGATGAACAACGGCCAGGCCTGCGTGGCCCAGACCCGCATCCTGCTGCCGCGCTCGCGCTACGACGAGTTCGCGGAGGCCTTCGCGGCGGCGGCGAGCGCCCTGGTCGTCGGCGACCCGCTCGATGCGGCGACCCAGGTCGGCCCACTCGTCGCCAGGCGCCAGCAGCAGCGCAACCTCGACTACATCCGCATCGGCCAGGAGGAGGGCGCCAAGATCCTCACCGGCGGCGGCCGCCCGCCGGGCCTGGACCGCGGCTGGTACGTCGAGCCGACCCTCTTCGGCGACGTCGACAACTCGATGCGGATCGCCCGGGAGGAGATCTTCGGCCCGGTGATCTGTCTGCTCCCGTACGGCGACGAGTCCGAGGCCCTGAAGATCGCGAACGACTCCGACTACGGGCTCAGCGGCAGCGTGTGGACGGCGGACGTGGCACACGGCATCGAGGTCGCACGCCAGGTCCGCACCGGCACGTACTCGGTGAACACCTTCAGCCTCGACATGCTCGGCCCCTTCGGCGGCTACAAGAACTCGGGCCTGGGGCGGGAGTTCGGCCCCGAGGGCTATGGCGAGTACCTCGAACACAAGATGATCCACCTCCCGGCCGGCTGGGAGGGCTGAGCGGATGGGGACACCTCCCGCGAAAGCGGCTTCGAGCGTGCGGGCGGGCGACCGCTGGCACGTCGAGGTCGACCGCTCCCTCTGCATCGGCTCCGCCCAGTGCGTCCACCGCGCGACCGGGGCCTTCCGCCTCGACTCCGCCATGCAGTCGCACCCCGTCGAGCCGGAGACCGACGCCAACGAACGCGTCCTGGAGGCGGCGGAGAACTGCCCGGTGGAGGCGATCGTGATCACGTTGCTGGGGAGCGGTGAGCCGGTGTTTCCGCCGGAGGACTAGCGCCCGAAAAAGTACCATTTCAGGGGTTTCATTCCCGGTCTGATGTTCTATTCTGGGAATTGGCCTACGGGACGAGTGAGGGAGCCCGAACCGGAGTAGCCGATTCTGGCGTGAAGCAGTCAGTCCGCCGGGACCGACGTCGACGGTCCGGGCTGAGAGGCCGGAAGGCCGTGGATCGCGAGGTCCACGACTGAAAGGCGACCTCCACCACCTGAACCGGGTAACGCCGGCGAAGGGAACCCGTCTCGTAGGTCCTTTGTGTGCCCGCTACGCTCCTGCGGTCACCACAGGAGCGAGCAGGGCGGGGAAACGTGCGCAAGTCCGAGGCCGGACAGCTGATCAAGCAGGCCCGTGAGGCCTGGGGGGCCGAGGAGTGGCTGCGGGCCGCCGGCCTCTACGAGCAGGTGCTCGCCCATTTCCCGGACGAGAAACCGAGCGCCGACTGGTGGTACGACGCCGCGCTCGCCCACAAGTTCCTGCGGAACTGGGCGAAGGCGTACGAGCTCGGACGCGAGGCCGCCGCCCGGGCGCCGCGCGGCGAGGGCGACCCCGCGTACTGGAACCTGGGCATCGCCGCGACCAGCCAGCGCGACTGGGCGACGGCCCGCGACGCCTGGGCCGGCTTCGGCATCGACCTGCCCGACGGCGAGGGCGAGATCGTCGGCAGCTTCGGCAACGCCTGCGTGCGGCTCGACACCGGCGGCCGGCGCGAGGTCGTGTGGATCGAACGGCTGTGCCCGACGCGCGGGCGCGTGGTCAACGTACCCGTGACCGGAGGGCGGCGGTACGGCGAGATCGTCGTGCACGACGGCGAGCCGAAGGGAGAGCGGATCCTCGACGGCGTCACCTTCCCCGTCTTCGACGAACTGCTCCTCTTCGAGGCCTCCGAACTGCCCACCCTGGAAGTGACCGTGGCGGCCGGCGAGGCGGACGACCTGCGGGCCCTGCTCGACCTGTTCGGCGAGCACGACTACGGCGCCGAACCGGCCAGCAGCGTCCGCGTGCTCTGCGCCTGCTGCAGCGAGGGCACCCACCAGCAGGACCGCAGCCTGCCGGCGGGCGCCCAGACCGTGTCCCTCGCGGCCCCCGAGGAGGACGCCCGACGGCTGCTGACACAGTGGGCGGACGGCGCGGCGATAGGGCGGAGCTGGAGCGGGCTGGCGGCGGTCGGCTGAGACGGGCCGTTCGGTGCGGCTACGACGGCCTTTCGGACGCCGCCGGATCCGTCAGGTCGATCAGCCGGCACACCGTCTCGATGTCGATCTTGACCTGGGCGATGGAGGCGCGGCCCGAGAGCCAGGTGATCAGGGCCGAGTGCCAGGTGTGCTCGATGACCCGGACCGCGGAGAGCTGCTCGGGAGTCGGGTTCTCCAGGCCCATCGCGTCCAGGATGATCAGGGTGGTCTGGCGGGAGACCTGGTCCACCTCGGGCGACACGCTGCGGTCGGCGAAGGTCAGCGCACGCACCATCGCGTCGGCCAGATGCGGCTCGCGCTGCAGCGCACGGAACGCCCGCATCAGCGTCTCCGCGACCCGCTCGGCCGCCGTCTCGCCCTGCGGCGGCTTCTTCCGCAGCGTGCCGTGCATGTGCTCCAGCTGGTCCTGCATCGTGGCGACCAGCAGATGGATCTTGGACGGGAAGTAGCGGTAGAGAGTGCCCAGCGCCACCTGCGAGGACTCGGCCACCTCACGCATCTGCACCGCGTCGAAACCACCCCGGCTGGCCAGCTGCGCGCTCGCGTGCAGGATGCGCCGACGACGCGCCTCCTGCCGCTCCGTGAGGGGCGGGGAGGCCGGCTGCGAGGTACGTGCTTCCACCTTGGCCACCTTCGCTTGCGCAGGCATGGATCCCGTTCCGTGACAGTCGGTGAGGGCTGGTGATCGCACCGAGTTTGGCAGGGCCACCGCCGTGGCGCGAATCACCTGATCCACTGCTCACCGCGCCCCTACCTGCCGGTAGATTCAGAGCCTCCTGGACGATCAAGTCTGAAACTTGTTCTAGATTAGCGTCCCGGCGTAATCTCGCGGGACAGTGCAGGCAGAAGGGGGCCCAGAGTGACCGCTGAGGCCAGTCAGGCGGGTCCCCAGGAGGACCTCGCCGCCGACGGCGAGCGACCGCTCCACATCGCGCTCCTCACCTATAAAGGGAACCCGTTCTGCGGCGGCCAGGGCGTCTACGTCCGCCACCTCTCCCGCGAGCTGGCCCGCCTCGGCCACCACGTCGAGGTCATCGGCTCCCAGCCCTACCCCGTGCTCGACGAGGGCGAGGACTACGCCGGCCGCCTGAGCCTGACCGAGCTGCCGAGCCTCGACCTCTACCGCTCCCCGGACCCCTTCCGCACCCCGAAGCGCGACGAGTACCGCGACTGGATCGACGCGCTGGAGGTCGCGACCATGTGGACCGGCGGCTTCCCGGAGCCGCTGACCTTCTCCCTGCGCGCCCGCCGCCACCTCCGCGCCCGCCGCGGCCGTTTCGACGTCGTGCACGACAACCAGACGCTCGGATACGGACTGCTGGGCGATGTCGGCGCCCCCCTGGTGACCACCATCCACCACCCCATCACCGTCGACCGGCAGCTGGAGCTGGACGCCGCCGAGAACTGGCAGCAGCGCTGGGGCAAACGCCGCTGGTACGCCTTCACCCGCATGCAGAAGCGCGTCGCCCGCCGCCTGCCCTCGGTCCTCACTGTCTCCGGCACCTCGCGCGCCGAGATCATCGACCACCTCGGCGTACGGGACGACCGTATCCACGTCGTGCACATCGGCGCCGACACCGACCTCTTCTCGCCGGACCCGTCCGTCCCCGTGGTGCCCGGCCGGATCGTGACCACGTCCAGCGCCGACGTCCCGCTCAAGGGCCTGGTCTTCCTCGTCGAGGCACTCGCGAAGGTCCGCACCGAGCACCCGGACGCCCACCTCGTCGTCGTCGGCAAGCGCCCCACCGAGGGACCCGTCGCCCAGGCCATGGAGCGCTACGGCCTCGAAGGCGCCGTCGAGTTCGTCAAGGGCATCTCGGACGCCGAACTGGTCGACCTCGTCCGCTCGGCCGAGGTCGCCTGCGTACCGTCCCTGTACGAGGGCTTCTCCCTCCCGGCGGCCGAGGCGATGGCCACGGGGACGCCGCTCGTCGCGACGACCGGCGGCGCGATCCCGGAGGTCGCGGGCCGCGACGGCGAGACGTGTCTCGCGGTGCCGCCGGGTGACCCCGGCGCCCTGGCCGCGGGCCTCAGCCGCCTGCTCGGCGATCCGGAGCTGCGGCTACGGCTCGGCCGCGCCGGACGCGAGCGCGTCCTGCGGCACTTCACCTGGGCCCGCGCCGCCGAGGGAACGGTCGCCAGATACCGCGAGGCCATCACCGGCTCCCCGGCCCCGGCGCCCAGCGCGGCCCCACAGCCGAAAGCCGTCGTAGAAGCCGTAGAAGAACTAGCCGCCCCCCACCCCGAAAGCAGGGCCACGTGCTGACCGTCGACTTCTCCCGGTTCCCGCTCGCCCCGGGCGACCGCGTCCTGGACCTCGGCTGCGGGGCCGGCCGGCACGCGTTCGAGTGCTACCGGCGCGGCGCCCAGGTCGTGGCGCTCGACCAGAACGGCGAGGAGATCCGCGAGGTCGCGAAGTGGTTCGCCGCGATGAAGGAGGCGGGCGAGGCCCCGGCCGGCGCCACCGCCACGGCGATGGAGGGCGACGCCCTGGCGCTGCCCTTCCCCGACGAGTCCTTCGACGTCGTCATCATCTCCGAGGTCATGGAGCACATCCCGGACGACAAGGGCGTGCTCGCCGAGATGGTCCGGGTGCTCAAGCCCGGCGGCCGTATCGCCATCACTGTCCCGCGCTACGGCCCCGAGAAGGTCTGCTGGGCGCTGTCCGACGCCTACCACGAGGTCGAGGGCGGCCACATCCGCATCTACAAGGCGGACGAGCTGCTGGCCAAGATCCGCGAGGCGGGCCTCAAGCCCTACGGCACCCACCACGCGCACGCACTCCACTCCCCGTACTGGTGGCTGAAGTGCGCGTTCGGCGTCGACAACGACAAGGCGCTGCCGGTGAAGGCGTACCACAAGCTCCTGGTCTGGGACATCATGAAGAAGCCCCTGGCCACCAGAGTCGCCGAACAGGCCCTCAACCCCCTGATCGGCAAGAGCTTCGTGGCCTACGCGACCAAGCCCCACCTGCCCTCGGTGGACGCCCGGTGACCACTCCCCGGACAGAACACCTCGTCCTGCCCGGGGTCCTCACCGCCGAGCAGGCTGCCGCGACCGTCCGCGGCATCCTCGCCGTACAGCGGGAGGACGGCGCGATCCCGTGGTTTAGGGGACACCACCTGGACCCCTGGGATCACACCGAGGCCGCGATGGCCCTGGACACGGCGGGCGAGCACGAGGCCGCCGAGCGGGCCTACGAGTGGCTGGCACGGCACCAGAACACAGACGGTTCCTGGTACGCGGCCTACGCTGACGGCGACTTCGCGGACGTCACCGACCACGGCCGCGAGACCAACTTCGTCGCGTACATCGCGGTGGGCGTCTGGCACCACTACCTCTCCACGGGCGACGACACCTTCCTGGACCGCATGTGGCCGGCCGTCTACGCGGCCGTCGAATACGTGCTGCGGCTCCAGCAGCCCGGCGGACAGATCGGCTGGAAGGGCGAGGACGACGGGACCTTCACCACCGACGCCCTGCTGACCGGCTCCTCCTCCATCCACCACGCCCTGCGCTGCGCGCTCGCCGTCGCCGAACAGCGCGAAGAACCGCAGCCGGACTGGGAGCTGGCCGTCGGCGCCCTCCGCCATGCGATCCGCCGCCACCCGGAGCGGTTCCTCGACAAGGACCGCTACTCCATGGACTGGTACTACCCGGTGCTGGGCGGCGCGCTGACGGGTGCCGAGGCCAAGACCCGTGTGGAGGAGGGCTGGGACCGCTTCGTCGTCCCCGGCCTCGGGGTGCGCTGCGTCGTCCCCAACCCATGGGTGACCGGCGGCGAGTCGGCCGAACTCGCCCTCACCCTCTGGGCGATGGGCGAGTCCGACCGCGCGCTGGACATCCTCCAGTCGATCCAGCACCTGCGGGACCCCGAGACCGGCCTGTACTGGACGGGCTACGTCTTCGAGGACAAGGCGATCTGGCCCCGCGAGCTGACCACCTGGACGGCAGGCTCCCTGCTGCTCGCGGTCGCCGCCCTCGGCGGCCACGAGGCGACCTGCACGGTGTTCGGCGGGGAGCAGCTGCCGAGAGGGCTGGATCCGGACTGCTGCGCCTGATCCTCGGGCGCAGCCGGGTCGGTGGTCAGTGCCGCGTCATCCGTCCGGCGATCGCGTGGCCGATGAACAGGTAGACCACCGCTGCCAGGCCGTAACCCGCGACCACGCGGGCCCATGCCTTGTCGAAGGTGAACAGGTCACGCGACCAGCCGGCCAGCCAGTTGGCCACGTTGTGGACGAACTGCACCAGCTCGTTGGCACGGTTGGCGTCCAACAGGTACATCAAA
Source organism: Streptomyces sp. NPDC001604 (assembly GCF_042893475.1). Lineage (NCBI taxonomy): Bacteria > Bacillati > Actinomycetota > Actinomycetes > Kitasatosporales > Streptomycetaceae > Streptomyces > Streptomyces sp. NPDC001604. The sequence continues at coordinate 252,023 of NZ_JBIAUY010000001.1, read as the reverse complement.
ATCCACAGGCCCAGGATGAGGGCCATGACGTCGGCGACGATCGCTATGACCGCCCCGGCTCGATTGCCGCTGCTGTATCGAGACATACTTTCCGGATTGCCGCCGATTCCTGTATGAAACCCGAACGGGTTTGTCCGACGGCTACGAGTTGAGCTCCGCCAGCACCCGCAGCGACTCCCAGTCGGGGGAGAGGGCCAGCAGGTCCGTCACGGGCCCCTTGCGCCACAACTCCAGGCGCTCGGCGATCCGTTCACGCGGTCCTACCAGGGAGATCTCGTCGGCGAAGGCGTCCGGTACGGCGAGTACGGCCTCCTCGCGGCGCCCCGAGAGGAACAGTTCCTGGATGCGCCGGGCCTCCTCCTCGTACCCCATCCTCGCCATAAGATCGGCGTGGAAATTGCGCGCCGCGTGCCCCATGCCGCCGATGTAGAAGCCGAGCATGGTCTTCACGGGCAGCAGGCCTTCGCGTACGTCGTCGCAGACCCGGACCTGTGCCATGGGTGCGACGAGGAAGCCCTCGGGGGCATCGGTGAGCGAGGCCTCGTAGACCTCGGGGCGGGTCGGCGACCAGTACAGGGGGAGCCAGCCGTCGGCGATACGGGTCGTCTGCGCGACGTTCTTCGGCCCTTCGGCACCGAGGAGGACGGGGAGGTCGGGACGCAAGGGGTGCGTGATGGATTTGAGGGCCTTGCCGAGGCCGGTGCCGTCCGCGCCGCTGTACGGATGCGAGTGGAACCGCCCGTCGAGCACGACCGGCCCCTCCCGCCGGAGCACCTGCCGTACGACGTCCACGTACTCCCTGGTCGCGGTCAGCGGCGACTTCGGGAACGGCCGTCCGTACCACCCCTCCACCACCTGCGGCCCCGACAGCCCGAGCCCGAGCAGCATGCGCCCGCCGGAGAGGTGGTCGAGGGTCAGCGCGTGCATGGCGGTGGTGGTCGGCGACCGGGCGGCCATCTGCGCAACGGCCGTACCGAGCTTGATCGTTGATGTCTGCGCCGCGATCCAGGTCAGCGGGGTGAAGACGTCGGACCCCCACGACTCGGCGGTCCACACGGAGTCGTATCCGAGCCGCTCGGCCTCCTGCGCGAGGGGCACGTGGTCGGGGGAGGGGCCGCGGCCCCAGTAGCCGAGGGCGAGACCGAGTCGCATGAGGCCTCCATCAGTTACCTGACGGTCAGTCAGTTACGGGGCTGGAAGCTGCGACTGTACGGCACCGGCCCCCCGCCCGGAAGGGCGAGGGGCCGGTGGTTGCTCGTTCGGCCGGCGTCAGCCGCGCTGGATGCCGGAGGTGTCCTGCAGTACACCGCGGCGGCCGTCCTGCGTCTGGGCGACCAGGGCCGGGCCGCGCTGCTCGACGGCCAGGTACCAGGTGCCCGGCGCGAGTTCGGCGATCGGCGTGGGCGAACCGTCCTCCGCGAACAGCGGCCGCGGCACCGGAACGGCGAACCAGAACGGCGAGAAGTCCCCGGCCGGCGGCTGCCCCTGCTGCGCCTGCGGCTGCTGGGCCCCGTAGGGCTGCCCGGGCTGCGGCTGACCGCCGTAGGGCTGCTGCTGGGCGGCACCGGGGTAGCCGTAACCGCCGGGGGGCTGGGCGCCGTAGGGCTGGGGAGCGGCGGGCTTGGGCGCGGGGATGAGGGCGGCCTGGAGGGCGGGGACCAGGGGGGTGGCGATGGCGGCGCCGGCCATGATCAGGGTGGCGATCAGGGCGAGGATCAGGCCGGTTCCGGCGCCGATGCGGTCGAACACGCTGGAGCTGCCGTTGTCCGTGCCGCCGAGCGGGTCGAAGACGTTCCCGAGCGCGGACCAGGCGGCGAATACGGTGAACGCCGTGCCGAACTGTCCGAGGTCGAGGCCGGCCACCTTGGGAACCTGCGGCAGGCCGTGGGAGACAACGACGAGTGCGGCGCCGATGATGCCCGCGAGGACAACGCTCATCAGGACCGGACCACTCCCCCAGGAGTTGGGGATACCGGAGCTGTCAGAGGCCCCATCGACAGAGTAGAGGTCGAGGAACGACGCGATGAACAGCAACACCGCTGCTCCGATCACCACGCCGTCGCCTCGTGTGAGGGAGCGGATATTCACTTCAGTCGGTCCTTCGTAAGTCGTCTCGTCGTCGGTAGACACTATCGTCCGTCCGAGCAAGGCGTCCGCCGGGATCAGCCCGCTGATCACGAACCGTGCAGGAAACTCACGATTCCATCAGAAATTCCTTGCGCGGCCTTCTGTCGCCACGCACCGCTGGTGAGCAGTGCCGCGTCCTTGCTATCGCGCATGTTCCCGCATTCGATGAACACCTTGGGAACCGTTGACAGATTGAGACCGCCCAGGTCCTTACGCGTGACGAGGCCGGTGCCGTCGCCGATGTAGTTGGAGGGCGGTTCACCCGTGACGCGGACGAAGTTGCCCGCGATGCGCTCGCCGAGGTCGGCGGAGGAGGCGACGATGGGGCGGGTGTCGGCGGCGCCCGCGTGGACGGAGCCGGGAAGGATGACGTGGAAGCCGCGGTTGCCGGCGGCGGAGCCGTCCGCGTGGATGGAGATGGCGGCGTCGGCGTGGGCCCGGTTGCCGATCCGCGCCCGCTGGTCGACGCAGGGGCCCCAGGCAGGGGAGTTGCCGTCGTGGGTCAGCTTCACCGTGGCGCCGAGCTTCTGCAGCAAGGCCTTCAGGCGATGGGACACGTCCAGGGTGAACTGGGCTTCCGTGTAGCCCGAGTTGGTGGACGTCCCCGTGGTGTCGCACTCCTTCTTGTTCGTGCCGATGTCCACCTTGCGGGCGATCTCGGTGGTGTGCCGGAAGTTGCCGGGGTTGTGGCCCGGGTCGATGACGACGACCTTGCCCTTGAGGGGGCCGGAGGCGGCGGGCGCCGACGAGGTGGCCGAGGCGAGGGTGGGCGCCGGGCTGTTCGGGTTCTTGTCGTCGCCGGCTGGGGAGGAGGCGGGCGCGCCGGAGGTCGCCGCTGCGGACGTCCGTACGGTCGCCTGAGCCGTCCCGCCACCGTCACCGCCGCTCCCGCCCACGGCTTCGTAGACAAGCCACCCGAGCAGGGCACCCGGCACGAGCGCGGCGACCGCCACGGCCAGGGGGCTGCGCCGGGGGCGGCGGGGCTGGGGAGGATCGAAGTCCGGGCCTACGTACGACACGTCAGCGACTCTAACCGGGCCCTCAGATCCCCGCTCCCGTTCGCCGCAGGACGCGCAGCGAGTCGGTCACCGAGACCTCCGTGAAGGCGCCGGACTCCAGCGCCCGCAGGTAGACCCGGTACGGCGCCTGACCCGTGAACTCGTCCTTCGGGTCCGGGAAGACGTCGTGGATCAGGAGCAGGCCGTCTTCGGCCACATGGGGGGCCCAGCCCTCGTAGTCGGCGGTGGCGTGCTCGTCGGTGTGGCCGCCGTCGATGAAGACCAGGCCGAGGGGGGTCCGCCAGAACTTCGCGATCTGCGGCGAGCGGCCGACCAGCGCCACCACGTGCTCCTCAAGACCGGCGCGGTGCAGGGTGCGGCGGAAGGTCGGCAGCGTGTCCATCAGGCCGATCTCCGGGTCGACCGTCTCCGGGTCGTGGTAGTCCCAGCCCGGCTGCTGCTCCTCGCTGCCGCGGTGGTGGTCGAGGGTCAACGCGGTGACCCCGGTCTCGCGGGCCGCGTCAGCGAGCAGGATCGCGGAGCGTCCGCAGTACGTACCGACCTCCAGCAGAGGCAGCCCGAGGCCGCCCGCCTCGACGGCGGCCGCGTAGAGCGCCAGTCCCTCATCGACGGGCATGAACCCCTTCGCCGCTTCGAACGCGGCCAGGATCTCGGGCTTGGGTGCCGCGGCCATGGGGTTCCTCCCGGTCGTACGTGGGTTCGGCCGCCAATGTTGCCGCACCCCCGGCCACTTATGTGACTGGGGGTGCGTACAAAAGGGGCGCGGGGCTGTGTCGATTTGCGGCTCCGCCGCGTGGGCGCGACAAGCCACGATGAAGCCGCACCACGCCAGACGACCTGTCGAGGCACCTCACTAGGCGCTATGCGCTGACAGCCTCACCGGGCAACGCCAGATCCAAGTCCACCGCAGCCTCACCCGGGTGCGTAGCCGAAGACGCAAGCGGCCCATGCCCCGCCGCCCGTGCGGCCAGCACATACGCCCCCTCGGCCGGCACGGCCAGTGCATAGCTGCCGTCCTCGTCGGAGACCGTCGCCCCGGCCTGCCGGCCCCGCCGGTCGATCAGCGTGACCTTCGCCCGGGCCACCGGAGAGCCGTCCGCACCGAGCACCCGGCCACGGAACCCGCGCAGCACTTCCTCCGCACGCTCCACGACGGCGTCGTCCTCCTCGCTGCTCGCAAGCAGTTGCGGCGCCCGGTTCGGCTTGGGCAGGAACAGGGCCATCAGCAGACCGACGGCGACGGCGGCGGTCGCGATCAGGAAGGAGACGCGGAAGCCGTGCATGGTCGGGATCTCGACGCCGCCGACGTTGTTCGCGGTGTTGGCCAGCACCATGCCGATGACGGCGCTGGACACGGACGTACCGATGGAGCGCATCAGGGTGTTCAGACCGTTCGCCGCGCCCGTCTCGGAGGCCGGGACCGCACCTACGATCAGCGCGGGGAGCGAGGAGTACGCGAGGCCGATGCCCGCGCCGAGCACCACCGCGATGACCAGGCTCTGCCACGGCGCGCTCATCAGGCCGAGCCCGGCGCCGTAGCCGATCGCGATGATCAGCAGGCCGAGGATCAGGGTGACCTTCGGGCCGTACTTCGCGGACAGGCGGGCGTAGACCGGCGCCGTGAACATCATCGTCAGGCCCAGCGGGGCCACCAGCAGGCCCGCGACGACCATCGACTGGCCGAGGCCGTAGCCGGTCGCCTTGGGGAGCTGGAGCAGCTGGGGAAGGACGAGGGAGACGACGTAGAAGGAGACACCGACCATGATCGATGCGAGGTTGGTGAAGAGGACGGCCGGGCGGGCCGTCGTCCGCAGGTCCACCAGCGGGGCCTTCATACGGAGTTCGAGAACGCCCCAGAGCACGAGTACGACGGCCGACGCACCGAACAGGCCGAGCGTCGTACCGGAGGTCCAGCCCCAGTCGCTGCCCTTGGTGATCGGCAGGAGGAAGAGGACCAGGCCCGCGGAGAGGCCGAGTGCGCCGAGCAGGTCGAAGGAGCCCTCTGCGCGCATCGGGGACTCCGGTACGACCAGGAGGGTGAGGAGGATGGAGAGGGCGCCGAGGCCCGCGGCGCCGTAGAAGAGGGCGTGCCAGTCGGCGTGCTGGGCGACCAGGGCCGCGAGCGGCAGGGCGAGGCCGCCGCCGACGCCTATGGAGGAGCTCATCAGGGCCATCGCCGAGCCGAGCTTCTCGCGGGGCAGCATGTCGCGCATCAGGCCGATGCCGAGCGGGATGGCGCCCATGGCGAAGCCCTGGAGCGTGCGGCCGGCGATCATGGTGAGCAGTTCGCTGGTGAGGGCGCTGATCAGGGCGCCGACCACCATCAGGGCGAGGCTGAGGATCAGCATGCGGCGCTTGCCGTAGAGGTCGCCGAGGCGGCCCATGATCGGGGTGGCGACGGCTCCCGAGAGGAGTGTCGAGGTCAGGACCCAGGTGGCGTTGCTGGGTGCGGTGTCCAGCAGTTGCGGCAGGTCCTTGATGACCGGGACGAGCAGGGTCTGCATCACCGCGACAACGATGCCCGCGAAGGCGAGTACCGGGACCACGGCCCCGCTCGCCCGCCGGGCGGGCGGTTCGGTCGTCGTGTGCGTCATGGGGTGAGGCCTCCAGGCCGAACGAGAGGAAGAGCTGTGCGAGATAAGTGCTGGGTAAACCTCGTATGCACAGGCAACTATTCCGTTGCTTCGGGTCTCTAATGAATTCTTGACCCGGCCATGGGAATCTGATCATTCGTCAGGCCTGGCGGGTTGGTGGAACGTGTTCTAGTCTCGCGCGCCATGAAGGCATACTGTGCAAGGCGTACCGCGCCATGAAGGCCTATGTCGTCGGGGTCGGGATGACCCGGTTCGAGAAGCCCGAGACCCGTGACTGGCAGTACTGGGACATGGTGCGGGAGGCCGGTGGTGCCGCCCTGGCCGATGCAGGGATCCCGTACGGCGATGTGGAACAGGTTCCCGTCGGCTACTGCTTCCAGCCCTCGACCGCCGGGCAGCGTGCCGCGTATGAGCTGGGCCTCACCGGCGTGCCCGTCTACAACGTCAACAACAACTGCGCGACCGGCTCGACCGCCCTGATGCTGGCCCGGCAGCTCGTGGAGGGCGGGGCCGCCGACTGCGTTCTGGCACTGGGCTTCGAGAAGATGAAGAAGGGCGCGCTGGGCGGGGGTGCCGACGGAGGGGACTTCTCCACGTCTCCGGTCGCGCGGCACTACGGCGTGATGGCCGCCCGCCACGGCTTCGAGATGACCCCGCCCACCGCCCAGATCTTCGGCGACGCGGCCCGTGAGCACATGGAGCGGTACGGCACGACCGAGGCGCAGCTCGCCGCCGTGGCCGCCAAGAACCACCGGCACTCGGCGCACAATCCGTATGCGCAGTTCCGGGACGTGTACGAGGTGGACGACATCCTCGCCGCGCGCACGGTCCACCGGCCGCTGACCAAGCTGCAGTGCTCGCCGACCTCGGACGGCGCGGCGGCCGCACTCGTCGTCTCCGAGCGGTTCGTGGAGCGGCGGGAGCTGGGCGGGAAGGCCGTCGAGATCGTCGCGCAGGCGATGACGACCGACACCGAGGAGTCCTTCGCGTCCGGGTCGTGCATCGACGTCGTGGGGCAGCCGATGTCGAGGGAGGCGGCCCGGCAGGTGTACGAGCGGGCCGGGCTCGGGATCGGCGACGTGGACGTCGTGGAGCTGCACGACTGCTTCTCCGTCAACGAGCTGCTGACGTACGAGGCGCTCGGGATGTGCGAGGAGGGGGAGTCCGGGAAGCTCGTCGAGTCCGGGGCGACGACGTACGGCGGGCGGTGGGTGGTGAATCCGTCCGGCGGGCTGATCTCCAAGGGGCATCCGCTGGGGGCGACCGGGATCGCCCAGGTGGCCGAGCTGGTGTGGCAGCTGAGGGGCGAGGCGGGGGCGCGGCAGGTGCCGGGGGCGCAGGTCGGGCTCGCGCACAACATCGGGCTGGGCGGGGCGGCGGTGGTGACGCTCCTGCGGGCGGTGTAGGTCCTGCGGAGGAGGACCGGGTGGGGCGAAATCCCGATGCAAGGGGCGTAACCCGGTTGAGAGCATGACAGGCATGTTGGAAGCCGCTGACGTCACCCGAAGCTCGTCCCGCCGTACCGTTCCTCCTCCCACCTGGCTGGTCGTGGCGCTCGCCTGCGCCGGGCAGTTCCTGGTGGTGCTCGATGTGTCGGTCGTCAATGTGGCGCTGCCGTCGATGCGGGCCGACCTGGGGCTGAGCCCGCAGGGGCTGCAGTGGGTGGTGAACGCGTACGCGATCGCCTTCGCCGGGTTCATGCTGCTCGGCGGGCGGGCCGGGGACCTGTACGGGCGCAAGCGGATGTTCCTGATCGGGCTCGCCCTGTTCACCGCCGCCTCGCTGGGCGGCGGGCTCGCGCAGGAGGGCGGTCAGCTGCTGGTCGCGCGGGCCGTGCAGGGGCTGGGGGCGGCGGTGCTCGCGCCCTCGACGCTGACCATTCTCACCTCGGCCGTTCCGGAGGGGGCCGCGCGGGCCCGGGCGATAGCGACCTGGACCGCGGTCGGCGCCGGCGGTGGAGCGGCGGGCGGGCTGGTCGGCGGGGCGCTGGTGGACGGGCTGTCATGGCGGTGGGTGCTGCTGATCAACGTGCCGGTCGGGGCGCTGGTGCTGGTCGGCTCGCTGCGGTGGCTGGCGGAGAGCCGCAACGGGGACGGGCGGCGGCTCGATCTGCCGGGCGCGCTCCTGGTGACGGCGGGGCTCGGGACGCTGGCGTACGGGATCTCGCAGACCGAGGCCGAGGGGTGGACGGCGGCGGCCACCCTCGTGCCGCTGGCCGCCGGGCTCGCGCTGATCGCGCTGTTCCTGGTCGTGGAGGCGCGTACGGCGGCGCCGTTGATGCCGCTCGGGCTGTTCCGGGTACGGGCCGTGTCCTCGGCGAACGCGGCGATGTTCGTGAACGGTTCCGCGATGTTCTGCATGTGGTTCTTCATGACGCTGTACGCGCAGAACGTGCTCGGCTACACGCCCCTCGAAGCCGGGCTGGCGCTGGTGCCCAGTTCCCTGGCGGTGCTGCTCGGCTCCAAGTCGGCGCCCCGGTTCATGCCGGTGCTCGGCGCGCGGAACGTGGCCGTGCTCGGGACTGTCCTGGCGGCGGTGGGCTTCGCCTGGCAGTCGATGATGACGCCGGAGGGCAACTATCTGACGGAGATCATGTTCCCGGGGATCCTGATGATGCTGGGGGCGGGTCTCACGGCGACCCCGCTGGCTGCGCTGGCGACCTCCGGGGCGGCTCCGGGGGAGGCCGGGCTGGTGTCGGGGCTGGTCAACACCTCGCGCACGATGGGCGGTTCGCTGGGGCTCGCGGTGATGTCGACGATCGCGGCGACACGCACGGCGGGCAGCGGTGCTCCCGGCGCGCTCACGGAGGGGTACGCGCTGGTGTTCCGGACGGGCACCGGGGTGCTGCTCGCGGGGGCGGTGCTGATGCTGGTGTGGCTGCCGCGCAGAATTTCCGCGAAGCCGGCGAAGTAGTCGGGGGAGCGAGGCAACGGTTCGGGCTGCCCATGGACTCCTTTACACATCTAGGAGGTGCCCATGGGGGATCGCAAGGAAGCTCGGGACAAGGAGTTCCAGAGCTTTGTCACCGGCCGCTGGCCGCGGCTGCTGCGCACGGCATTTCTCCTCACGGGGGAGCAGCACGCCGCGGAGGACCTGGTCCAGTCGACGCTCGAGCAGGTCTACGTGGCCTGGCGCCGGGTCGGCTCGGCGGACGACCCGGAGGCGTATGTACGGCGCGTGATGATCAACGCGCATGCGCGCAAACACCGCAGAAAACTGCGGGAGTTCCTGGCGCCGAAGGACGACTCGGGGCTGGTGCGCGAGATCGCCGACACGGGTGACCGCATTGCCCAGGCCGTCGACCGGGGCGTCCTGCTGAAGGCGCTCGCCCAACTGCCGGTGCGGCAGCGGGAGGCGGTGGTCCTGCGGTACTGGGAGGACCTCACCGAGACCCAGACGGCGGAGGCGATGGGCTGCAGCGTCGGCGCGGTGAAGAGCAACGCGGCCAAGGGGATCGCGAAGCTGCGCGCCATACCGGGACTGGCGGACATGGTGACAAGTGGGGGAGGGCGTAAGTGATGAACGCGGACCGGGAGACGAACCACGACATGACGAACAGCGACATCGCTCTCCTGCTGGCCGAAGCCGCGGACGGGGTCGAGATCGGTATAGCCCCCACCCAGGCGGTGATCCGCGGTGGCCGGCGACGCAGGGCGCGGCGCTGGGCGGTGGCCACGGTGGCGGCACTGGCGATCGTCGGCTCGACGGGGACGCTGGCGCTCGCGGGGCTGTCGGGTCACGGGGACGGGCACCGGGGGGCGCAGGTGGCCACGCACCCGCCGACGAGCGTGACGCCGCGGCTCAGCGAGCCGCTGTCTACGCTGCTGGCGAGCGGGACCGAGAACGGCAAGCACTGGGAGGTCTCCGTCGACGTGTGGGCCGCGCCGCGCAACGCGGCGGAGGCGCAGACCCAGTTGACCGCCATGACCGCTGTCGGCGAGTTCCCCGGAGACCTCCGCCAGGCATCCGACCTGATCGGCAAAAGCGCCTACTTCGTGCACATGCTCTACGGGGACAGGAACTCGTTGGTGATCCACCAGATGCTCCCCAAGGGGGAGAAGCAGACAGGCACGGACCTGGTTTCCGGGGCGAGCGGGTTGAAGTCCAGCTCCGAGCCCGCGCGTCTCGTGATCGGCCGGATCGCCAAGACGGCCCAGCAGGTCACCTGCACCTGGAAGGATGGTACGAGCACGGTCCTGCACAGGGTTTCGGCGGACGCCTACGTCAACAACGTCCTCCCACAGGGCATCCGCTCCGTTGAAGGTTCCTCCGACAACTGGTTCGTGTGCCTGGCGCCGAAGGGCACGAGCTACGACAAGGCGGAGGTGACCGGGTAAGGGGTCACAGCCACCCCTGCTGCCGGGCCTCCCGCATCGCCTCCATCCGGTTGCGGGTGCCCGTCTTGCCGATGGCGGACGAGAGGTAGTTGCGGACCGTCGACTCCGACAGATGCAGCTTGCCGGCGATGTCGGCGACCGTCGCACCGTCCACGGACGCCTTGAGGACATCGCACTCGCGGGCGGTCAGGGGGCTCGGCCCGGCGCTGAGCGCGGCGGCCGCGAGCGCGGGGTCGATCACGGTCTCGCCGGTCAGCACCCGGCGGATCGCTGCGGCCAACTCCTCTACAGGGCCGTCCTTCACGAGGAAGCCGGCCGCTCCGGCCTCCATCGCGCGGCGCAGATAGCCGGGCCGCCCGAAGGTGGTGAGGATCAGCACCCGGCAGTCGGGGACCTGCTCGCGCAGCTCGGCCGCCGCGTCCAGGCCGCTCATGCCCGGCAGTTCGATGTCCAGCAGGGCCACGTCGGGCCGGTGGGTCAGCGCGGCGTCCACGATCGCGTCGCCCGCCGCGACCTGGGCGACGACCTCCAGGTCCGCCTCCATGCCGAGCAGCAGGGCGAGCGCGCCCCGCATCATTCCCTGGTCCTCGGCGAGCAGGACCCGCACGTTCTTCGACGGCCGGTGATCCCGGGGCATCTCGTTCACGGTCCAAGAGTAGGGCGGGGACGGGAGCGCGGCCCGACCAGGAAGGCGCGATCGTCCTCGGCACCGGCGGCGACAACAGCAACGGCGGCACTCGACAAGAGCGACGCCACCTGGATCGTCCGTCGCGGGCTGGCGAGCAGTTCCTGCGTCTCCTTCGAGTCGCGCAACTACCCCGGTCACTTCCTGCGCCACTGCAACTACCAGCTCCTGCGCCGGCCCATGGACGGCAGCGCGCAGTTCAGATCCGACGCCACCTTCTGCCCGACGACCGGCAAGAGCGGCACGGGGACCTCGTTCGCCTCGTACAACTACCCGGCCAAGTTCCTCCGCCACTACGACGTCAACGTCTGCACAGCGAGCAACGGCGGCTCCAACACCTGGGACAGCGTCACGTCCTGGGCGGACGACGTGAAGCTGGGCCGTCAGCTCGCCGTGGGCGCCGTAGCCCCCACCGGTTCGGACACGTCGTCGGCCTCCACCGGGAGTTCGGCGGTGACGGTGAAACCGCCTCGCGGCGACGGACCGGCCTGCAAGGAGCCGCCGGCCGCTGCGAGGCGCTCCGTCAGCCCCTTCAGGCCGGTACCGCCGATGCCCGGCAAGGGCGGGGAGGAGGGCGTGGACGGCACGCCCTCCCCGTTGTCCGCGACCGTGAGGCTGACGCGCTCGGGGCTGCTGTGCACGGTGATCTCGCAGCGCGTGGCACCGGCGTGCCGCACGACGTTCGTGACCGCCTCCCGCACCACCCAGCCCAACAGCGCCTCGGTCTGCGGGGCGAGGGGCGCGCCGGTGCGGCGGACCACTGGTTCGACGGCCGCCGCGGACAGGGCCGAGCGGGCCCGGTCCAGTTCGGTGGCGAGGCTGCCCTCGCGGTAGCCGGTCACGGCCTCGCGGATCTCGGTGAGCGCCTGGCGGCCGACGGACTCGATGTCGCCGATCTGGGTGAGCGCCGCGTCCAGGTTCCCCGGGGCGAGCCTCCGGGCCGCCTCCGACTTCACCACGATCACCGACAGGGTGTGCCCGAGCAGGTCGTGCAGATCGCGGGAGAAGCGCAGGCGCTCCTTCTCCACCGCCTGGTGCGCCAGCTTCTCGCGGGCGGCGCGCAGTTCCCGTACCGCCTCGGACAGGGACAGGATCGCCGCCGTCACCATCGTCGAGATCCAGGCGGCGTAGGCGATGTTCAGGCCGTTCCAGCCCTCGTGGATTGCGGAGACGGCGGCGGCGAGCGCCGTGACGGCCAGACCGGCCCAGCGCAGGTGCTCGCCCCGCAGCGCCGCGCCCGTCGCCAGGCCCAGCAGGGGGAAGAACAGCAGCCAGCTGCCGCCGTAGCCGCCGGCGAGGCCGCAGGTGATCGCGGCCATCAGGGCCAGAGCCACCCGTGTGGAGGTCGCCTTCCGCTTCTCCTTCACGAAGGAGCGGGTCGCCACGTAGATGTAGAGGGAGTTGAAGGCGAGCAGTCCCAGGCCGCCGATCCACGGGTTGGGGGTCTTGCCCTGGAAGAGGTTGGAGAACGCGCCCATCCCCATCAGCAGCCAGGGCAGCAGAGAGAAGGCGGTCGGCGGTGGCCCGGGGTCCTCGGGGACCTCGGCGCCGGTGCGGCGCGCCTGTCTCTGAGCGACCTTGAAAGCCTGCATGTCCGCCTGCCATCGCGCCCGCACGGCCCGCCACTCACGCAGCTGACAGGCGACCCCTCGTATCCAGGACATGTCTCCGCTCCCCCCGTTCAGGCGGTCCGTCCGGACCGCCGGTACGACAGCACAGCGTACGAACCGAAGGCCAGCAGCCAGAGGGTCAGCACCGCGATCGCGCCAAGGGCCGGGGCGCGGCCCTCCGCCGCAGAGGTGCCCAGCTGGGCGAAACGGTAGGTGGGCGTGTACGCCGACAGCGTGCGCAGCCAGTGCGGGAACAGGGTGACCGGGAACCACAGGCCGCCGAGGACCGCGAGGCCCAGGTTGCAGGCCATGTTCGTCACGCCGGTGGTCTGCCCGGTCAGCCGGTAGCCGTTGCCCAGGCCCAGCAGGGTGAAGGGCAGCGAGCCCAGCCACAGCAGCGCCGCGACCGCCGCCCACTGCCAGGCCTCCAGCCGTACGCCGTTGAGCAGACCGCCCGCGGCGAGCACCGCGAGGATGGCGGGCAGCACCGTCACCGAGCCGGTCAGCGTGCGGCCGACGACGACCTGGCGGGGGGTCATCGGGGTCACGCGCAGCTGCCGCAGCCAGCCGATCGCCCGGTCCTCGGCGACCCCGCCGCCGGTGTTGAGGGCGCAGCCGACGGCGCCGTAGCCCGCCATGCCCACCATCGCGCCGGTCTTCCAACTCCCGTCGTCCGTACCGAGGTTGGTGAACAGCAGATACATCAGCACCGGCATCGCGATCCCGCCGATCACAAAACCCGCGTCGCGCAGGGTCCGGCGTACTTCGAGCCGCAGATAGTCCAGCATCACGCCGCCTCCGTCACCCGTGCGGTCAGAGCCAGGAACGCGTCGTCGAGCGAGGCGGGCGCGACCTCCAGGCGGCGTATCGCGCCCAGTTCGGCCAGTGCGACCACCGTCGCGTCCGGGTCGTCGGTGCGCAACCGTGCCCGCTCCCCGCGCACCTCCACCGACCGCACCCCCGGCAGCATTTCCAGGCCCTCCGTGCCCCGCCCCGCGAGGTCGAAGGCGACCAGGCTGCCGCCCACCGACCGCTTGAGCTGCTCGCCGGTGCCGTCCGCGACGATCCGGCCCCCGTCGATGACGAGGATGCGGTCGGCATACGCGTCCGCCTCCTCCAGATGGTGGGTGGAGAACAGCACGGTGTGACCGAGCCGGGCGTAGGACCGCATCGACGCCCAGAAGGCGAGCCGCGCCTCCACGTCCAGGGCGGCGGTCGGCTCGTCCAGGACGATCAGCGAGGGGTTCCCGGCGAGTGCCACGGCGAATCGCACGCGCTGCGTCTGACCGCCGGACAGCCGGTCCACCCGCCGCCCCGCCAGCTCGGTGATCCCGGCCAGTTGCAGGGCCCGCGCGACGGGCATCGGGTCCGGGTAGCGGCCGGCCACGAAGGTCACCAGTTCCCGCACGGTGACCCGGGGCACCGCGCGCCCCTCCTGCAGCATCGCGCCGATCCGCCCGGCGCGCACCGACTGCTCGGGAGGAGCGCCGAAGACCCGTACCGTGCCCTCGTCGGGGTCGTTCAGGCCGAGCAGCAGCGAGATGGTCGTCGACTTGCCGGCGCCGTTGCGGCCGAGCAGCGCCACCGTCTCGCCCTGCGATATCTCCAGGTCCACGCCCCGCAGGGCGCGCACGCCGCCGAAGGTCTTGACCGCCCCCGTGAAGGACACGGCGGGCGGCGCCCCAGTCGTCACCTCGACCGTCGTGCCTGTCGTCGTCCCCGTCGTCTTCGTCATGCCTACGACGCTACGGAGAACAGGTGCCCGCCCGGCAGATGCGCTTGTACGCACTCCGGCAGGACAAATGTCACGGCCGGTCGCACGCTCAGCTGACACAGTGTCAGGAGCCTTCACAAGTGCGGAGCGCTGGGCTATACAGAGGGCGCCGGACTGGAACGCGTTCTAGATCGGCACTCGTGACGACCTCGGTCGCGGCCGACGGTGCGGACGGCCGCGCCGAGGTCTTGAACCATCCGAGCCACCAGGAGCCGTATGCCCATCGACGCAGCGAAGGCCCTCGCCGCCGAGCCCCGTTCCGGCGAGATCACCTGGGACCGCAAGGACGTCCAGCTGTACCACCTCGGCATCGGGGCAGGCATCCCGGCGACCGATCCCGACGAGCTGCGCTACACCCTGGAGTCCCGGCTGCACGTCCTGCCGAGCTTCGCCACCGTCGCGGGCAACGGCTCGCCCGGGGTGATCAGCGGCCTGTCCATGCCCGGCGTCGACGTGGACCTGGCCCGCGTCCTGCACGGCGGCCAGTCCCTCACCCTGCACCGCCCGATCCCCGTCGAGGGCACCGCGACCGCCACCGGCCGTATCGCCGCCGTCCACGACAAGGGCAAGGCGGCCGTCCTCGTCATGCGCACCGAGGTGGCCGACGCCGACGGCCCGCTGTGGACCAACGACGCCCAGATCTTCGTACGAGGGGAAGGCGGCTGGGGCGGAGACCGCGGGCCCTCGAGCCGCCTGGAGCCGCCCGCCGGGGAACCCGACCGCACCGTCGAGCGCCCGATCCGCGAGGACCAGGCCCTGCTCTACCGCCTCTCCGGCGACTGGAACCCGCTGCACGCCGACCCGGACTTCGCCAAGACCGCCGGGTTCGAAAAGCCCATCCTGCACGGGCTGTGCACCTACGGCATGACGCTCAAGGCGGTCGTCGACACGCTGCTCGGCGGGGACGTGACGCGGGTGCGGTCGTACGCCACCCGGTTCGCGGGTGTCGTGTATCCCGGCGAGACCCTGCGCATCCGCATGTGGCGGGGGGACTCGCAGGTCCGCGTGGCCGTGAGCGCCGTGGAGCGGGACGACGCGCCCGTCCTCGCCGACACGATCGTCGAACACTCTTGATCCAGCAGGCAGTTGAGGGGAGCCGCACCATGCGCGCAGCCGTACTGCACGAGATCGGCCAGGACAAACTCGAGGTCTTCGAGGACGTCGAGGCGACGGGCTTCGGGCCCGGCAAGGTGAGGATCCGGGTGCGGGCCACCGGGCTGTGCCACTCGGACCTGTCCGCGATGAGCGGGGTGCTGCCGCAGCCGGCGCCGTTCGTGCCCGGGCACGAGGGGGCGGGTGAGATCGTCGAGGTCGGCGAAGGCGTCAGCCACCTGAAGGCGGGCGACCGGGTCGTGGTCTGCTGGCTGCCGGCCTGTGGCGCGTGTCCGGCGTGCAAGCGCGGGCAGACCGAGCTGTGCCTGGCCGGGTTCATGAACGCGGGCACCCCCAACTTCCGCCGCCCCGGCGGTGACGTCTTCGGCTTCGCGGGCACCGGCACCTTCGCCGAAGAGGTCGTCGTGGACGCGGGCTGCGCGGTGCCGATCCCGGACGACGTGCCCTTCGACATCGCCGCGTTGATCGGCTGCGGCGTCACGACCGGGCTAGGCGCCGCGCTCAACACGGCAGACGTGGAGGCCGGTTCGTCGGTCGCCGTCATCGGTTGCGGCGGGGTCGGGATCTCCGCGATCCAGGGGGCGCGGCTCAAGGGCGCCGCCGAGATCGTCGCCGTCGACCCGGTCGCCTCGCGCCGTGAGTCCGCCCTCAGGTTCGGCGCCACGAAGGCGGTCTCGCCGGACGAGCTGGCCGACGCCAAGCAGAACGTCACCGGCGGCGAGGGCTTCGACTACGTCTTCGAGGTCGTCGGCAAGTCGGCCACCGCCCGCACCGCCTACGACAACACGCGGCGCGGCGGCACCCTCGTCGTCGTCGGCGCGGGCGCCATGGACGACTTCCTCCAGCTCAACATGTTCGAGCTGTTCTTCGACGAGAAGCGGATCCTGCCGTCGATGTACGGCGGCGGTGACGTCCTGCGCTCCTACGAGCGGACCATCGCGCTGTGGCGGGCGGGCCGCGTGGACCTGGCGGGCCTGATCACGCACCGGGTGCCGTTGAGCGAGATCAACGAGGCGCTGGACCAGATGCGGACGGGCACGGCGCTGCGCACGTGCATCGAGATCTGACGGGGGTGCCTGTGTCGTTGCCGCAGCAGGGACCGCAGCAGGGACCGCAGCAAGGACCGCAGCAAGGGCCGCTGGAGGGGTTGTCCGCCGTCGTGACCGGGGCCGGTCGCGGTCTGGGCCGGGCCGAGGCGCTCGAACTCGCCCGGCTCGGCGCCGCCGTCGTCGTCAACGACTTCGGGCAGCCGGGCCGGGACGGCTCGGGGGAGGCCTCGGCGGGCCCCGCCGAAGAGGTCGCCGCCGAGATCCGCGCCGCGGGCGGCAAGGCGCTCGCTCACACCGGGGACGTGGCCGACTTCCAACAGGCCCAAGACCTGGTGGAGTTGGCGATCGGCGAGTTCGGCAAGCTGGACATCCTGGTCAACAACGCGGGCATCCTGCGCGACCGCATGGTCTTCTCCATGACCGAGGACGAGTGGGACGCGGTGATCCGGGTCCACCTCAAGGGCCACTTCAACACGACCCACTTCGCTGCCGCGCACTGGCGCGAGCGCTCCAAGGCCGCGGGAGCGCCGGTCTACGGGCGGATCGTGAACACCTCGTCCGAGGCCTTCCTGGCGGGCTCGGCCGGGCAGCCCAACTATGCGGCCGCGAAGGGCGGAATCGTGGGCCTCACCACCTCCACGGCCCTCGCGCTCGCCAAGTACGGCGTCACGGCCAACGCGATCTGCCCGCGCGCCCGCACCCGGATGACCGAGGACGTCTTCGCCGGGTTCGAGCAGCCGACCGACGGCCTCGACCCGCTCGCCCCCGAGCATGTCGCCCCGCTCGTCGGCTACCTGGCCTCGCCCGCCGCGGCCCGCGTCAACGGCCAGCTGCTCGTCGTGCACGGCGGCATGGTGGCCGTGGTCGAACGGCCGCGGGTGCAGGCGAAGTTCGACAGCAAGCAGGACACCTTCACCTACGACGAGCTGGACGCCGTCCTCACTCCGCACTACGCGGCCCGGCCGCCGGGCGAGACCTTCGCGGCGGCGGAAGTACTGGGCCTCAAGCGGGCGTAGACACAAGCGGGCCTAGACACAAGCGGGCGTAGACATACGGAAGGGGCTCGCACACCGGCCGGTGTGCGAGCCCCTTCCCTGCGTACCCTCAGGCAGCCGCTTCGCTGTCCTCGGCCGGCTTGCGGTGGCGGCCGTGAGGGGCCGTGTCACCGTCCTGGGCCGAACTCGGACCCCGGTGCCGGCCGTGACCGGCGTCTTCCCGGGACTCGGCGGACAGCGGCTGCATGGTGCTTGTGTCGCTCATCGGAAGGATTCACCCCGTCAACATGATCTTTCAAACAGCCGGGCGAGTTTAACCGGCCACCCTCCTCGCGACTCCAGACGGGCACGCCCATCGGCACTATTTCGTTACAAGACGTCCCAAGGGCGCTTGCTGCAAGGGCACGGGACGCGGTGCGACGGGCTCCGGAGGATCCGGCTGTGCCGGCTCACCCCGTGCCGGATCCTCCGGGCCCGCGCCCCCCGATCCCCCTGCATCCCCCGATCCCCCCGTCTCCCCCGAGGGCGCCGCCACCTGCGCCACGCCGCACGGCACCTCGGCCGTGGCGTACGGCAGTTGGAGCACCCCGTCCCTGGTCCACATCCCCGCGCCCGCCAACCACCCGTACGGCGCGGCGAGATGATGCACCTGCCGACGGTCCGGCCGCCACAGGCCCACCCAGCTGCCGACGGGCCCGTCGATGCGCAGCGCCACCCCGCAGCTCTCCGGCAGCAGCACCTGCCCCGGCTGGATGGCGAAGGGCGTCACGACACACTCGGGCAGCCGCAGACACTCCGGGAAGCGCACCGGCAGGGTGCTGCCCAGCACCCCCCAGCCCAGCCGCTCCTCACCCGGCGAGGGCGCGTCGGAGCGGATCAGCAGCAGCCCGCTGTCCGGGTCGGCGAGCAGCAGCCGGTCGTCGCTCCCCTCGGCGATCTGCAGCAGCGGCGAGACCTCACCGGCCCGCTCCAGGTCGACCACGACCGCCTTGGTCCGGCCGCCGGTCTCCCGGTCGAGCGCCAGCAGCCGCCCCGCCCGGTCCAGCCACACCCCGCCCGAGCAGCGGCCCGGGACCTCCGCCAGCTGCTCAGGACCGAAGGCGCCGCCCGCCACCAGCCACACCGTGCTGGAGCGCCGGCCCACGGCAAGGGCGTACGCCTTCTCCCCGCCCGGCGCGGGCGGCAGCAGCCGTAGCCGGGCGCCCTCCTCCGGGCACTCCACCGCGCCGAGCAGCACCTCGCCGGTGCCCGGTCCGGTCGGGTACAGCAGTGAGAACAGGTGCCGCCCCTCCGCCCGCCGGTGGATGAGGACCCGCCCGTCGCCCATCGGCTGCACCTCGGTGCCGGGCTCCTCGGGCTGGTTGCCGGGCAGCGGCACGGCGTACGGCTCGGGGCCGTCCAGCGTCCAGCGCTCCGGGAACCAGGAGCCGCCGGCCGGCGCGAGGCGGGCGGCGTAGGCGCCGTCCACGGTGATGGTGCAGCCGGATTGCGGGGCGCCGTCCTCGGGAGCAGCCTCGGGCTCGATCGCACACGCCGTCATGGTCTGGTCACCTCCGGCGACGAAGCTAGTTTTCGCACGCACACGCGTGGGACCACGAGGCTCCTGCTTCACACATAAGGGTGGCGGGGGAACGATTCGCCTGAGGAAACGGGGGCGGGTGTGCTGAAGGAGCCGGGGGTGAGCGCCGGGGCACCGGTCCCGGTCCATCCGAGTACGGGCACAGGTACAGCGGCACAGATCAGCCAGGTAGCCTTTCAGCGTGCCCCGTCTGTCTGAAGTCATCGCCGCGCTGGAGAACCTGTGGCCCGCTGAGCGGGCCGAGTCCTGGGACGCGGTCGGCACGGTCGTGGGCGACCCCGACCAGGAGGTCACCCGGGTCCTGTTCGCGGTCGACCCCGTGCAGGAGATCGTCGACGAGGCGGTGAAGCTGGGCGCCGACCTGCTGGTCACCCACCACCCGCTCTACCTGCGCGGTACGACGACGGTCGCGGCGAGCCACTTCAAGGGCCGCGTCGTGCACACCCTGATCAAGAACGACATCGCGCTGCACGTCGCCCACACCAACGCGGACACGGCCGACCCCGGTGTCAGCGATGCGTTGGCCGGCGCGCTGGACCTGCGTGTCGTACGTCCCCTGGTGCCGGACCCGGCCGATCCGTCCGGCCGCCGGGGCCTCGGCCGCATCTGCGAGCTGGACCACCCGCTGCCGCTGCGCGAGTTCGCGAAGAAGGCCGCCGCCCGGCTGCCCGCCACCGCGCAGGGCATCCGCGTCGCCGGCGACCCCGAGGCCATCGTCCGCACGGTCGCCGTCAGCGGCGGCTCCGGCGACAGCCTCTTCGACCAGGTGCGCGCGGCCGGTGTCGACGCCTTCCTCACCGCCGACCTGCGCCACCACCCGGCCTCCGAAGCCATCGCCCAAAGCCCCCTCGCGCTGCTCGACGCGGCGCACTGGGCCACCGAATGGCCCTGGTGCGAGCTGGCCGCCACCCAGCTCGACGAGATCTCCGACCGTCACGGATGGGACCTCAGGGTCCATGTCTCCAAGACGGTCACCGACCCCTGGACGGCCCACGCGGCCTCCCCCGATCCCACTGCAGGAGCCCCCAACTGAACGCCGCGCCCGCCGACCAGATCCGACTCCTCGACGTCCAGGCCCTCGACGTACGCCTGCAGCAGCTCGCGCACAAGCGGAAGTCGCTGCCCGAGCACGCCGAGATCGAGTCGCTGACCAAGGACCTCACCCAGCTGCGCGACCTGCTGGTGGCCGCGCAGACCGAGGAGAGCGACACCGCCCGCGAGCAGACCAAGGCCGAGCAGGACGTGGACCAGGTGCGCCAGCGCGCCGCCCGCGACCAGAAGCGCCTGGACTCCGGCGCCGTCACCTCCCCCAAGGACCTGGAGAACCTCCAGCGCGAGATCGCCTCCCTCGCCAAGCGGCAGAGCGACCTCGAGGACGTCGTCCTGGAGGTCATGGAGCGCATCGAGTCCGTGCAGGAGCGGGTCGCCGAGCTCACCGAGCGGGTCTCCTCCGTCCAGTCGAAGATCGACGACGCGACCGCGCGCCGTGACGCCGCCTTCGAGGAGATCGACGGCGAGGTGGCGACGGTGACCAAGGAGCGCGAGGTCATCGCGGGCACCATCCCCGCCGACCTGCTCAAGCTCTACGACAAGCTGCGCGAGCAGCAGGGCGGCATCGGCGCGGCCAAGCTGTACCAGCGCACCTGTCAGGGCTGCCGCCAGGAGCTGGCGATCACCGACATCAACGACATCCGCGCGGCCGCCCCCGACACGGTGGTGCGCTGCGAGAACTGCCGTCGCATCCTGGTGCGCACGGCCGAGTCCGGCCTCTAGGAGCCTTTAGCGTGCGGGAGTTCATCGTCGAGGCCGACGGCGGTTCGCGGGGCAACCCGGGACCCGCGGGCTACGGATCCGTGGTGCTCGACGCGGCGACGGGGGAGACCCTGGTCGAGGCCGCGGAGTACATCGGCGTCGCCACCAACAACGTCGCCGAGTACCGGGGCCTGCTGGCGGGCCTGCGCGCAGCCCACGAACTCGACCCCTCGGCCAAGGTCCGCGTCCGCATGGACTCCAAGCTGGTCGTCGAGCAGATGTCGGGCCGCTGGAAGATCAAGCACCCCGACATGAAGCCGCTGGCGACGGTGGCTGCCCGCGTGTTCCCGCCGGACCAGGTGACGTACGAGTGGATCCCGCGGGAGCAGAACAAGCACGCGGACCGGCTGGCGAACGAGGCGATGGACGCGGGCAAGCGCGGCGAGCAGTGGTCGCCGTCGGCGTCGACGGCGGAGCTGGAGGCGGCCGCCGCGAGGACCGCGGTCGCCGAGCCGCCCGCCGCCGACGTCCCGAAGGCCGAGGCCGATGTGCGGGCCGCGACAGCCGTCGCCTCCCCTGGCTGGGCCCCCGCCGACCTGGGCGCGCCCGCGACCTTCGTCCTGCTGCGGCACGGTGAGACCCCGCTGACCCCGCAGAAGCGTTTCTCGGGCAGCGGCGGCACCAACCCCTCCCTGTCCGACGTCGGCCGGGAGCAGGCCGAGCGCGCCGGGGCCGCACTGGCCCGGCGCGGCACGATCCAGGCGATCGTCGCGTCACCTCTCGCCCGCACCCGCGAGACGGCGGGCATTGTCGCCTCCCACCTCGGCCTCGAGGTGACCATCGACGACGGACTCATCGAGACCAACTTCGGCGCCTGGGAAGGGCTGACGTTCGCCGAGGTCCGCGAACGCTACCCCGACGACCTGAACGCCTGGCTCGCCGACCCGCACGCCCAGCCCTCGGGCGGCGGCGAGAGCTTCGCGGCGACCGCGACCCGTATCGAGGCCACCCGGGACAAGCTGGTGGCGGCGTACGCGGGCCGCACGGTCCTGCTGGTCTCCCACGTCACGCCGATCAAGACGTTCGTACGCCTGGCTCTGGGCGCCCCGCCCGAGTCCCTGTTCCGCATGGAGCTGTCGGCGGCCGCACTGTCCGCGGTGGCGTACTACGCGGACGGCAACGCGAGCGTACGGCTCTTCAACGACACGTCCCACCTGCGCTGAGGCCCGCTGCCTCGCGGGCAAGGCCTTCGATCCGCCCCCAGTCGCGGGCGGTGAGGGCATCCGCGGGGAGCATCCAAGTGCCGCCCACACAGCCGACGTTGGGCAGCGACAGGTAGTCGGGGGCGTTGGCAGGACCGATGCCCCCGGTAGGACAGAACCGCGCCTGCGGCAGCGGTCCGGCGAGCGACTTCAGATACGCCGTGCCGCCTGCCGCCTGCGCCGGGAAGAACTTCATCTCCCGCACCCCGCGCTCCAGCAGCGCCACCACCTCCGAGGTGGTGGACACCCCCGGCAGGAACGGCACCCCGGACGCCTTCATGGCCTCCAGCAGTACGTCCGTCCAACCCGGGCTGACCAGGAAGCGCGCCCCGGCGGCCACCGAGTCCTTCACCTGCTCCGGAGTGATCACGGTTCCGGCCCCGACCACCGCTTCGGGCACCGCTTCGGCGATCGCCCGGATGGCGTCCAGCGCGGCCGGCGTCCGCAGCGTCACCTCGATGGCGGGCAGACCGCCGGCCACCAGCGCCCGCGCCAGCGGAACGGCGTCGCCGGCGTCATCGAGGACGACGACAGGCACGACGGGGGCAAGGTCGAGGAGCGATGAGGCGGCCATGCCGACATCGTGCCCGCGTCATGCAGCATGCGCAAAGGTCATTGCGCATGCTGCAACGCAAGAGGGAAGGGCTGGTGGATCGAGGGGGTTGGTCAGTGGATCGGGGTGGGTCAGCGGATCGAGGGGTGAGTCAGTGGATCTCGTCCACCAACACGTCCAGCATCCACGCCTTCCCGGCCCCCGTCGGAGGTTCCACCTCCACCACATAACCGAGCTCGCGCAGCGTCTCCACAAGCTCCGCCGGGCCCTTGGGCGCCGCGCCCGCCGTCAGCAGGCTCCGTACGATCCGCCCCTTGGTCGCCTTGTTGAAGTGGCTGACCACCTTCCGCGTGGGCGCGTGCAGCACCCGTACGCTCGCCGTCCGCCCGGCGACCTCGCCCTTAGGCTTCCACGCGGCCGCGTACGCAGAGGACCGCAGGTCCAGCACCAGCCCGTCCCCGGCGGCCTCGGGCAGCACGGCCGCCATCGGCGTCCGCCAGTACGCGCCCAGCGCCCCGATCCCCGGCAGCTTCACGCCCATCGAGCAGCGGTAGGAGGGGATGCGGTCGTTGACGCGCACCGCACCCCACAGACCGGAGAAGACGAGCAGGGAGCGGGTGGCGCGCTTCTTGGCGGCGGCGTCCAGGGAGGCCAGGTCGAGGGCGTCGTACAGCACACCCGTGTAGATCTCCCCGGCGGGCCGCGCCCCGGCGGTCCGCAGCTCGGCGTTCTTCGCGATCTCGCCCCGCAGCCCCTCGCTCAGCCCGAGCACCTCGCGCGCCTTCTCCTCGTCCCCGGCGCACAGCTCGACCAGTTCGCCGAGTACGGCCTCGCGGGCGGGCGTGAGCCCCGGCAGCGACAGCGACTCCGTCTTCAGCGGGGCGCCACGGCCGGAGGACGCCTTGCCTTCGGAGGGAGGCAGCAGGACAAGCACGGAAGGTCTCCTTCTGTTTGAGCTCCCGGACAGCGTACGGGCCCCGCTGTGCTTACCCTCGGCTGTATGCCCCGCCGCCACATCCGAGTGACCGGCGCCCCCGAAGCCCCCCTCCGGGCCGCCCTCACCGCGCTGCGCACCGAACTCGGCGTCCCCGAGAGCTATCCGCCGGAGGCGCTGGCAGAGGCCGAGCGGGCGGCGAAGACCCCCGCGGTCCCTTCGTACGACGCCACGGACATCCCCCTGTTCACCATCGACCCGCCCGCCTCCACCGACCTCGACCAGGCGATGCACCTGTCCCGGCAGGGCACCGGATACCGGGTGCGGTACGCCATCGCGGACGTGGCCGCATTCGTCGTACCCGGGTCGGCGCTGGACGCGGAGACCCACCGGCGGGTGACCACCCTGTACTTCCCGGACGAGCGGATCCCGCTGCACCCGGCGCTGCTCAGCGAGGGCGCCGCGAGTCTGCTGCCCGGCCAGGTCCGCCCGGCCGCCCTGTGGACGATCGATCTCGACGCGGACGCCCGTACCCTCGCCGTCGACGTCCGCCGCGCCCTCGTCCGCAGCAGCGCCAGGCTGGACTACGCCGCCGTACAGAAGCAGATCGACGACAAGACGGCGGAGGAGCCGCTGGCGCTGCTCAAGGAGATCGGGGAGGCGCGGGAGCGGCTGGAGGTGGAACGGGGCGGGATCTCGCTCAACGTCCCTGAACAGGAGATAGTCGAGCGCGACCACGCCTACGAGCTCAGCTACCGCGCCCCACTCCCGGCCGACGGCTGGAACGCCCAGATCTCCCTGCTGACCGGGATGGCGGCGGCAGATCTCATGCTGGCGGCGGGCACCGGCATCCTGCGCACCCTGCCCGCCGCCCCTGACGGCGCCGTCGGCCGTCTGCGCCGTACCGCGCACGCCCTGCACATCGACTGGCCGCACCACGTCTCGTACGCCCAGCTCATCCGCTCCCTCGACCCGCACCGCCCGCACCACGCGGCCTTCCTCCAGGAGTGCACGACACTGCTGCGCGGCGCCGGCTACACCGTCTTCCGGGACGGCGCCCTCCCGCCCATCACCACACACGCCGCCGTGGCCGCCCCGTACGCCCACTGCACGGCACCGCTACGGCGATTGGCGGACCGGTACGCCTCCGAGCTCTGCCTCGCGGCCGCGGCGGGTGAGCCGCCGCCCGACTGGGTACTGGCAGCCCTGGATGCGCTGCCGCACCAGATGGCCGACGGCAGCCGCCGCGCGGGCACGATCGAGCGCGAGTGCGTCGACATCGTGGAGGCGGCGCTGCTGGCGGGCCGGGTGGGTGAGGTGTTCGACGGCTGCGTGGTGGACGTGGAGGAGCGTCAACCGGGCGTCGGCACCGTCCAGTTGGAGTCCCCGGCGGTCATCGGCCGCATCGAGGGCGAGCACCTGCCGCTGGGGGAGCGGCTGCGGGTACGCCTCACCCAGGCCGATCCGGCATCGGCGAAGGTGCGCTTCACGCCTGCGTGATCGCCCGTACGAGGGCCTCTACGAGGGTGTCGGCATCGTCGACGTGGGAGCGGACGAGGCGGATGCCGACGGGGGCGGCGGGTTCCCCGATCCGCATGGGGTCAGTGGAGAGGCTGACGTCGCGACAGGGGCAAGCGGACGGGCGGGTCGGCTCCTGACGACCATGGCGATCGTGTGCCACGATCGAGGGAACGGTTCCCGATCTCTCGGACAGGAGATCTTCCGATGTCCCAGTCTGGCGAGCGACCGAAGGAGGGGCGTGACATGACTGCCATGGCCCACGAGCCGCTCACGCAGGAAGAGGTCCTGCTGGAGGGCTTTCTCGCCCTGGACACACCGGAGGGTTTCCGGGCCGAGTTGATCGAGGGGGAGATCGTTGTGACGCCGCCGCCGGACGGGGACCACGAGGACTACATCGAGCTGATTGTGAACCAGGTGTACAGGCGGTCCCGGACCGACATGCAGTTCTCCGGCAACAAGGGGCTGAAGCTGCAGGGCGGGGGAGGCTGCCCGAAGGACCACGTGATCCCGGACGGCACGTTCGCCCCCAGGAAGCTGCGGCTTTACCGGGGCGCCGACTCCTGGATGCCCTGCGAGGGCGTCACCATGGTCCTGGAGGTGACCTCGACCAAGCCGAAGGCCGACCGAGAGGCCAAGCGGCGCTGCTACGCCCGTGGGGGGATCCCTCTCCACTTGCTCGTCGACCGGGACGCCTCCTCGATCACGCTGTTCAGCGACCCCGAGAAGGACGACTACCGCGAGCAGTGCACTCGTCCCCTCGGCAAGCCGCTCACCCTCCCCGCCCCCTTCGCCTTCGACCTGGAAACCACGGACTTTCTCTGAGTCGCCCACGTCTCGGCCGCTGCGGGCTGCCCGCTTCCAGCGGCACGTCTACGCCCCGCACGCGCCCGCCGAGTACAGCATCGGCGTCTGTGTCGGCGGCTTGGAGGTCATCGACTACCGCGGCGGCCACGTCCGTCCGCGTGGTGACGCCGACGGTCGCGGCGGGTTCTCCGATCCACATGGAGCCAGCACAGAGGCTGACGTCGCGGCAGGGTCAAGCGGCGGCCGGCCGTCGTACATCGGGCACCCCCTTGACGGCTAACGCCGTTAGCCATACCGTCACGGGTATCAGGCTAACGGTGTTAGCCACTCGCTCCCCGCCCGGAGGCAGCCATGAACACGGTCACGACCACCACGCACCGCTCGGTCCTCCCTCTCGCCCGACGCACGGCCTGGCTCGCGAACGCCCTGTTCTGGTCCGCCTTCGCGGTGCTGGAAGCCGTCAACCACGGCTGGCTCGCCGGCTCCCTCGCCCTCGCCTTCCTCGTCCTGCCGGACCTGACCTTCCTGGTCGCCCTGGACGAGGCGCCCAGGATGGCAAAGGGGCAGTTGGCCCCGCGCGCGGTGCCGTACTACAACGCGATGCACCGGGCCCTGGTCCCGCTGGCGCTGCTCGTTGCCTACGCAGTCGGGCCGGTCAGCTGGGCCCCCGCCTTCGCGGCCCTGTGCGGCTGGCTCGCCCACATCTCGTACGATCGCGCCTTCGGCTACGGACTGCGCACCAAGGAGGGCTTCCAGCGTGGCTGACCGCCTCACCCCTCGCGCCCGCGAGATCGCGACGGAGGCCAGGATCCTCCTGGAGGAGTCCGGGCCGGCCGCGCTCACCCTGCGGGCCCTCGCCGACCGCCTCGGCATCAAGGCCCCGTCCCTCTACAAGCACTTCCCCGACAAGCACGCCGTGGAGGTCGAGCTGATCGCGCAGATGCTGGAGGAGTCGGCGGCGGCCATGGAGTCCGCGGGGAAGCATGAGCCCGGCTCACTCCCCGCACTGGCGGAGGCGTACCGCACGTATGCGCTCGCCCACCCCCACCTCTACTGCCTCGCCACCGAACGCCCCCTGCCCCGCGCCGCCCTCCCCACCGGTCTGGAGGACCGGGCCGCGCTGCCGCTGATGCGGGCCTGCGGTGGCGATCTGGACATGGCACGTTCCGTGTGGGCGTTCGCCCACGGGATGGTGATCCTGGAGATCCACGGCAGGTTTCCGGACGACGCGGATCTGGCCGCGGCGTGGAAACGGGGCCTGAAGGCGTTCCAACCTCAGTAAGGCGCAAGGGGGTTGAAGAGGTGCGCCCACGCCCCGCACGCGCAGGCCGAGTCGAGTACATGATCGACGTCCGGAGCCGCCGCATTCGGCGGCAGGGTCACGCTCCGGCAGCAGCACCGAACCAGAGCTCCAGTGCCCGGTCCAGCGCCTCCCCGCCCTCGTCGTCCTCGTCCGCCGCCCAGGCGACGAAACCGTCCGGGCGCACCAGGAGCCCGGCGAGCCCTGGCCGGTCGGCGCATGTGACGGTGCGGACGTCCACCCGGTCGCCGTATCCCTCGGCGCGGGCGCGGAGCTTGGGGTCGTCGGCGAGGTCCAGTAGCAGGGCGTGCCCGGTGTGCAGGTGGTCGGCGAGGCGGGTGCCGTCGGAGAGTTCCAGGTCGGGGGCGCTGCGGCCGACGAGCGGGTGGTCGCCGGGCAGGTCGTAGCGCTGCCAGACGCCGGAGATCTTCTTGGCGAAGAACGTGGTGCCGGTGACCGTCCGCGACAGCTCGGTGATCACGTCGCGCAGGGCCCGCGCATGCGACTCGGGCCGCATCAGGGCGATCTGGGCCCGCGTCCAGTCGAGCACCCAGGCGCCGATCGGATGCCGTTCGGCGGTGTACGAGTCGAGCAGTCCCTCGGGCGCCCGCCCCCGCACCACTGCCGCGAGCTTCCAGCCCAGGTTCATCGCGTCCCCGATGCCGAGGTTCAGCCCCTGCCCGCCGAACGGCGAGTGCACATGCGCCGCATCGCCCGCAAGCAGCACGCGCCCCTTGCGATAGCTGCTCGCCTGACGGCAGTTGTCGGTGAACCGGGTCGCCGAGTGCACCGCGGTCACAGTGACCTCCACCCCGGTCACCCGGCGCAGGCTGCCCTCCAACTCCCGTGCGGTGATGGGTGCTTCACGGTCGGCCGGGGGCCCGTCGAACTCGACGGTGAGGATCCGCCCCGGCATCGGCCCGTGCACGTACGTCCCCACGTCCGTCGTGTTCCACCCGGTCTTCAGCCCCTCCGCGCCGGTCATCTCCACCAGCGCCTGATATCCGGTGATCTCCGGGTCCGTCCCGGGAAAGTCGAACCCGGCCAGCTTGCGCACCCGGCTGCGCCCGCCGTCACAGCCGACCAGCCAGCCGGCGCGGATCTCCTCCGCCGAGCCCGTCGCGGCGTCGACCACGCCGACGACCACCTGGTCGTCGTACATCTCGAACCCGGTCAGCTCGACCCCCCGACGCACCTCCACCCCGAGCTCCTCGGCCTGCCCGGCAAGGATCCGCTCCAGCGTGGCCTGCGGGACGAAACCGACCCGCTCGGCGGGGCCCGCTCCGCCGAAGTCGGGGTCGCTCTCGTCCAGCAGCTCGCCGTGCAGCCAGATCCCGGCGAAGTGCCCGGCGAACCGAGGTGGCGGCGGTGCATCCTCGTCCTCGCCCCGCGCCCGCCGGAACTTCCGGAAGCCTTTCATCGCCTCCTCCTGCACCGCGGCCAGCGCGGGCAGTAACCCGCGGCGGTACAGCGCCTCGGCGGACGGCAGGTTGATCGCCCCCGCCTTGATCGTCTCGTCCACCTCGGCCAGCCGCTCCACGACGAGCACCCGGGCCCCGCCCAGCCGCAGCTCACAGCCGAGCAGCAGGCCTACGGGCCCGGCACCGGCCACCACGACGTCGTACGTCGTCTTCATGTCCATGGTCTTGTTCATGAGCCAGAGTGTAGTCACTAAAACTTTTTGTTCGCTATAATTTTTGCATGCCAGTTGAAGACGAACGCATGGGCACGGAGCTGCCGCTGCGCGAACGCAAGAAGAGGGAGACCCGGCAGCGGATCTCCGACATCGCGACGGGACTGTTCCAGGAGCGCGGCTTCGACGCGGTGACCGTGGCGGAGGTCGCCCGGGCCGCGGACGTGTCCACCATGACCGTCTTCAACTACTTTCCGCGCAAGGAGGACCTCTACCTCGACCGCATCCCCGAGGCCGCAGCGACCTTCGCCGGCGCCGTCCGCGACCGCCGCCCCGGCGAGACCCCGCTGGCCGCCCTGCGCCGCCTGGCACTCGGCCTCCTCGACCAGGGCCACCCGCTGGCCGGGGTCAACGACCGCTTCCCGACCTACTGGCGAGTCGTCATGGAGTCGCCCAGCCTGCGGGCCCGCGCCCGTGAAGGCCTGGAGGAGGTGGAGACGGCCCTGACAGAGGCGCTGGCGGAAGCATCCGTCGCCGACCCGCACCTGCTCGCGGCCCTGACCGTCGCCGCCTACCGCTCGGTCTACGTCACCACCGCCCGCCGCCTGCTCGCCGGAGAACCGGCGGCCGAACTGATCGCGGACCACCGCACACGCATTGAGGCGGTCTTCGACGTACTGGAGCGGATGGATCCATAACGCCCTGTGCGGTGCCGGGGCATGGAACAGGCCCGGAGTTTGTTGCACCCCGTACGACGACGGAGACGTAGGACGTCGACCGAATGATGGGGGCGCACGGTGAGCGAGCAGGCACTGTGGACCCGCGCGCGCCTAGGCCGCTGCGGCCCGCCCCTCGACCTGCTCACCGCCCGTTTCCAGCGGCACGTCTACGCCCCGCACGCGCACGCCGAGTACACCATCGGCGTCTGCGTCGGCGGCTCCGAGGTCATCGACTACCGCGGCGGCCACATCCGCACCGGCCCCGGCTCGATCATCGTCCTCGACCCCGGCGAGATGCACACCGGCGGCCCCGACACCACCACCGACGGCTACGCCTACCGCGCCCTGTACGCCGACCCCGCCCTCCTCGCCGACGGCACCCTCGGCAACCTCCCGCACTTCCGCGAACCAGTGATCGACGACCCCGAGCTGGTCACCGCACTCCGCGTTGCCCACACCGAACTCAGTGCCTGCCCGGACCCGTTGGAGACGGAATCCCGCCTCCCATGGCTGCTGACGGCCCTGGCCCGCCGCCACTCCACGGCCCGCTCGGCCCCGGACGCGGTGCCGGGCGCCGACCACATCGCTCTAGTAGTCCGCGACCGCCTGGCCGACGAACTCCTGGACCCCCCGTCCCTGGCCGACCTCGCGGCGGAACTGGACTTGTCCCGCTACCAACTCCTCAGAGCCTTCCGTACGACGATGGGGATACCGCCGTACGCCTGGCTGGCCCAGCACCGGGTGAGCCGGGCGCGCACGCTGCTGGAGTCGGGCCTGCGCCCGGCCGAGGTGGCCACCCTGGTCGGCTTCGCGGACCAGGCCCACCTGACGCGCTGGTTCCGCCGGGTGCTGGGGGTGACCCCGGCGGCGTACCGCAACAGCGTTCAAGACGCCAGGTAGGGCCCGGGCCGATTCTGTCTTCATGACTGCACGCGGCTGGTTCCTGTTCTCCCTGATGGGAGTGGTCTGGGGCATCCCCTACCTGATGATCAAGGTGGCGGTGGACGCCCCGCTTTCCCCAGCGATGGTGGTCTTCACGCGCTGCGCCATCGGCGCACTCCTCCTGCTCCCCTTCGCGATACGACAGGGCGGCCTGATCCGCACGGTCCGCACCCACTGGCTGCCGATGCTGGCCTTCGCGTGCATAGAGATCATCGGCCCGTGGTTCACGCTCACGGACGCGGAACGCCACCTGTCGAGCTCGACGGCGGGCCTGCTGATCGCAGGCGTGCCGATCGTGGGCGTGGTGCTGGCGCGTTTCTTCGGCGACACGGAGAGGCTGGGGCTACGGCGGATGACGGGCCTCGGCCTGGGCCTGGCGGGCGTAGCCGTCCTGACCGTCCCGCACCTGACCGGCGGCGACGCGCGCTCGTTGGGGGAGGTCATGCTGACGGTGCTGGGTTACGCGACGGCACCGCTGATCGCGGCACGCTGGCTGAAGGACGTCCCGACCCTGCAACTGACGGCACCGTGCCTGGCACTGGCGGCGGTCGTCTACGCAACGCCGGCGGCGGCGACCTGGCCGTCGTCCATCCCCTCCGCCTCGGTCCTGACAGCCCTGATCGGCCTGGGAGCAATCTGCACGGCACTCGCATTCGTGGGCTTCCTGGAACTGATCAAGGAGGTGGGCCCGACCCGGGCGACGGTGTTCACGTACGTCAACCCGGCGGTAGCGGTAGCAGCAGGAGCGCTCTTCCTGGACGAGCCCTTCACTCTCGGCATAGCGATCGCCTTCACCCTCATCCTGGCGGGCTCGGTCCTGGCGACGGCGGCCTCCGGTCCGGCGAAGGGCGGACGCCCGGTAGCATGGTCCACACGGCAGACGAGCCGGGCGGACGGCCGCGTGGAGTCCCCTTGAGGGGCTCCCCGAGGAACGTCCGGGCTCCACAGGGCAGGGTGGTGGCTAACGGCCACCCGGGGTGACCCGCGGGACAGTGCCACAGAAAACAAACCGCCCAGCACTCAGGTGCTGGGTAAGGGTGAAACGGCGGTGTAAGAGACCACCAGTGCCCAGGGTGACCTGGGCAGCTAGGTAAACCCCACCCGGAGCAAGGTCAAAAGGGAGCGCCCCGGCGCTCCTGCGGAGGCGTTCGAGGGCTGCCCGCCCAAGCCCCCGGGTAGACCGCACGAGGCCGGTGGCAACACCGGTCCTAGATGGATGGCCGTCGCCGGGGGGTTCGTGAGAACCCCTCGGAACAGAACCCGGCGTACAGCCCGACTCGTCTGCCGCTGAAGCTCTGACCCGGTTTTCCGGAAGGTCCCGAGGACTGGATGCCTGCGACTCGAGCCAGCGCGCACGGCTCCGGAGGCTGTTGGGACTCAGTTCGTTCATCCAGGTCACTAGCCTTCGACAGGCAGTTAGAGTGGCGCTCGTCCGCTCATGGTCCACAGCGAACTTCTGGCTGTACGGCGTTGGTTGCCAGCTTCGCCCGTGTGCTATCCGTGTGAGCTGAGGTTGGAGCACTAGTGAAAAATGAGACTGCTGCTGCTATCGCACAAGGAATTACGAAGAGGAGAGAGCTTCTCAGGAAACTCACGCATGACCAGCGAAAGAAGCTCCTGGAAGAACTTTTCATTGACTTTTTCGCTAACCAGCATCTAACGCTGCAGAAATGGGCAGCATTGACTGGCCAGACCGCTCAGGTTGATACAGGATATATAGCTCAGTTTGTTGCTTCTATCGTTCTCCAGGAACCGGGGCAAGGCTTTCGGGGAAAGGGGGACGATTTGACTGATGGCAGCGAGGTTAAGAGTGCAGCGAATATTTCCGGGGTGGACAGGCCGAGATGGAATCATAATCTCGGTTCGGTGGCGGACGACGCAGTGCAGATAAAAAAAGGAAGGGAGGAGCGTTGGAGGAAGTATCTGAACTCCCCCTATCTATTCTATGTGCTTGTAGACAGGCCTTTTACTGCAAGTGGAAAATCTGTAGGTGCGCCGATCAGGATAAGGGCTTGGTGTATTGACGGTCAGGAAGACGAAAGCTGGCGGTCGCTGATCCTTAAATTCGTTGAGAGTCGTAGGGGTAGTACCTGCAATTTCCAGCTTCATCCGCCAGTAGGGCATGACGATGATCTGGTGGTTAATATGCTGGGCAACCTGGACTTTCGAGATGTCTTGGTATTTGATGCTCGCCTGCATGTGAGGCCGGACGGCCAGCATAAGCTCGAATGGCATAAAGAACTTCCACCCAAGGTTCTGGGAAATAGGGGAAGGACCGTCGCCATGGAATACGAACGCCAGCCAAGTCGGGCCACAAGGCTAACGGAAACCTCCGATGTTGTTGCGGATGTAGCAATGGTCCCGCAACTCTTCGCATCTGTCTTCGCTGAGGATGAGATCGAGGCAGTCGAAGAGGCCCTTAAGGCGGATATGGGGTCGTCGTCCGGCCAGGAGTAAGCACAGTTGCCCACCCAGTACGTTCGCAAGTGGCTAAGGGCTGTCCCGCAAATGATCTCCTGGTTGCCTCGGGCATGCTGGGCCGCTGTTCGGCCTGTTTTGCCGATCCGGTGAGGGCGAGGTTGTGCATCCAGGCGATGCCGAGCATGGCGTGGTGGACGCCGTCGCCTTTGAGGCGGCCGCGGAGGATTTTCCAGGTCTTCATGCGGGCGAAGGCGTGCTCGACGCGGGCTCGGACCTGCTTGTGGGACTTGGTGTGTTCCTCTTCCCAGGCCGGCAGTTCGGTCTGGCCGCGCTCTCGGCGGTGCGGGATGACGAGTCCGGTGCCCGGGTAGCCGCCGTCGGCGATGGTGAGGGTGCGGCCGACGGCGGCCTTGGCGCCGGATTCCTCCCATGCCTTGCAGTCGTTGCGGTTCCCGGCGAGCGGCCGGCCGACCACGACGACCAGCCTGGTGTCGGCGTCGATGACGACCTGGTGGTTGGTGGAGTACCGGTAGTTCTTCGACCGCTCGGCGATCGTGTGGTCGCGGGTGGGCACCAGGGTGCCGTCCACGATGAGCACGGTGTCCTTGGCGAACCGCTTGCGGGGCCGGAGCGCGAGCAGGGGACCGAGGTGGTTGATGACTCGGCCGGCCGTCGACTTCGAGACGCCGAACAACAGAGCGAGCTGCCGCAACGTCAGATTGTTGCGCCAGTAGGCCGTGACTAGTAACACCCGGTCCTCCAGCGGCAGGCTCCACGGCCGACCTCGGTGGAGCCCATCGGCTCCACCGCGCCGCAGCGTGGTCAGCAGCTTGCCGAAACAGCGCGGCCTCAGCCCCGCAAACGGGGGTAATCCAGGCCGGCTCCGATGCCGTGATCACACTCGCCACATCATGATCATCACTCAGGCAGCCCAATGCCGAGACCATCCCACAGTTACGCTGATCAGCGCAGTCCACAGTGCGCAAGACCGGGGGAGACCGTGAACCGACCGCTGCTGTTCCTTGACGTGGACGGGCCGCTCAACCCTTACGCGGCGACGTCCTCCTACAAGAGCGCCCTGATGGAGTCCACTGGAAGACCAGACCGCTGGTGGACTACGCAGGCGGCCGTCCCTTCGCCTGGGTGGACGACGAGCAGAGCGAGCTGGATCAGACCTACGTGACCGCCCACCACCATGGGCCCGGGCTTCTCCACCACGTCAACCCGCGGATCGGCCTACGGGAGAACGACTTCCGCACACTCGCCGACTTCGCCCGGTCCCTGAACACCTCACGAACCGCCGGCTGAGGGTCTTCAGGCTGCCCCGTACTCGGAGCCGAGATCTTTGCGGGACAGCCCTTATAGGGTGGGTAACTCCACGTGGGTCTAGCTCGCTCCGATATTTCCAAATTCGCTGCTCAGCGTGGCGCGGGCCCGGCTAATAGACTCCAGGGATTCCTTCACCTTTGCATCCAACAGCGACATTTCCTGTTCGTCCAGCATGGGGACGATGAGAGAAAGTACATCCGCTTCGTTAATCCGCCTGCGAGAGCTGGACGTTCCTCGACCCAGCGGGCGCAGTTGCGCTTTAACGCTCTCGGAGTACAGCAGTCCCAGAATTGCATAGGGATGCTGATGGGGCTTGAAGACTCCAAACTCGGCGGATACCTGTACAGTCTTCAATTCTTCGGGGATGATCGAGGCTCGTAGTTTTGAAGGATTGAGCAGGGAAATAATCAGATCCCCACCAGATGCAAGGATTCCCGGAGTAGTCGGCTGGTACCTCTCGGCTTCATGCCATGCGATAGTTCCCAGATCGTCGATGTGAAGCACGGAGATGAAGGGAACATTGGGGAGAAGCCGCGAACGGCGGGCGCGTACCTCCTGCATTAGAGCTTGGAGCTCCATGCCTCCGCGCTCCTTGATGGAGGCTCGCGCCTGGAAGGCTGCCGGGTCTACGCGCGAGGGGTCGAAGGACTGCAACGCTCCTGGTTGCGCGATAGCAACTAGTGGCTCCTGGCTTTCAATGAATACCGGTGCGTTGCCAGCGGCTGATAGGCCGCTGCGCATCAGCTTCGGAATGCGAGGGAGATCGTTTCCGTGCGGGTCCCTTGCCGCCTTTCCAGCCTGGCGAAGATAGCCGACATGTTGGACGCGAGCCAGTGCGACCTGTGTACGCCTACTTTCCTTCTTAAGGAAAATTGCGCTTGTCTTTGCAACGGTGCCACTTAGAGAGAAAGTCGCTGTCGGGAGACTGATGTTTGCTGCTACAGAAATGTCTCCCCCAAGGATTCCGTTTCGTCCAGATGTCAGATCATCGAACGCACGAGACTCGATAACCCCGTCAGGCAGGACGATACCAAGGACCCCGCCCGGCTTCAGTAGCAGGAGTGATTGCACGAGGCCTGCTAGTGCAGGGTCGATCTTTTTCTTACCTGTTACCCGCGGGATGACGTATGCAGTTTGGGAGATGCCTGCCAGACTGTCATACTTACCCTCGCCGAAAGGAGGGTTGGTGAGGATAATTTGAATTTTCCCGTGCAGCTTTGACAGATCTTTGTCGACGATGGAGTCAGGAGTGGTCCATACAAGAGGATGCTCAACGCCATAAAGCATCATGTTGATTCGGGCCTTGGCCACAGAAGAAGTTGATTGGTCGGACCCGAACAATCCCGTCGATATGGCTTTCGCTGCTTCCGGCGTCCCAATTTCCTTTAGGATTTCAGCTGCTGCAACGAGGAATCGTCCAGTTCCGCAGAAGGGGTCACCCAAAAGTAGATTTTCGGGCGTGTCGAAGCACGGTTCCTCTAGGAGATCGAAGGCGATCTCTGCCATCATTCGTGCGACACTGCTGGGTGTAAGATAGGTTCCCAAACCGCCGCTGTGGTCGTAACGGCCGCTAAGTAGCGCATCGAATGCTGTGCCTAGAGGATCTGAAACAGCTGGTGTGTGATCCTGAATCAGGTCTGAGACCAGCTTCACTGCTGAATCTAGTACATCCGGATTGCTCAGACGAAATGGCTCGTCTACGGGCCATAGAGATTCTTTGACGCCGCTGGGAGTGAGGGCGGACAACTCATCCGCGTCCAAAGCAAGCTTGAATGCTTGCTTGAAGCTCTCAACCAGTCGCTGGCCGTTTTTGTGGGGTGAGAAGAGAGTGTCGAGGGTAAATCCTGACGGCAGTGACGTGTCGGGCTTTTTAAGCCACCAAAGGCGAAGGAAGATGAGTTTGGCTACTTCTTCAACTGCAGCATTAGTAGGGCGGACGCCGCCCTGTCGGTAAATCAATTGATGCAGGTCATCGAAACGTCGCGCAAATTCAATCTCTGCAGATCCGAATGAGCCGGAGACCCCCAGCAGTGGGCTCTCCGCTGTCGAATCATCTGAAATGCTCATTGGATCTTCCCTCTCGTCTGCGTTCTGCGACATCTTAGCGGTCCTGCTAGTGATCAAGTTAAGTGCAAGCAAGGTCAGACGGTCTAGCTATGACCCGGAAGCTCCACGGCACCCGGAGGGGTCTTGGTCACAGGGTCGGTTGAGCGGGGCGGGGTGGGCTTCTCGTCAGTCGGGCAGCTCTGCCGGGTCAGGGTTCTCCAGGGGGCACATCCGCCGATGTGGTGTATCGACGGCCACTTGGTGATCTCGTTTTGAGGCTATGCGGTGAGTTCCGCCGGGAGGACGGACTCGTCGGTTTCTGACTCGATCGGGTGGAGGCGAGCCTTGGCCAGGAGCTCGATGCCCGTGTAGCGGCGGCCCTCGGTCCATTCGTCGTTCTGGTCGGCCAGCACCGCGCCAACGAGGCGGATCAAGGCGGTGGGTCGGGGAAGATGCCGACCACGTCGGTGCGGTGGCGGATCTCCTTGTTCAGCCGTTCCTGCGGGTTGAGGCGGTGAATGCCAGGACGTCGCGTGGGGGGGGCGTCCAAGTGCGCTGCGGCTTTGGGGAACTTGGCCTTCAGGGCGTCACACGACTACGCCGAAGCCCTGGCCTACGTTGCGAGTTCTCGGAGCCTGGACGACGTGGGAGTCTGCTCCTTTTTCACTCATCGCTGTGGCTTTGCGCCTGGGTTCGGGTTGTGTGCGCGTGAAGCGTTACGGTTTTCGTCGTCTCGTCTGAAGCAAGCTGAAGAGGGCGCACAGGCGAGGCCTCCTGACCATCGATGTCGGCCATGCCGGGCAGCGCCTCCTCGGCAGGGGCGGCGGGCCGGGGCGAGGCGGCGTGAGAAGGCGGCTCCAAGACGCCTCTCCGGGCCAGTTCCGCCACGTTGATGAGCGGGCCGGCGAGCACCTGGTGGAGGAGGCCCGTCTGCTCTGCTTCGAGGCTTGTCAGATGGTGTAACACGCTCAGGATGTCGACCAGTTCAGTGCTCCACTCGGGACGCCATCGTTCGCTGCGCATGAGGTCCAGAGGGCTGCCGATGCGGCCGGTCGGCTTGCTGCTCCGGGCGGCGAACCAAGGGTCGAGCACTTTGCGGTGCCCGACTTCGCAGTTCCTCATGCGGGAGCTGACCCCAGTAATATGCCGGTGCCGATGATCAGGGCTTGGCGTTGCTCGTCGTACTATAGAAAGTCGGGTAACGGAGTTGGTGAGATGCGAGTCTTGTAGGTGATCCTGGGCTGGGCCGCTCGCCTAATCCCGAAGGGGCCTGGCGGCCGACCGTCCGCGGCATCGGAGTATCGGTCGCCGAAGGTGGATGCCCACAGGATGCGGCGGCCGAGCCGGACGCCTTCATGCCAGAGGCTGCGGTCCGCAGCGAGGGGCAGTCGCACACCAAGGGAGTTGAGGTCTTCCGCGAAAGTTTCGGTGAAGGCCGGATGGGCGGTGATTCCGGCTATGTAGGCGGCGAGATCCTCCACGGCCACCGCTGGCATCCCAAAGGAATTGGCGAGGTGCTCCAAGAGGCCAGGCGCGGTGTTCGATAAGCCGTCTGCATGTTTCAGTGGCAGGACGCGGCATCCGTTGTTGTTGAAGTAGTGCATGTCTGGCATGAGTGCGCTGAACACCAGAGCCGGCCCTGTAGAGATGGGCTGCGTGTCCTGCTCGACGATGAATAACTGATCGTCACGTTGGCAGTGCCAGAGTTCTGGCCGGGGACGGTCGATGACACGGCCGCAGGGGATCAACCACTGGCGGTCGAAGCTCCAGCGTGCGATGCGTACGGGTTCAGGGCATGCGGCTCGCTCGGCGCTGAGCGGCGTCGGTCCTTGGGAACAGGACATTCTCCCAGGTCTTGGCTAATTCGGTGAACGGCCGCTCGCGACGCCCCGCAGGACCCCGTGCCTCATCCTCCAGACGGTCAACGACCTGGCCCTCAGTAATCCATAGAGCGGTGCCACCGACCCCACCAACTGCCTTATGAAGCAGAGCGGTTCGGGATGCCAGCTCAGGAACTCCCGAAGTAGCCACTCAAACGCGGCGGATGATGTCCCGGCAGCCTGGAGGCGTGAACCGGCGCGATACAGATCGCCCGTCAAATGCACGGTCTCTCCGTGCTGCTGGCCCAGCCGGTAGAGCGTCCAGCTCTGCCCGTTCGTGTAGATCAAATTGGGTAACTTGGACATGCCCTCCCACTGCTTGCGGTCGTTCCCGCGCAGCGCTCCGGGGCTGATGTCGGCCTTGCTCGGGCTCTTCAGTTCGACGTAACCGACGATCCGTTGCCGGCCTTGTCCGACGCGGACTGCGAGATCCGGGCGGATTCCGAGGTCGGGGCGTCTGGCCTCGGGATGGAGATGCAGCTCAAGGCCCAGTTGGGTGGCCGCGGCTAGTAGAAGGTTCTCCACAGGCCGCCGGATCGCTGCCTCGTCCTCCGCTACGTACCCGAGGATCTGCCTGCACTCGGATCCGAACTCAGCGACGATCCGTTCGATCCAGCCGTTGCCCGCTATCCGCGCCGCCCCCGTAGGCTTGCTCATCGAAATCCTCGGACTACTCAGGGTAAGCGTGGATCAGTGAGTCGTCGAGGGTGCGGGCGGCAGGTACGGGCACAAGTGCCTCAACGCTGTCCTGGCGGGCAGACACCCTGCCGCCCCCTAAGGTGGCCCCGTTACCGAGTTGGACGGCACGCACACACGTGAACGGCCCCCGAGGATCGGCGGCCATGCGGAAGGTGACCATGCGCTCCCTGACCTTCGTCATCGGTACCGGACGCAGCGGATCGACCGTGTTGTCGCGCATCCTCAATGCTCACCCGGACGTACTGAGCCTCAACGAGTTCATGGCCTCGGTGGGTGATGCCGCCTTTCCCGACGGGGAGTTGAGTGGCGAGGAGTTCTGGCAGGCCCTCTTCCGGCCTGCCCCGCACTTCGAGCGGATGATTCGCAGTGGGCTGCCGTTGCCGGAGTTTCTCTATACGCGTCGGCCCGGGCGGTATGCGGCGGAGACCACCGGGATCCCGGCGCTCTCCCTCATGGTGTTGCCCCATCTCACGGACGACCCGGACGGGCTTCTCGACGAACTCGGTGCGGCGGTGGTTCGCTGGCCCGAACGCGGGGCCGCCGAGCACCATCGGGCACTGTTCGGTCTGCTGTGTGCGCGGTTCGGGCGGACTGCGGTCGTGGAGAGGTCCGGGTACTCGACCGGCTGGGCGCCAGGGCTGCGGGGCGCGTTTCCGGACGCGAGGTTCGTGCACATGTTCCGGGACGGACCCGACTGCGCCCTGTCCATGAGCCGCCATCCCGGATACCGCACGATCTCACTGCTGCGCGAGATCAAGGCACAAGCCCGCGTCGACAGTCTGGGTGACCTGACGCCCGAGCTGGTGCGTGCGCTGCCCGCGGATCTGGCTCCGCTGCTCGACGAGCGCTTCGATCCGGCCCTCGTACGCGACCGGGACATCCCTCTGCGGACGTTCGGCGCCCTGTGGTCGGAGCTCGTCACCGAGGGCACGCGGTTCCTCGGTGAGTTGCCGGCCGAGCAGCGCAGCACGCTCTCGTACGAGAACCTCCTGGACCGTACTGACGAAGAGCTGACCCGTCTCGCCGACTTCATCGGCGTCGCCCCTTTGCCGGAGTGGCTGCTCGCCGCATCCGAACTGCTCGACCACAGCCGTCGCGGGTCCGCCCGGAGGCTGCCCGCGGCCGCATTCGACGAACTCAGCGAGAGCTGCGCCCCGGGCACCCGCGTGCTGCAGGGGTGGCCGGGGCGCTGACCGGCATACGCGTAAGACGTCCGCGCGGTATCAGGTCAGGGTCAGTTCCAGGACCGTCACGGAGAGCGGCGGCACGGTGCTCGTGAAGGTCGCCGCGGCGCCCGTGACCGTGCTGGTGGTGGGGACGAGGGTGTTGGGGGACGTCAGGGTGTTGGTCGTGGTGCGTGAAGGACCCGTCAGGACGGTTGCCTTGGCAGTTTTCCTGACGCCCTTCTGCAAACCCTTCAGTTCGACCGGCACATCCACCTTCTCCGTACCGGAGTTGACCACCGCGAGGTAGAGACGGTTCCCGGCGCGGGTGGCGACGGTGGCGACGGCGGGCAGCGCTCGTGCGGTGGCCGGGAGCACCTTGTTGCCCAGCTTGCTCGTCAGCATGTGCTGGGCCCAGTAGCTGGGTGAGACGTAGCTGGTGAGGTTGTCGTAGGCGATCAGGTTGGTCGCCCACACGTTGTTCTTCACGTGGGAGAACAGCGGGGCGTAACACTCCATCAGGACCTGGTCCGAGTTGCGGATCAGGCCGGCCAGCCATGCGGCGTCGCCGAGCGCGGCGTTGAGGTCGGGGGTGGGTCGGCCCTCCTGCGCGGCCCATTCCCCGACGAAGACCTTCGTCGAAGCGCGGTCCCGGTTGTCGTACTTGTGGGTGGCCGACTGGGCGGCGGACGGCGCAAGGTAGTAGTGCTCGTCGATCAGGTCCGGCGTGCGGCTCGTCACCGTCGTCGTGGCGATCAGCTTCAGGTGCGGGTACTTCGCCTTGATCGCGTCGTGGAAGGCCGTGAACCGGGCGTCGTAGGAGCCCGAGGAGTCGAACCAGTCCTCGTTGCCGATCTCCACGAACTCCAGCGGGAACGGCTTCGGGTGGCCGTCGGCCGCGCGCTTCGCGCCCCAGGTGCTGGTCACGGGGCCGGTGATGTACTCGATCTCGTCGAGGGCGTCCTGGATGTACGGCTTGAGCGCGTCGCCGGTGACGTGTTCGCCCTTCAGCGCGTAGCCGGCGAAGACGGCCAGGACCGGCTGGGCGTGCAGGTCCTCGACCCATTCGAGGTATTCGAGGAGACCGAGGCCGTCCGTGGACCAGTAGCCCCAGGCGTCGTCCATGTGGCCGGGGCGCTCCCAGACCGGGCCGATGGTGTTCTTCCAGTTGAAGCGGGTCGCGATCGTGTTGCCCTCCAGGAAGTTGCCGCCGGGGAAGCGCAGGAACTTCGGCTTCAGGGCGACCAGCTTCTCCATCAGGTCGATACGCAGGCCGTTGGGGCGGTTGTTGTAGGTCGGCGGGAAGAGGGAGACGTGCTGCAGCCACAGCGTCTCGCCCGCGGCGGTGGGGTCGGCCGTGGTGACGGTCAGCCTCGCGTCGCCGGTCACGGGCGCGCCCGAACCGGTGCGCAGGGTCAGCTCGAAGGGGCGGTCGGGGAACGCGGTGCCGATGTGGGGCACACGAGCGGACGCGTACACCGTTGCGCCGTCCGCCGACTCGATGGCCACCGTGAGGGGACCGATTCGGCGCGATGCCTTGGCGAAGAGCCGGGCCGTGTAGGTGGTTCGGGGGCGTACGGGTATGCCCCAGAAACCGTCGTTGGCGACTCCGGCCCGGCTGCCGGCTCCCGTACCGCTCGGCAGTACGACCTTGAGGGAACGCGTGAGTACGTCGTTGAGGGGCGTGGTGGTGTCGAGCGCGAGGGTCGTGCCGCCGACGGCGGACCAGTGCACGGGCGCGGTGTCGCTGGCCATCATCGAGCGGTTCTGCACCAGTTCGGCGTAGATGCCGCCTTCGCCGGAGTGGTTGATGTCCTCGAACATCAGGCCGGGGAGGATGGGGGACACGGCGTGTGCGGGGTGGGCGACATCGACGCTCAGCAGCGGGGTCGTGGTCTCCACCGGTACCCCGGCCAGCGTCGCGACCTGGTCGGAGGTGAGGGCGGTCGGGAACATCCACACGTCGTCGATCAGGCCGTGCCACTGGTCGACCTGTCCGCCGCCGTAGAGCGCCCGGCCGATCGCGGTGTCGCCGGTGCCGGCCCAGCCCGCGGTGTAGTCGGCCTGGCCCTCCAGCACACCGTTGACGTAGAGGCGGGTGACGCCGGCGGAGGGGTCGCTGACGCCGACCAGGTGGGTCCAGGTGCCGGTGGTGGGGGCCGAGGCGGCGGCCGCCACGGCGGCGCCCTGGGTGGCGTCCGAGGCGAGCCGGGCGAAGGCGAAGGTGCCGGTGTCGTCGCGCAGCCCGAGGTAGAAGGCGCTGACGACCTTGCCGTCGATGCTCACGGCGGTCTGGTAGCCGCCCAGCTGGCTGAGGTTGACCCAGGCGGCCACCGAGAACGCCTTGGAGGTGTCGAGGGCCGGCCCGGGGGCCGCAGCGTTGCCGCCGGCCGTGAGACTCAGGCTGTGGGCGCCGACCTTGCCGGTGTCCCAGCCGGCCGCACCTTGGAGGGTCGCGGCGTGACCGTTGCCGGTGGCGTCGGCGGCGGTGGTGCCGGAGCCCTCGTCGAAGCTCCAGTGCGCGGCCGCGGCGGGGAGTTCCGAGGCGGCGGCGTCCGTGGCCGCGCCGGAGCGCTCGGCGGCCCGGGCCGGAGCGGCAGCGGCGAAGGTCCCGGCCAGCGAGGCGGCGCCGAGGGCCGTCAGGACGGT
The DNA here is from genome assembly GCF_042893475.1 of Streptomyces sp. NPDC001604. Taxonomy (NCBI): domain Bacteria; kingdom Bacillati; phylum Actinomycetota; class Actinomycetes; order Kitasatosporales; family Streptomycetaceae; genus Streptomyces; species Streptomyces sp. NPDC001604. Next base: position 209,534 of record NZ_JBIAUY010000001.1, on the reverse strand, counting down.
TCTGCGGGGGAGTCCGGCTTGTGAAGGCATGCGGGAGTTCCTTTGCGAGACGGATTCATCGGGACGGGGACACGTCCGTAGGCAGTTGGACGTGGCGGCTGTTGGACGTGCGGGCGCCGCTGGACGTGCGGGCGCGACTGGACGTGCAGGCGCAGCTGGACGTCCGGAGGCAGCTGGACGTAACGCCCGTCCGTCGATCGCGCCGCAGGGCAGGCCGACGGTCCGCCGACGGTCCGCCGACGGTCCGCCGCCGGGCAGGCGGGCGGACCTTCGGCGAGCGGACCTTCGACGAGCAGACCATCGGCGAGCGGGCCGTCAGGTCAGGAAGCGATGTCCCACTGCTGGCAGGCGTTGTCCAGCTGGGCCCACTGGCGGACGAGCGTGCCGTTCGCGGTGCCGCAGTTGGTCACGTCCAGCGTCATGCCGCTGTTGACGTTGCTGATCGTGTAGTGGCTGCCGGCCGGGGTGACGTCCCACTGCTGGCAGGTGTTGCCCAGCGACGACCAGAGCTGTGTCGCGGTGCCGTTGCCGATGCCGCAGTTCTTGTCGTCCAGGACCTTGCCGCTGTTGACGTTGGTGATGGTGTAGTGGCCGTTGCCCGCGGCGGCGAACTTCCACTGCTGGCAGGTGTTGCCAAGAGAGGCCCACAGCTGCACGGCCGTGCCGTTCGCCGTCCCGCAGTTCTGGGCGTCCAGCACCTTGCCGCTGTTGGTGTTGGTCAGCCGGTAGGCGGTGCCGGTGACCGGGAAGGTCTGGGCGGCCTGGGTGTAGCCGACCGAGACGATGTCGGCCTGTACGGCGTTGTCGGCCGCGTCGGTCGGGTAGCCCGCGGTCATGACGCCCTCGAAGAACGAGCCGTCGGACCAGTTGCTGTCGTCACCGCCGGTGCCCAGGACGATGGCGCCCTCCTTGGACATCGGGATGTAGCCGCCGGTGGTCGGCAGGCTGCCGTTGTAGTCGGTCTTGAGGGAGCCCGACTGGGCGTTGCCGTCCTTGATGGCGTACGTACTGGTGCCGTTGTTCTTCAGCAGGGCCGTGACGAAGGTGCTGGAGTTGCCGGTGTTGTTGCTGTTGGTGCCGTTGCCGCCGGCGAACAGGCCGTTCTCCAGGTCGCCCATGACCCAGGGGCCGGAGCCGGCGCAGGGCGAGAACCAGCACTCGGTGCCGAAGTTGACGGCGTCCATGTGGCCGTTGCCGGTGTCCTTGCTGTTGGTCTCGGCGTTGCCGTAGTCGAAGCAGCAGTTGCCGTCGACATGGTGCCCGCTGGTGACCATGTAGGTGCCCTCCGGCCGGCTGCCGGTGGCGACGCCGGTGGTGCTGTTGTCGCGGTAGCCGACGCCGGCCTGGACGGAGACGCCGTAGACCTTGTGACCGCCTGCGGTCACGGGCAGGGCGTTGGCGATGGCGCCGACGTCCTGCCCGCCGTTGCCGCCCGGACCCTCGATCGTGAGGTGGTTGCCCTTGCCGCTCTGGTCGAAGATCTCGGTGATGATGCACTCGGTGCCGGAGCAGAAGGAGTCCTGGGCCGCGGCATTGGCGTAGCCGCCGGCGCTGAGCGTCCCGATGTTCGCCGTGGCGTTGTCGGAGAGGCGTTTGACCTGGTAGAGCGCTCCGCTGTACGAGGCGAGCAGGGCCCGCGTCGTGCTGTGCGCGGCGACACAGGGCGTGCCCGCGGCGGCGTAGACGTCACACGGGAGGGACGAGGCGGCCTGGGCCGTGCCCGCGGTGCCGATGGTCGCGGCCAGGATGCCGGCGACGAGTGCGAGGACGGCGCCCACCACCCTCAGCCGGAGAGCTGTCAGGTGTCTGACTGTCACTGTGAACCTCTTCCGTCTTGCGTTCTTCGCCGGCTCGGCGCCACGTGTGCGGGAATTGTGGGCGCTAACAATCGAGGCTGTCGTATGCCGCCGCTCACCTGGAGCTCTTTGGGGGACGGGGGAAGGGGAGGCGGTCGGAGTACGCGCTTCCCCGCAGGTCAGGCAGGTTGTCCGGGCTCTGTCGGGGTGTGGCGCGCATGGTGTTCTCGGGCGGTGGGGGGGTGATCGCCCGGTCTTGCGACTCCGTCTTTTTACGCCGGGATGAACAGCCGGTCAACACTGTTGCACGGTCAAGAGAGTGGAAACAGTAGGTGCGAACTCCGGCCCTTCCGGCGTGTGTTCTGGGCCTGATCGAGCTCTTCCTGAGGGTGAATGCGCTGTTCGCGGGGCCCTTACCTCTCTGGGGTTCTGTTGCTGTGCCGAGAGCGAGCCGTCCGGAGTCTTGACCCCGGCAGATTGTGCGCGCTAACAATTCCTCCGCAGCGAGTCGACCCCACTCGGAGGAGCAGCCCATCGGAAACATCGGAAACAATGGCAGTGACGAAGGGGGTGGAGCGTGGACGTGGAACGCGCACCGGTGATGGCGGACGTGGCCCGGCTCGCGGGCGTCTCGCACCAGACCGTCTCTCGGGTGCTCCACGACCACCCGAACGTACGGCCCACCACCCGGGACCGGGTGCTCGCCGCGGTCCGCGAACTCGGCTACCGCCCCAACGCCGCCGCCCGCACCCTGGCGACCCGCCGCACCCGCACCCTGGGTGTGATCAGCTTCAACACCACGCTGTACGGCCCGGCCTGCATGCTTTACGGCATCGAACAGGCGGCCAGGCAGCACGAGTACTTCGTCACCGTGGCCGCCGTGGGCACCCTCGACCGGCGTTCGGTGCTGGACGCCGTCGACCGGCTTCGCGGCCAGGGCGTGGAGGGCATCATCGTGATCGCGCCGCAGACCACCGCGGTCGCGGCACTGGCGAACGTACCGCCGGACGTGCCCCTGGTGGCAGTCGGCTGCGGCACCCACACCGAACTGGCCTCGGTCGCCGTGGACAACGAAGCGGGTGCCGAACTCGCCACCACCTACTTGCTCGACCTCGGCCATCGCACGGTGCACCACCTGGTCGGGCCGCGTTCCTGGCTCGACGCGCAGGAGCGCGAGGCCGGATGGCGCAGGGCCCTGGAAGAGCGGGGCGCTGCGGTGACGGAACCGCTGGCCGCCACCGACTGGACGGCTCGCACCGGATACGAGCTCGGTCGACGGATCGCCGCCGACCCCGAGGTCACGGCGGTGTTCTGCGCCAACGACCACATGGCCCTCGGACTGCTGCGGGCCCTCCAGCAGGCGGGGCGCAGAGTGCCCGAGGACATCAGTGTCGTCGGGTTCGACAACATGCCGGAGACCGAGTACTTCGGCCCCTCGCTGACCAGCGTCCACCAGGATTTCGACGAACTCGGCCGACGTGCCGTGGGCGCACTGATCGAGATCGTCGGCGCTCCCGAGGTGGGGCTGTCAGCGTCCGACCGGACACCTCACATCGTCATCCCGCCCACGCTCGTGGTGCGTACCTCGGCGACCCGCCCTCGCCCCTGAAACAAGGTGACGGTCGGTTCACGTGACGGTCGGTTCACGTGACGGTCGGTTCACGTGACGGTCGGTTCACGTGACGGTCGGTTCACCTGACAGTCGGTTCGCGGGAGCCCGCGGCGCAGCCCTAGTCACGCCGCAGCAGCGTCGACATCGTCGCCTCCAGATACCCCGGAAACTCCCCCGCCGACGGCAGCGCGCCCGGCACCGCATGGCCCAACTGGCTGTGTCCCAGATAGAAGCTGTACGCCATCAGCGCTCGCCCCCGCGCCGCCTCCTCCCCGAAACCCAGCTCGGCGAAGAGCCCCGTCAGGTAGTCGATCCGGCGCTCCGTGACCTGCCCCAGCGCGGCCGCGACCTGCGGGTGGTCCGTGCTGGCCAGGAGGGAGAGCTCCAGCGGGTCGGCTGCGCCCGGCTTGGTGACCCGGCGGAACAGGGCGCGCAGTCGCCGCTCCGGGTCCCGTTCCGTCTCCACCGTCGCGATGATCTCGTCCGTGTTCGACTCGACCCAGCGGGCCAGTGCTGCCTCGATCAGGGCCTCGCGGTTGGTGAAGTGCCAGTAGAAGCTGCCCTTCGTGGTGCCCAGGCGGGTGGCGAGCGGTTCGACTGCTACTGCTGCGAGGCCGCCGCCCTCCCGGATGGCGGCGAGGGCCGCGTCCGCCCAGTCGCGCGCGGTGAGCCTGGGCTTCCTGGTCTGCTGCTGCCGTTGTGCCATCTCCATACGCTACCGTATGGTTTCCGTACGCCAGCGTATGGAGGTGCGCGATGCGCAAGGACAGGCCCGTGGCGGTCGGGTTTCCCGAGGGGGCTCGGCTGATCAGGGCGGCTCTGGCCACCCCCGACTATCAGGACGCGTACGCCATGGAGCTGCGGCCCGGGATGCCGCGGGATCCGGCTGCCTGGACGGGCATCCTGCGCAAGGCCTTTCCGGTCGCCGCGCGGGAAGACGACGAGGTGCTCATGGAGGTCAGCGCGGGCGGGCTGGATGCCTGGGCTTCCATCCTCATCGATGCCGATCACGTCGTGCTGTGCAGCTCCGTGAGGACCAACTCATGGCGGTCCAGGCTGTATTGGGGTGTGGTGAAGAGGGTGCATCCCTTCATGGCCCGGCTCATGATGGTCCGCACCCATCGTCGGCTTGCCCTCGCAGCCCGGAACGGCGTCACCTAGGCAGCAGGACAGGACGTCACTTCGGCAGCCGGCCCGCCACGTACTCCTCCCGGAGCGTGTTCTTGCGGATCTTGCCCGAGCCGGTCAGGGGGAAGCCTTCGACGAACACCCAGGTGCGGGGCGTCTTGTGCGGGGCCAGGTGGGCGCGTACGTGGTCGAAGAGTTCCTTCTCCAGCACAGTCTCATCCACCGTCTCACCCACCGTCCCGCCCGCCCTGTGATCCGGGTTGAGGCGGACGAAGGCCGCGACCCGTTCGCCCCAGACCGGGTCGGGGACACCCACCACCGCGACCTCGGCGACCGCGGGGTGTTCGGCCAGGACCTGTTCGATCTCGCGCGGGTAGATGTTCTCGCCGCCTCGGATGATCATGTCCTTCAGGCGGCCTTCGATACGGCAGTAGCCGCGCTCGTCCATCGAGGCGAGGTCGCCGGTGTGCAGCCAGCCGTCGGGGTCGATGGCGGCCGCCGTCGCCTCCGGGGCGTCGAGGTAGCCGGTCATGACGTGGTAGCCGCGGGTGCAGAGTTCGCCGGTGGTCCCGGGTGGTACGACCGTTCCCGCCGCGTCCACGATCTTCACCTCCGCCAGGGGGAGGGGCTTGCCCACCGTGTGGGCGCGGTCTTCCGGGGTGTCGTCGAGGCGGGTGATGGTGATACCCGGGGACGCCTCGGTCTGGGCGTAGATGATGGCCATCGGGACGCCGAAGACCTCCTCGATCCGGCGGACCAGTTCGGGTGGGACCGAGGCGCCGCCGGACAGCATGAACCGCAGGGACGAGAGGTCGGTGCGGGGGAGTGCCGGGTGTTCGAGCATGGCGATGAGCATCGTCGGCACGCCTCCCAGCATCGCGCAGCTTTCGGACTCGGCGAGTTCGAGCACCAGGCCCGGCTCGAACTGCGGGGGCAGGACGTGGGTGCCCAGGCTGATGATCGAGGCCAGGGTGGCCAGTACGCAGCCCGCCGTGTGGAACAGCGGCATCGGGTTGAGCACCGCCTCGCCCGGCTGCAGCCCGAAGGTGCGGACGTAGGCCAGGCGCGCGTTGTTGGTGATCCCGCGATGGTGCAGGATCACGCCCTTCGGGATGCCGGTCGTGCCCGAGGTGTACTGGATCTGGGCCGGTGACGAGGCGTCGACCTCGGGCAGCGCGCGGTCGGTCGAGCCCTCGGCGCAGAACTCCGCCCAGTCCTCGAACAGCACGCTCGTGTGCAGGTCGGGCAGGTCGGCGCGGATGTCGGCCAGGGTTCGGGCCATCGGAGTGCCGCGGTACTCGCGGCGCAGGAAGACGCCCGCCGCACGGGAATGGCCGAGCACATGGCGCAACTCCGCCTCCCGCAGCGCCGGGTTGACCGTGACGAGCGTGATGTCCGCGAGGGCGGCGGCCAGTTCGAGGATCACCCACTCCGGGATGTTGTTCGCCCACACCGCGACGCGATCGCCCGGCGAGAAACGGCCGAGCAGGGCCCGCGCCGCGCGCTCGGACTCGTCGAGCAGTTCGCCATACGTCCACCGGCGGCGCTCGGCGGGGTCCGGCACGCCCTCGACCAGGGCGACCGTCTCCGGTGCCAGCCGGGCGGCGCGGCGCAGCAGTGATCCGACGGTCTCGTCCAGGAGTTCCTCGCCGGACTCGCCCGCCCAGTACGACGTTGCCACCATGTCAGCCCCCGGAATGCTGTGCGCCGTGCGTCTCGGATCGGATACGGCGTCAGTATCCGGACCGCGGCCCGCGATACGCCAGACCGCCCACCCCGTTCCGTGCCCGCGCGGCTACGCGGACGGCCCCAGGGAGCGCGCGGTCACCTTCGCCAGATGCCGGGTGAACACCTCCCGGGTGTCCGGCGTCAGGGTGCGCAGGGCCACCAGGGCCGTGATGACGACATCGCAGAGCTCGCCCTGGACGTCCTCCCAGGTGTGGGTGATCCCCTTGCGCGGGTTCTGGCCGGTCGCGCCGATCACCGCCTCCGCGACCTCGCCCACCTCCTCCGACAGCTTCAGCATGCGCAGGAGCATGCCCTCCTGGCCGCCGTGCGGACGGTTCGCGTCGAGCCAGGTCCACAGGTCGTCGATGGCCGCCCAGACGTCGGGGGAGGCCGGGGGCTCGGGAAGGGCGGGCGTCTCGGTGGGAGGGGCCTGATCAGTCATGGGCCCAGCCTGCCCGCCGAGGTCACTCCCTGAACAGCGCCTCCTCCTCCGCGAACAGGGCCTCCTGCTCGTCCGGCTTCTTGTCCCGCAACCGCTTGTTCCGCGCCCCCACGACCAGCGCCGTGGCCGCCGCCGTCACGCCGAGTGCCGTCGGGACCATCCAGCCGCGGTCGAAGACATGGCCGAGCGCGTGGTCGAGGGAGAGACGGCCGGGGCCGGCGACCGCGAGGCCGGTGGCGGCCAGGGCGAGGGTCGCCGCATACTCGTAGCCGCCCTCAGCGTTGAAGAAGCCGTTCGGGGCGTGCACCGCGGACGCCCCGGCCATCGCGCCGGCCGCCGCCGCGCCCGCCGCCGGGGTCGCGAGGCCCAGCGCCAGCAGTGCGCCGCCGCCGGCCTCCGCGAGGCCCGCCGCCGTGGCGCTCGCCTTGCCGGGTGCGTAGCCGACCGACTCCATGAACTGGCCGGTCCCCTCGATGCCGTGTCCGCCGAACCAGCCGAACAGCTTCTGCGCGCCGTGCGCCGCCAGCACGCCGCCGGCACCCAGCCGGAGCAGCAGCAGGCCCAGATCACGCCGGTCGTAAGAGCTCATGATTTCTCCCGGGACAGACAAGGGGACATGCAACGGGGACACACGACGGGGACATGCAACGGGTTCCGGCAAACGGGAACACTCCCCTCCGCGTGTCCACGGTCCCACTCCTCACACCTCCCGGACCCCTGCACGCAGCCGTTCGGGTGGCGGGTCCCGGCGGGCGGTGTGACTCTGCTGGCATGACGATTCAGCCAGCCAAACTCAGCGACCCGGTCGTCCGCGCGTTCGTCACCGCCGTCAATGCCCACGACCGGGACGCCTTCCTGGCCCTCCTCACGGAGGACGCGACCATGGCGGACGACGGCGCCGACCGGGACCTCGCCGACTGGATCGACCGGGAGATCTTCTCCTCCAACGGTTACCTGGACGTCGACAACGAGTCCCAGGGCGGCCGCGCCCTCCTCGCCCACTACCGCAACGACGCCTGGGGCGAGATGCGCACCCGCTGGAACTTCACCATCGAGGACGACGGCCGGATCTCCCGCTTCGAGACCGGGCAGGCGTAAGCCACAGCGGAAAGCGCGCCCGGAATGTTCACAAGCCAGGGAGAAACCTTTGAGCCGGACTGAGTAAAAGGTGTGTCAGGGCTGAGAAAGTCGGTTGCCGGGTCAGAATTCCGTAAGACAGGCAATTCCTGTGCCGTGGACGGCGTACTGCCGGGAAACTGCTGTTGGGTGGGTGTTACGGTCCCCGGGTGCATGGTTCTTCCCCCCTCTCCCGGCGTGCCGCTCTCGGCCTTGCCGCAGCCGCCTTTCCGCTTGCCTCGGCGACTCCCGCATCCGCTGCCGGCACCGTCGTCGGCGGTGAGCGACTCGCCCGTAAGGGAATTCAGGTGAGCGGCGCCACAGACCTGCCCGGGAAACTCACCGCAAGTGCCTGGATCGTCGCCGACTGCGAGAGCGGAGAGGTTCTCGCCTCGTTCGCCGCGCACCGGCGTCTGCCGCCCGCGTCCACGCTGAAGATGCTGTTCGCCGACACCGTCCTGAAGAAGTTCCAGCGGAGCGAGCGGTACAAGGTGACCGACGCCGACCTGGCCGACATCCCGGCCGGCTCCAGCCTGGTCGGGGTCAAGCCCGGGATCACGTACACCGTCGAGCAGCTGTGGCAGGGTGTCTTCCTTCGCTCCGGCAACGACGCCGTGCATGTGCTCGCGCACATGAACGGGGGAGTGGCCAAGACGGTCGCCGAGATGCAGGCCAAGGCCGAGGATCTGCAGGCCCTGGACACCCATGTGGTCAGCCCCGACGGCTTCGACCACAAGGGCCAGCTGTCCTCCGCCTACGACCTGACCCTCTTCGCCCGGCACGGACTGAAGAACGCCGACTTCCGTGAGTACTGCCACACCAGGATCGCCGACTTCCCGGCCGGCGGCAGGAAGACCTTCCAGATCCAGAACACCGACCGTCTGCTCACGGGCGCGTGGGGCCTGAAGACGTACGACGGACTGATCGGCGTCAAGAACGGTTACACCAGCCATGCCGGCAACACCTTCACCGGTGCCGCCACCCGCGGCGGCCGGACCCTGCTGGCCACCGTGATGCACCCCAAGAGCGGCTACAACGCCGTCTACGAGGAGACGGCCGCACTGCTCGACTGGGGCTTCACGCACGGCGGTTCGGCCGAACCGGTGGGCACGCTGGTCGAGCCGCTCAGCGAGGGCGGGGCCAGGGTGACACCCACCCGCAAGACGGCCCGGGCGGCGGCCGGCGCCCCGGGCGCGGGGTCGGACGACCCCTCGGCGTGGCGGCTGATGGAGGGCGCGGGCGGCACGATCGCCCTGCTCGCGGGCGGTGTCTGGGCGCTGCGCAGACGCGGCAAGGGCGGCGGCAGACACGCCAACTGACGGACGCCGCAGCCGACTCGCCTACGAGGCGGCCGACCGACGTTCGCGGCAGCCGTTCCATGCACCGGTGCGTACCTCGCGGTCCCACGCGAGATCCACCCCCACCCGATGCGATGGAACGGCTGCCGCCTCCCCCCTCGGTTTGGACTACGGAACTGCACTCCCCCAAGTGTGAAGCTCTTGTGGAGGAGATTTGAGCATAAGTCCACGACCGGCTGCAATGGTCCGGACGCACTAATTCCGCTTGTGCAAGTTGACGGTTTGAGGATCCGCAGGTCCGGTCAGCCGCGGCCCACATACGGCATCGCGGTCGCCAGAACCGTCGCGAACTGCACATTCGCCTCCAGCGGCAGCTCGGCCATGTGCCGCACCGTGCGCGCCACATCGGCGACGTCCATCACCGGCTCGGGCGCGATCTCACCGTTGGCCTGCAGCGCCCCGGTCTGCATCCGCGCGGTCATGTCGGTGGCCGCGTTGCCGATGTCGATCTGCCCGACCGCGATGTTGTACGGCCGCCCGTCCAGCGAGAGCGACTTGGTGAGCCCGGTCAGTGCATGCTTGGTCGCCGTGTAGGCGACGGAGTGCGGCCGAGGTGTATGAGCGGAAATCGAACCGTTGTTGATGATCCGTCCGCCCTGCGGGTCCTGCGCCTTCATCTGCCGGTACGCCGCCTGCGCGCACAGGAACGCCCCGTTGAGGTTGGTGTCCACCACATGCCGCCAGGCCTCGTACTCCAGCTCCTCCACCGGCACCCCGCCGGGACCGAACGTCCCCGCGTTGTTGAACAGCAGATCCACCCGCCCGAACCGCTCGACCACGGCGGCGAACAGTGCAGCCACGTCCTGTGGCCGTGAGACGTCGGTCCGTACGGCGAGACCGGCGCCGCCCGGCACCAGCGCCGCCGTCTCCTCCAGCGTCCCGGGGCGCCGCCCCGCCAGCGCCACCGACCAGCCCGCACGCAGCAGCTCCACGGCGACCGCCCGCCCGATGCCGGAGCCGGCACCGGTCACCACCGCGATCCTGGACCGCCCGCCGGTCCCCTGCTTCTCAGTCTCCATGGCATTCATGGGCCCGCAGCGTAGGCGAGGGTCCGGCATACGGGACGAGACCGTCCGCCATCCGGGTCCGGGCGGCCCGAGGGGCAAGTGACATTCGGCACTGTGTGCGAGCTGAGACCATAGGGGCGGAGCACTCGGAGAGGGAGGGGCGCATGCCCGAGCAGGGGGCGTCGACACCGGACATGTCGACACCGCACATACCGCAGGCGGCCGGACCCGGAGCGGAACCGGCCGCCGCCCGTACCGTTCCCCGTACCGGACTGCTCGTCACCCTGATCCTCGGCGGCCTCACCGCGACGCCCCCGCTGGCGATGGACATGTACCTCCCCTCGCTCCCCGAGGTCACGAACTCCCTGCACGCACCCGCGGCCACCGTCCAGCTCACGCTCACCGCCTGCCTGCTCGGGATGGCGCTCGGACAGCTGGTGGTCGGCCCGATGAGCGACCGGTGGGGCCGCCGCCGGCCCCTGCTGATCGGCATGATCGCCTACGTCGTCTCGACGGTCCTGTGCGCCTTCGCGCCGACCGTCGAGCTGCTGGTCGCGTTCCGGCTCGCGCAGGGGCTGGCGGGCGCGGCGGGGATCGTCATCGCACGCGCCGTGGTCCGCGACCTGTACGACGGCGCGGCGATGGCCCGCTTCTTCTCCACCCTCATGCTGATCGGCGGGGTCGCCCCGATCGTCGCGCCGCTGATCGGCGGGCAGATCCTGCGGGTGACGGACTGGCGGGGCGTGTTCGTGGTGCTCACGGTGGTGGGCACCGTGCTGACCGCCTTCGTCTGGACGAAGCTGCCCGAGACCCTCCCCGCGGCCGAGAGGCACGGCGGGGGAGTGGGCGAGGCCCTGCACTCGATGCGCCGCCTCCTCGCCGACCTGCCCTTCACCGGTTTCATGCTGTCCGGCGGGTTCGCGTTCGCCGCACTCTTCGCCTACATATCGGCCTCCCCGTACGTGATCCAGGAGATCTACGGGGCCTCCCCGCAGACGTTCAGCCTGCTGTTCGGCCTGAACTCGGTGGGGCTGGTGGCCGTGGGCCAGATCAACGGAAAGCTGCTGGTCGGAAGGGTCCGCCTGGACCGGGTGCTCGGCGCGGGCCTGCTCGTCGTCATCGCCGCCGCGACGGCCCTCCTGCTCATGTCCACCGGAGCCCTCGGCAAGGTCGGCCTGGCGCCCGTCGCCACGGCCCTCTTCGTCCTGATGTCCGCGATGGGGGTGACCCTGCCCAACGCCCAGGCCCTCGCCCTGATGCGCACCAAGCACGCGGCCGGGTCGGCGTCCGCGCTGCTCGGTACCTCCTCGTTCCTCATCGGCGCCGTCGCCTCCCCGCTGGTCGGGATCGCCGGAGAACACACCGCCGTCCCGATGGCCGTCGTCCAACTGGCCGCGGCGCTGGTGGCACTGGGCTGTTTCGTGGGAATGTGCCGACCCCGGAGCGGACGTACGAGCGTGGAAGGAGCGGGGAGCTGAGCGCACCGAGACTGCGCAGGGACAGTCCCGAGCGGGCCGGACTCGACCCCGGCGAACTGCGCCACCTCGTCCAGGAGGTCCACGACCTCACCACCGGGGACCGCCCCTGGGCCGCGGGCGCCGTCGTCGTCGCCGGGCGCGGGCCGGTGATCGCCGTCGAGGAGGCGGCCGGCTGGGCCGTCAGGTACTCGGCCTACGACCCCGACACGGACCGCGGTGTCGAGCTCCCGCCCGCGGAGCGGGTTCCGATGACCGTCGACACACCCGTCGACGTGGCCTCCCTCACCAAGCTGTTCACCGCGGTCGCCGCCGTGCAGCAGATCGAGCGGGGCACGCTCGGGATCGATGCGCGGGTCGGGGCGTACCTGCCCGAGTTCCGCGCGGCGGTCCGGCACGGCATCACCGTGCGGGAGCTGCTCACCCACACCTCCGGGCTGCGGCCCGAACTTCCGCTGTACGACTGTGCCGACGACACGGAGCGGCTGGAGAGGCTGCGGGCGGAGGTGCCGATCGGGGTGCCCGGCACGTACACGTACTCCGACCTCAACTTTCTGCTGTTGCAGTTCGTTCTGGAACGGGTTTCCGGGCGGACCCTGGACGTCCTGATCCATGACGGGATCACCCGTCCGCTGGGGATGCTGTCGACGGACTTCGGGCCCTGTCCCGGGGCGGCGGCCACGGAGGATCAGCGGCGGCCGTGGGCCAAAGTCGACCGGGGGATGGTGCGGGGTCTCGTCCACGACGAGAACGCGTGGGCGCTGGGCGGTATCGCGGGCCACGCGGGTCTCTTCTCGACGGGGCGCGACCTGGCGGTGTTCTGCCGCACGCTCCTCGCGGGCGGCTCGTACGGGCCCGCCCGCATCCTGGGCACGGACTTCGTGGAACTGCTGCTGGCCCCGCCGGGGCTGGGGTTCGCGGTGGACCAGCCGTGGTTCATGGGGGAGCTGGCGGGGCGGGGGGCGGCGGGGCACACGGGGTTCACGGGGACGTCGGTGGTGCTGGATCCGGCGACGGACACGTTCTTGGTGCTGCTGGCGAATGCGGTGCATCCGCGGCGGCGGGGCCCCGACAGCCGCCCCCGCGCGGCAGCGGCGACCCGCCTGGCACGGGCGGTGTACCGCAGCCCGTCCGGGGCCTGATTTTCGCCCCCGCCGCTATTTTTTCAGCCCGTCCGGCGTTCGAGGACAAGGCCGTTCAGGCCGACAGGGGGTCTGGGGGCGGAGCCCCCAGGGGACGGGGCGGGAAGGGGCGGCGGGGGCGAAATAGAATCGGCGGGTGAACGACCCCGTAGCCCCGGCCGAAGCCCTGCGCCGCAGTCTTGCCGGCCTCCTCGACGGGCTGCCGCCCAGGCAGGCCGCCCAGGCCGTAGACCGCCTCATCGCCAACTACCGCGGAGCCACCCCCACCGACGCCCCCATCCTCCGCGACCGCGCAGACGTAGCCGCCTACGCCGCCTACCGCATGCCCGCCACCTTCGAGGCCGTGCACTCCGCGCTGGAGGCGTTCGCCGACGCCGTGCCCGGCTGGACACCCGGGAGTCACACCGACCTCGGCGGCGGCACCGGCGCCGCCACCTGGGCCGTCACCGCCACCTGGGACGGCACCCGCCCCGTCACCGTCCTCGACTGGGCCGAACCCGCCCTGACCCTCGGCAAGGAAATCGCCGCAGCCAACCCCGCCCTGCACCAGGCCAGTTGGCGCCGCGCCCGCATCGGCTCCGCCCTCACCCTCGACGCCACGGACCTCCTCACAGTCTCCTACGTCCTCAACGAACTCACCGAACCCGACCGCACCGCCCTCGTCGACGCCGCAGCGGCCGCCGCGCAGGCCGTCGTGATCGTCGAGGCCGGCACCCCCGCCGGGTACGGCCGGGTCATCGAGGCCCGCGACCGCCTGATCGCCGCCGGGTTCCACATCGCCGCCCCCTGCCCGCACAGCGCCCGCTGCCCGATCGTCCCCGGCGCGGACTGGTGCCACTTCGCGGCCCGGGTCAGCCGTTCCTCCCTGCACCGCCAGGTCAAGGGCGGCTCCCTGCCGTACGAGGACGAGAAGTTCAGCTACGTCGCCGCCGCCCGCTTCCCCGTGGCCCCGGCGCCCAACCGTGTCGTACGCAAACCGCAGATCCGCAAGGGCCAGGTGCTCCTGGACCTGTGCGAGACCGCACCCTCCCTCGGCCGCACCACGGTCACCAAACGCCACGGCGACCTCTACAAGGCGGCCCGGGACGCGGACTGGGGCGACCCCTGGCCGCCGTACACCTCCCCGTCGTAGAACCGCAGGCCGTCGCACCACGAGCCGCGCGATCTACGACGCCGCCCTCGCACTGGTCGGTGAGATCGGCTACCCGAGGACGACCATCGAGGGCATCGCCGCCCGGGCCGGCGTCGGCAAGCAGACGATCTACCGGTGGTGGGGGTCGACGGCGGACGTCCTGCTGGAGGCGTTCCTCGACCTCGGTGCGCAGGCTGCGCGGGAGGCGGGCCAGGAGCCGTACGTCATCCCGGACACCGGCGACCTCGCCGCCGACCTCAAGGCCGTGCTGCGGATCACCGTCGACCAGCTGAAGCACCCCCGGTTCGAGGCGCCCTCCCGGGCGCCGGCCGCCGAGGGCACACCGACACCCTCGTCGAGTACGCCCTGCACGGTCTTGCCCCTCGTACCCCGGATGTCCCTTCTGGCACCCCGGAGCGCGGCGCGGTGGGACAATAGGGCATGCTGTTGCGCACGACAGCGAGGCGAGGGTGATAGATGAGCGCGGAGTTGGGCGGCCGAACCGGCCGGCAGGGCAAACTCTCCCAGTGGCTGCGTGGCCGCCGCCCGAAGGAGACCGGCGCCGACGACGCCGGCCGTGAGGCCCTGCTGCTCGCCGCCGCCGGAGCGGGTCTGCCGCTCGCCCCCGCCGCGCACCCCGCCCCCGGCTACCGCTGCTCCTGCGACCGCGTGGGCTGTCCCACTCCGGCCCGGCACCCGGTGTCGTTCGCCTGGCAGACGCAGTCCACCACCGACCGCGCCCAGATCGAGCGCTGGGCCCGCCACCAGCCACAGGCCAACTTCATCACCGCGACCGGCATGGTGCACGACGTCCTCGACCTGCCCCTGGAAGCCGGCCGGGAGGCGCTGGAGCGGCTGCTCGCCTCCGGCATCGAGGTCGGGCCCGTCGCCGAGAGCGACGACGGCCGCCTTCTGTTCTTCACCCTCACCCGGGGCACTCCCGAGGACGAGGACGAGTGGTGGCCGTGCGAGCTGGACTGTCACCCGGAGACGATGGACGAGCACCCGGGGCTGCGGTGGCACTGCCGTGGCTCGTACGTCCTCGTACCGCCTGCCCGGCTGCCCGGCGAGGCGAGCGTGCACTGGGTGCGGGGACTTGAGCATCCGCTGCCGGATCCGCTGAGTCTGCTGGAGATCCTCACGGATGCCTGCGCCCGCTATGCGGGGGAGGAGCCCGACCACGCGGGTGCGGGCTGGCCCCTGCGGCACTAGCTCCGCAGGGAGCGCGGTGACGAACCTGCGGGCCGGTGGGGGCTGGTCGCGCAGTTCCCTGCGCCCCTTTGGGGCGCGTCTACGACCCCTGCGCGGATGTCAACCCCTCCAGCCGGGACAACACTGACACCGAGTCGCCGCCGGTGCCCCGCTTCGGGTCCAGAGCCACCCCGTTCGACATGTACTCCAGCGTCAGCGACTGCTTGATCTCGCCGGTCGTCAGTGCCTTCACGCTCGCGGTCTGTGCGGGGATCGAGGTGCCCGTGGCGGCGGTCTGCTTCTCGTAGCGGCGGTTGGTGAAGAAGACCAGCGCACCGCCGTCCGCCGTGCGCAGCGCCAGGGGGGCGTAGCTGCCGCTGATGAGGGGCTCGTCGATGAACTGCGTGACCAGGCCCGGCTTCCTGGACAGCTTCTTGCGCTGGGCGCGCCACTGGTCGGTGTGCGGACCCGGGGCGAAGACCTTCCCGCCGTTCTTCAGGTAGGACGCGTAGTCCTTGCTCAAGTCCCCCGGCGGGACGGCGAATTCGGTGGAGTTCACCGGTACGGCCTCGGCCCAGCCGGCCGCGTCCTTCTTCACCTTCGGCAGCGTGCCGGGGCGGATGAGCGTCAGATACGCCACCTTCCACGGCCGGCCCAGGCCGTCGCGCTGGAACACCAGCAGCCAGTGCAGATTGCCGCCCTTGTTGCCCTGGGCCTCCGCGACGAACCAGCGGGGCCAGCCCGCCTTCTTGGGGATCGTGTACGTCACGTCGGTCAGCTGCAGCGGGGTGTGCGCCGGATTGCCGGCCGGGCTGAGCGTGTGACCGGCCTTGAGACGGGCCGCGTCGATGTCGCCCAGGGCGCCGGTGACATGGTCGGCGTCGAGCGAACTGTCGTACGCCTTGTCCGCCTTGTTGTACGCGGACGTGAACTGCTCGAGCGCCTTGGCCGCCTCGGCGCGGGTGGAGGAGGGGAGCACCTCGCGCTCCCCGTGCACCACCACACAACCGCTCGCCGTCAACGACAAAGCGGTCACCGAGGCCGCAATCAGTGCGAGTCGCTCAAGCCTGCGGAGCCTTCGAGGGCCGCGATCCCTGCTCATCAGGTGTCTTCACCTTCCCCTTCCCGGAGGCGAACCCTACCGGGGCGAAGAACAGCGCGAGCGTCGGGATCAGGTACAGCAGCCACACCGTGACCTGGAGGACGGTCGGGTCCGGCTGGAAGTTGAACACGCCCTTGAGGAGGGTGCCGTACCAGCTGTCCGGCGGGATGGTGTCGCTGATGTCGAACGCGAGGTGCGTCAGGCCGGGGATCCAGTCGGCCTCCTGAAGGTCGTGGAAGCCGTACGCGAGCACGCCCGCGGCCACCACGACCAGCATGCCGCCGGTCCAGGTGAAGAACTTCGCGAGGTTGATCTTCAGGGCGCCGCGGTAGAACAGCCAGCCCAGGAGGACCGCCGTGGCCAGGCCCAGCGCCACGCCGATCAGGGGGCGCGGGGTGCCGTCGCTGGCCGCGTGGACCGAGGCCCACACGAACAGGGCGGTCTCCAGGCCCTCACGGCCGACGGCGAGGAACGCGGTGGCGACCAGGGCGCCCGTGCCCATGGCGAGGGCCGCGTCCAGCTTGCCGTGCAGCTCCGACCTCAGATGCCGGGCGGTGCGCCGCATCCAGAAGACCATCCAGGTCACCAGGCCGACGGCGACGACCGAGAGCGAGCCGCCGAGGGCCTCCTGTGCCTCGAACGTCAGCTCCTGGGAGCCGAATTCGAGGACGCAGCCGAAGCCCATCGCGATCAGCACGGCGATGGAGATGCCGATCCAGATGGGCCGGATGGCGTCCCGGCGGCCCGTCTTGACCAGGTAGGCGATCAGGATGCAGACGACCAGGCTGGCTTCCAGCCCCTCGCGCAGACCGATCAGATAGTTCGAGAACACGGCTCACGCCTCCTTGGAGAACAGCGTGCTGCCCCACCAGTCGTCCTTGTCGCGGACGCCGGGCGGAACGGCGAACACCGCCGAACCCACGTGCTGGATGTACTCGTTGAGGGCGTCCTTCGCCGACAGGTTGCGCTGCAGCGGGATGAACCCCTTGCGCACGTCCCGCTGGTAGGCGAGGAAGAACAGGCCCGCGTCCAGCCGGCCGAGACCGTCGGTGCCGTCCGTGAAGGAGTAGCCGCGGCGCAGGATCGTGATCCCGTTGTTGGAGTCGGGGTGCGCGAGCCTGACGTGCGCGTCGGGCTTCATGGCCTTCAGGAACGGCTTGTCGTGCTCCTTGGCCTTGCCGACCGGAGCGCCCTCGCCCTTGTCCCGGCCGAAGACGTCCTCCTGCTCCTGCAGCGAGGTGCGGTCCCAGGTCTCGATGTGCATGCGGATGCGGCGGGCGACGAGATACGAGCCGCCGGTCATCCAGTCGGGGCCGTCCTTCTCGCCGACCCACACGAACTTCTTCAGACGGTCCGTCTCGGTGCCCGCGATATTGCGGGTGCCGTCCTTGAAGCCCATCAGGTTGCGCGGGGTCTGCGCGTCCGGGGTCGTCGAGGAGGTCTTGCCGAAGCCGAGCTGCGACCAGCGGACGTTGACCTTGCCGAAGCCGATGCGGGCCAGGTTGCGGATCGCGTGCACGGCGACCTGCGGGTCGTCCGCGCAGGCCTGGATGCACAGGTCGCCGCCGGTGCGGTTCTTGTCGAGGTTCTCGCCCGGGAACTGCGGCAGGTCCACCAGCGCCTCCGGCCGGTGGTCCTTCAGCCCGAACTTGTCGAACAGCGAAGGCCCGAAGCCGATCGTCAGCGTCAGCCGCGAGGGCTTGAGGCCCAGCGCCTCACCGGTGTCGTCCGGCGGGGCCTCGGCGAGACCGCCGTACGCGCCCTCCCCGACCGCCTTGCCTGCCGTCATCCGGCGCGCGGCCTCGGTCCAGTCCTTGAGCATCTGCACGAACTCGGCGCGGTCGTCCGTCTGTACGTCGAACGCGGCGAAATGCAGCCGGTCCTGTACGGGCGTGGCGATGCCGGCCTGGTTCACGCCGTGGAAGGCGACCGCGGCTCCGGCCTCGGCGGCGGTCGGGTCCACGTCGTTGCCGGCGCGGGTCATCGCGACCGCACCGCCGGCCGCGGCGGCACCGAGCGCGAGCCCCGCACCGCCCCAGCCGATCAGCGAACGCCGGGAGGGGGCCTTGGAGCCGGCCGCCTCGGTGGTGGCGGCTTCCTGGGTGTCCGTCATGGTGTTGTCCGTCCCCTACTTCACGACGGCGGCGGCGAGCTTGGACAGCGGCTCCGCGAGCGCGTTCACCGCGTCCGAGAGCTCCTTGCGCTGGTCCTCGGTGACCTTGTCGTACGACACGAAGCCGTCGGAGGTCTTGTCCGTGCGGTACTTGTCGAGCAGCGTGTTCAGCGCGGCGAACTGCTTGTCGAGCTCGGTGGTCAGCGCCTTGTCGTTCGCCTGCGCGACCGGCTTGAGCAGCTCGTACGCCTTCTCGGCGCCCTCGACGTTGGCCTTGAAGTCGCTCAGGTCGGTGTGCGAGTAGCGGTCCTCCTCACCGGTGACCTTGCCGGTGGCGACCTCGTCGAGGAGCTCCTTGGCGCCGTTGGCCATGGAGGTCGGGGTGATCACGGCCTTGCCGACCCGCTGCTGCCAGTCCTTCAGATCGGTGACCAGCTGGTCGGCGAGGGTCTTCTGCTCGGCGCCGATCTTCTTGTCCTGCCACAGCGCCTTCTCCAGCGCGTGCCAGCCGGTCCACTTCTGGCCCTTCTCCAGGCCGTCGGCGCGGGTGTCGGTCTTCGGGTCGATGTCACCGAAGGACTCCGCGATCGGCTCCGTGCGCTCCCAGCCGACGCGGGAGGGGGCGTAGGCGTCCTGGGCGGCCTTGAGGTCGCCGGCCTTGACGGCCTTGGCGAAGACCTCCACCTTCGGGAGGGTCGCGTCGGCCTGCTCCTGCGCCCACTCGCGGTAGTCGGCAACGGCCTTGTCCAGCTTGGGGTTCCGCTTCGTGGCGGCGCCGGATCCGGTGACGGTCAGCTTCTGCCGGACGCCGTGGCCCTTCATACCGGGCCGGCAGGCGATCTCGTACTCGCCCGCCTTCACCTCGGCGGTCAGCGTGTACTTCGTACCGGAGCCGATGTTCTCCTTCTCGGAGACGATCCGGTCGTCCGGGAAGAGGATCTCGACCTCGGTCGCCTGGGAGCCCTTGTTCTCGATCTTCAGGGTGACCTGTCCGGCCGGCACCGACTTGGTGGAGGTGTCGCACTTGGAGTCGGCGGCGGTCACCTGGACCGCGGCGTCACCGTCGCCCTTGCTCTTCTCCGTGCACCCGGTCACGGCGGTCAACGCAGCCGCGGTGGCGACGGCGGTGACGACGGAGAGTCTGGCGGCTCGCATGCAGGCTCCTGAGGCTGGCGAAAAATCGCGTGTCGAGGCTCACTAGGGATGGTGAGGCTCGCCTAACTTATCTAAGCCTTGCCTGCGTAATACCCAGCCATGCGGTGATTCAGCTCTCATGGACGCTGTATGAGCACGGCACGATCACGGTGGCTCAAAACGAATCCCAAGGTGAAGTCAAGGAATGGTCAAGCAAACGGCTTCGGGGTGATCGGAGGAGGGTGAGCGGGGCGTAAGACTGTGTCCATGGACAGGGGACGCCGTGAACTCCTCGGGCCGGGGCGGCTCGTACTGCATGTGCAGGACCGCCCTGCCCCGCCGACGTTGCGTTTCGAGACGGCGGGGGACGGCCGGATCCTGCTGCGGCAGGAGGAGCGGCCCGTGCTGCTGGGCCGGACGGCGGGCGACGGTTGCTGCAGGGAGCTGTATCTGCACGGCCTGGGCGGCTACCGCTCACCGCTCCCGCCCCTCCGCTCGACGCTCATGCGATCGTCGGTCAACTGGTTGCACCAGTACGCCCGTTGGCTGGAGGATGCGGACGGAACTCCGTTCCAGGACGGACGCTGGGAACTGGCCCATCGGCCGGTCTTCCAACCGGGAGTCTGGACCGAGGACTTCCTGCGGGACTGGCCGGCCGCCCGCCTTGGCCTGTACTGCGGGGGAGGATGGCACGGCGTCCTGCCCCTGCGCCGGCTCTCACCGCCGGACGCGGCGCGGGTGAGGGCGTACCGCAAGCACGCCCGCGAGGGCACCCTCGCACCCGTACTTCTGTGGTGGGTGACCTTCCTCGACGGCTGGGTCATCCTCGACGGTCACGACCGGGCGGTGGCCGCGCTCGCGGAGGGGCGGACGCCGGAGGGCGTGGAGGTGAGCCGGGTCCCGGACGAGGAGGATTGGCGTCGAGTGGCGGACGAGGTGACCGAGGGGCACGAGCACCGCATGGCACAGCTGGCGGACCATCCCGCCGGCCCCGCAGTCGACCGCCGGCGGGCGACCCTGGAGCGGGCGTACGCCGAAACCCTCGCCACCCTCCCGTACGGCGTGGGCCCCACTCCCTTCCTGCCCCTCTCCGATGGCCCCGCCACCTGGGAAGACCTCGCAGCCCGAGCAATGTTTCAATGCCCCCGTGACTGACTACGACGTGCTCCGCGTCTTCTGTGCCCCGAACGGCGGCTACGGCAACGAACTCGGTGTCGTCCGCGAGGGATCCGTCATGCCCGACCGGGCGGAGCGGCAGGCGTTCGCTGCGAAGCTCGGGTTCAGCGAGACCGTGTTCGTCGACGATCCCGAGCGCGGCGTCGTCGACATCTACACCCCCACCCTGCGCCTGCCCTTCGCCGGCCATCCCTGCGTCGGCGCGGCCTGGCTCCTGGACGTGGAGGAACTGGTCACGCCGGCAGGGCTGGTCGGGGCGCGCCAGGACGGGGAGTTCAGCTGGATCGAGGCCCGCGCCGAGTGGGCCCCGCCGCGCACATTGCGCCAGTACGCCACGGCCGCCGAGGTCGACGACCTGCCCGTCCCGCCGAAGGGGGAGTGGATCTACGCCTGGGCCTGGGAGGACGAGCCGGCGGGGCGGGTGCGCGCGCGTGGTTTTCCCGGCCGGGACGACGGCATCGATGAGGACGAGGCCACCGGGGCGGCCGCGCTGCTCCTCACCGAGCGGCTTGGGCGGGCGCTCAACATCACGCAGGGGGCGGGGTCGCAGATCCTTACGGCTCCGCAGCCTTATGGGTGGGTGGAGATCGGGGGGCGTGTGTATCTGGAGCGTCAGCCCGAACGCTAGGGCCCGGCCCCTATGCGCTCAGCGGGAACTCCTCGCCCAGCGCCCGGAACACCGCCGTGTTCAAGGCGAACGCGCACTTGCACTCTGCGACGATGCGCTGCTTCTCCAGGTCGTCCGCCCGGATGCTGTCCAGCAGTTCCCGGTAACCCCTCTTGAAAGCAGCCGGGTTGCCGACCCCCTCGAACACGTAGAACCGCACCCCGTCGCCCTTCCGCGCGAAGCCCCACGTCTTCTCCGCCTTGTGCCGGATGATCTGGCCGCCGGAGAGGTCTCCCAGATATCGGGTGTAGTGGTGGGCGATGTAGCCGCCGGGCCACCGCTCGGCGCACTGGCGCACCCGGGCCGCGTACGCCGCCGTCGCCGGGAGTGCGCGCATGGCCGCGCGCCAGTCGGGGCCCCGCAGATGGGCCAGGTCCCGCTCCAGCGCCGCCAGCCGGAAGAGTTCCGGCCGGATGAAGGGCCCGGCCACCGGGTCGGAGGCCAGCCGGTCGGCCTCGGTCTCCAGGGCCTCGTAGACGAACCACAACTGCTCGGTGTAGCGCGCGTACGCCTCCACGCCCAGCCGTCCGCTCAGCAGGTCGCTCATGAACGTCGAGGTCTCCGCCTCCGTGTGCTGCTCGTGGGACGCGGTGCGGATGACGGTCGAGAAGGAGTCCATGGGCCCCGTCTTTCGAGGTTGCCGACAGGCTGTCGGTAAAAGTGTACGAGAAAAGACCCGCCCCGGCAGCAGGGCGGGTCTTCGAAGATCGCTAGGGGATGGCCACGGGGTCGCTACGGCAGGGTGAGGATCTCCGCGCCCGACTCCGTCACCACCAGCGTGTGCTCGAACTGGGCCGTCCGCTTGCGGTCCTTCGTGACGACCGTCCAGCCGTCGTCCCACATGTCGTACTCGTGCGTCCCGAGGGTCAGCATCGGCTCGATCGTGAACGTCATCCCGGGCTGCATGACGGTCGTCGCGTGCGGGCTGTCGTAGTGCGGGATGATCAGGCCGGAGTGGAAGGACGAGTTGATGCCGTGGCCCGTGAAGTCGCGGACCACCCCGTAACCGAACCGCTTGGCGTACGACTCGATGACCCGGCCGATGATGTTGATCTGGCGGCCCGGCTTGACCGCCTTGATCGCGCGGTTCAGCGACTCGCGGGTCCGCTCGACCAGCAGCCGCGACTCCTCGTCGACGTCACCCACCAGGTAGGTCGCGTTGTTGTCGCCGTGCACCCCGCCGATGTACGCCGTCACGTCGAGGTTGACGATGTCGCCGTCGCGCAGCACCGTCGAGTCCGGAATGCCGTGGCAGATCACCTCGTTGACCGAGGTGCACAGGGACTTGGGGAAGCCGCGGTAGCCGAGCGTCGACGGGTAGGCGCCGTGGTCGCACATGTAGTCGTGCGCCACCTTGTCCAGTTCGTCGGTGGTGACGCCCGGCGCGATGAGCTTCGCCGCTTCCTCCATCGCCTGCGCGGCGATCCGGCCGGCGACCCGCATCGCCTCGATCGTCTCGGGCGTCTGCACCTCCGGCCCGGTGTACGGCGTCGGAGCGGGCTTGCCGACGTACTCGGGACGGCGGATGTTTCCGGGTACGGAACGGGTGGGGGACAGCTCCCCTGGTACGAGCAGCGACTGGCCAGACATGCCAGTGAGTCTAACGAGCGGGCGTGGGGGAACATGTCCCTGGCGAGAGGAGCAGGTCATGCCCTTGTTCAAGAAGCGCACGGTCGGCAAGCCGGGCGAGTGGTACTACTGCCTGGAGCACAAGAAGGTCGAGGAGGGGCCCGAGTGCCCCGCCAAGGACCGTTTCGGGCCGTACGCGTCCCGGCAGGAGGCCGAGCACGCGATGCAGACGGCGCGCGAGCGCAACCTCGAGTGGGAGAACGACCCCAAGTGGCACGACGCCCCCGCCGGAACCCCTGACGACGACTGATCAGGCCTGCGCCGCAGTCCGTGCCGGTGCGGCTGCCGTCCGCTGGTCGCGCAGCCGCAGTGCGTGCTCGTTCGTGCGCACGTCGTACGTCATCAGCTTGGGCAGGCACAGCGCCAGCAGCCCCACCGCGCCCGCGCAGAGCAGGCCGCCGGACCAGACGGACGTCCGTACGCCCCACCAGGCGGCGAAACCGCCGGAGCGGACCTGGCCGACGGTCGGCCCGACCGAGTACGACAGCAGTTCGATCCCGGCGAGCCTGCCGCGCAGCTCGTCCGGGATCGTCTGGTTCCACATGGCCCCGCGGAAGATCCCGCTGACCATGTCGCAGGCGCCGGCCACGGTCAGGAACAGCAGCACCAGCCATACGTCGCCGACGACGCCGGCGGCCGCGATCGCCAGGCCCCACAGGGCGGCCGACAGGACCACCATCCGCCCGTGCCGGTGCACCCGTGAGGTCCAGCCGCCGGTCAGCCCCACCAGCATCGACCCGAACGGGACCGCCGCGTACATCAGGCCCAGCGCCCAGTTCGCGTCCAACTCGTCCGCGAGGAAGGGCAGTACGGCGAGCGGCATGGCCAGGAACATCGCGGCGAGGTCGACGGCGTAGGTGCCGAGGAGTTCCTTGCGGCTCCAGGCGTATCGGGCGCCCTCCGCGATCGCCTTCAGCGAGGGCTTCGCGGCCTCGTGGGCGGCGGGGGAGGCGGCGATGCGGACGATGAGGAGCACGGAGACGACGAAGGTCGCGAGGTCCGCGCCGTACGCCCAGCCGAGGCCCGCGTACGCCACGACCACGCCCGCAAGCGCCGGGCCCGCGACGCCGCCGACCGTCCAGCGCAGGGAGTTCAGGGCGGAGGCGGCGGGCATGTGCTCGTGCGCCACGATCCGGGGCCAGAGGGAGTCGATGGCCGGGCGCTGTACGGAGACGAGGGCGGAGGACAGGGCGGCGACGGCGTACAGCGGCCATACGGCAGGGTGCGGGAGCAGGGCATTGGCCAGCAGCGCCGCGCTGAGCAGGCCCTGTCCGGCCTCGGTCCACACGATCAGTTTCCGCTTGTCGAGTGCGTCGGCGAGGGCGCCGCCGTACAGTCCGAACACGAGCAGCGGCAGCAGTTCCACGGCTCCGATCGCGCCGACCGCGGCTGCGGAGCCGGTGAGTTCCTTGAGCTGCACCGGCAGTGCGACGAACGTCAGGAAGCTTCCGAAGTTCGAGATCGTCCCCGAGACCCACAGGCGCCGGAAGTCGGCGGAGGCCTGCCAGGGGGTGAGGTCGGGGAGCAGCGCGCGTAGCCAGGTCACGAGGGGCCATGGTCGGCGTGTCCGCCCACCCCAGGCAACTGGTTTTCGCCCCCGCCGCCCCTTCCCGTCCCGACCCTGGGGGCTGCCGCCCCCAGACCCCCGCTCCTCAGCCCCTCCGGCGTTTGAGGAGCGGGGGTCCGGGGGCCGGCCCCCGGTACGGGACGGGAAGGGGCGGCGGGGGCGAAATCCTCGGGCAAGGTCACCAGCGGGCCGGCGGCGGAGCCGTCAGCTGTTCCGCCAGGCGGTACAGGCGGTCCCGCAGGCGCCGGTTCCCCCGAGGCGCCGGCAGCGCGTTCTCACCGGCCGCCGCACTCACCAGGTGCTGCACCGTGTCCAGGTCCAGCTCGGACCCCTCCGGCACAGCCAGCGATTCGTGAGCCATGGCAGCGAGCTCGCCCTCCCCCGCCCCGAGCGCCATCACCGTCGCCCCGGCCCGCCGCACGTCATGCACCCGCTCCAGCAGCGAACCCTCCGGCCCGGTGGGCGACACCACCAGCAGCGTCTCCCCCCGCCGCGCAGCCGCCAACCGCCCCAGCCCCACCGCCAGATGCGCCGGATCCGAGGCACGCGCCCCGTGCCGTACGAGCGTCGGAGTCAGCTCCGGCGTCCCCGACCACGCCGCCTCGTCCACCAGATGCGCCGCCAGATGCCACGGCTCGTACTCCTCCGTGCCCACCAGCAGCAGCCCCCCGCCGTGCGACACCACCGACCCGCGCAGCACCCCCGCGAACCGCCGCGCGGCCCCCAACCACTCGGTCCCGGCGAGCACTTCACGCAGCAACGCGACACGTACGGCGTCCATGCCTGCGCATCCTGCACCAGTCGGCCACCCGTGACCGGGCGTTCACCCCGAATTCGCCCGACCTGGCGACAGGGGCGATGACAGAAGCCACCCGCCCTCCGTCGAGCGCTCACGTGACCCGGCTCACCTGACCGACAGGGCCGGCCGGGGCGGACGTAAAGTCGGCCCATGACCTCTACCGACAGTGCTGCACAGACCCCCGCGAAGGCCCCCGCCAAGGACCCCTGGGACCTGCCCGACGTCTCCGGGCTCGTCGTCGGCGTCCTCGGTGGGACCGGGCCGCAGGGCAAGGGCCTCGCCTACCGGCTGGCCAGGGCCGGCCAGAAGGTGATCATCGGCTCGCGTGCCGCCGAGCGCGCCCAGGCCGCCGCGGACGAACTCGGGCACGGCATCGAGGGCGCCGACAACGCCGAGGCCGCGCGCCGCAGCGACGTCGTCATCGTCGCCGTACCGTGGGACGGCCACGGCAAGACGCTGGAGTCCCTGCGCGAGGAACTGGCCGGCAAGCTCGTCGTCGACTGCGTCAACCCGCTCGGCTTCGACAAGAAGGGCGCCTACGCGATCAAGCCGGAGGAGGGCAGCGCGGCCGAACAGGCCGCCGCCCTGCTGCCGGACTCGCGGGTCACCGCCGCCTTCCACCACCTGTCGGCGGTCCTCCTCCAGGACCCCGAGATCGCCGAGATCGACACCGATGTGATGGTGCTCGGGGAGGAGCGGGCCGACGTCGAGATCGTGCAGGCGCTGGCCGGGCGCATCCCGGGCATGCGCGGCATCTTCGCCGGCCGGCTGCGCAACGCCCACCAGGTCGAGTCGCTGGTCGCCAACCTGATCTCCGTGAACCGCAGGTACAAGGCACACGCCGGGCTCCGCGTCACGGACGTGTGAGCGGATGGGGGACACTGGACGCCGTAACGGTGTCCCCCGGCCCGCCGACAGGAGTCGAACGAAATGCCCCGCCTTGGCCTCTATGCCCTGATCGTCTTTGTGCTCGCCGTGGCCGCGGCCGTGGTCTCCTTCGCGCAGGGCAGCTGGCTGGGGATCGTGTGGATCCTGCTCGCGGGGCTGTCCAGCAACATGTGCTGGTACTACTGGAAGCGGGGCCGGGCCGAGCGCCGGTCCTCCGTCACTGGCTGACCGAGCAGACCTCGTTCGTACCCTGCCAGAAGCGGTAGAGCTCCTGGCCGCAGTACGTGCCGAAGTCGCTGATCCCGAGGCTGCGCAGGATCGCGTCGATCACGTCGAAGAACGCGGTGTTGACCGACGGCACCCACAGCAGCGCGAACACGAACAGCAGGCCGAACGGCGCGAAGGGCTCCACCTGCCGCTTGATCTTGTACGACAGCCAGGGCTCGATGACGCCGTAGCCGTCCAGGCCGGGCACCGGCAGGAAGTTCAGGATGGCGGCCGTGACCTGGAGCAGGGCGAGGAAGGCCAGCGCGAACTGGAAGTCGCGCGGCACGCCGTCCAGCGCGTGCAGCCAGAACGGGGCGGTGCACACGGCCGCGAACAGGACGTTCGTCAGCGGACCTGCCGCCGAGATGAGACTGTGCCGCCAGCGGCCCTGGATGCGGCCTCGTTCGATGAACACCGCGCCGCCCGGCAGCCCGATCCCGCCCATGATCACGAACAGCACCGGCAGCACGATGCTCAGCAGCGCATGCGTGTACTTCATCGGGTTCAGCGTGAGATAGCCCTTCGCGCCGACCGAGATGTCACCGCTGTGCAGGGCGGTACGCGCGTGTGCGTACTCGTGCAGACACAGGGAGACGATCCAGGCCGCCGTCACGAACAGGAACACGGCCACGCCCGGCTGCTCGGCGAACCCGGTCCAGGTGGCCCATCCCGTGACCGCGGTGACGGCCAGGATCCCCAGGAAGACGGGGCTGATCCGCCGGTCGCTGCGGCTGGTGGTGGCGGTGGTCATGGGACTCCCTGGACAGTGCGTGCACGCGGTGGGACTGCCCGACGGTACCGGGCGTACGTGGAAAACGTCTCGCGGGGGGACGGTGGTTCCGTGGAAGGGTGGGGACATGGGGGATCGGCATGTGTGTTCTGCGCGGCCCGGCAGAGAGCACGGTCGCACCGCCCCCTGACCGCGCCGCTCGCCCGAATCCCATGACCGCCCCTGACGTCAACGGAGACAATGGACCCCGTGCGCTATCGCATCCTCGGCACCACTCAGGCGCTCCGCCCCGACGGCACCCCCGCCCCGGTCGGCGGGGCGCGGCTGCGTGCACTGTTGACCGTGCTGGCGCTGCGCGCCGGGCGTACCGTGCCGGCCGGCGTCCTCGTCGACGAGGTGTGGGGCGGTGAGCCGCCCGCCGACGCGCCGGGTGCGCTGCAGGCGCTGGTCGGCCGGCTGCGGCGGGCGCTCGGCGCGGACGCCGTCGCCTCCGTGGAGGGCGGCTACCGGCTCGCCGCCCGGCCCGACGACGTCGACCTGCACCGTTTCGAGCGGCTGACCGGCGAGGGTATGCGCGCGCTCGCCGACGGCGACCCCGCCAAGGCGGCCGTCGTCCTCGACGACGCCCTCGGCCTGTGGCGCGGGCCGGCCCTGGCCGACCTCCCCGACCGCACCGCGGAGGCGGCCCGCTGGGACACCCGCCGCCTCGACGCCCTGCGCACCCGCCACACCGCCGCCCTCGCCCTGGGCCACGCCGAGCAGTCCCTCCCCGAACTGACCGCCCTGTGCGACACCCACCCCCTCGACGAGCCCCTCCAGGCCCTACGCCTGCGCGCCCTCCGCGACGCGGGCCGCACGGCGGAGGCACTGGCCGCCTTCGAGGACGTACGACGCCTCCTGGCAGACCGCTTGGGAGCAGACCCGGGGAGCGAACTGAGGGCGCTGTACGGGGAGTTGCTGCAGCCGGAGGTCCGCGGCTCACGGGCACCGGCCCGCGGCAGCGGCACCCCGTGGGGCGGTTCCGGGCGGGAGGTCGGTGAGCGGTCGGGGGAGTTGTCGGGGGCGGAGGAGGAGGATGCGTGGGCGCGCGGTCATGTGACCGGCGCTCCCTCGGGCGGCTACAGGCCGAACAGTGGCGAGCGGTCAGGCGGCCACGAGCGGCACCGTGGCCGGCGGTCGGACGGCTACGGGCGGCACAGCGCGGAGCCGGCGGCCGACTGGCCGGGCACCGTCGGTGGAGGTCCCGTCGGCGCGGCGTCCGGTGCCGGGCCCGCGGCGGACGGCCTGCCAGACCACGGGCCGGGGGCCGACGGTCGGCCGGACCACAGGCCCGCCGCACGCCCGGCGGCTTCCGCCGCTGCCGTCCACGCCCCGGCCACTCCCGTGGCCGACGGCCCACAACCCCGTGGCAACCTCCGCGCCCGCCTCACCTCCTTCGTCGGGCGGGAGGCCGACATCGAGGCGATCCGGGGCGATCTCGCGGCGGCCCGGCTGGTGACGTTGCTCGGGCCCGGCGGGGCCGGGAAGACGCGGCTGTCGCAGGAGGCCGCGGAGGCCGTGCGGTATGCGGCTCGGGACGGGGTGTGGCTGGCCGAGCTGGCGCCCGTCGACGACCCGGACGCCGTACCGGAGGCCGTGCTGACCGCCGTCGGGGCCCGCGAGACCGTGCTGTACGGCGCGGGGGCCGAGGCGATGCGGGCAGCAGGGGCCGAGCGGCACGACGACCCCGTCGAGCGGCTCGCCGAGCACTGCGGGCGGCGGCGCATGCTGATCGTCCTCGACAACTGCGAGCACGTCGTCGAGGCCGCCGCCCGGCTGGTGGAGGAGCTGCTCGAACGCTGTCCGGAACTGACGGTGCTCGCCACCAGCCGTGAACCCCTGGGCGTACCGGGGGAGTTGCTACGGCCGGTGGAGCCGCTGCCCGAGCCGGTCGCGCTGCGGCTGCTCGCCGACCGGGGCGCGGCCGCCAGGCCCGGATTCCGGGTCGACGAAGATCCCGAGGCCTGCGCCGAGATCTGCCGGCGGCTCGACGGGCTGCCCCTGGCCATCGAGCTGGCCGCCGCCCGGCTCCGTATGCTGACGCCCCGCCAGATCGCCGACCGGCTCGACGACCGCTTCCGGCTGCTGACCTCCGGCAGCCGTACCGTCCTGCCCCGCCAGCAGACCCTGCGCGCGGTCGTCGACTGGTCCTGGGATCTGCTCGACCAGGAGGAGAAGGAGGTCCTGCGGCGGCTCTCCGTCTTCGCGGGCGGCTGCGATCTCGCCGCCGCCGAGGCCGTCTGCGGTCCCGCAGCGCTGGAAACCCTCGGTTCGCTCGTCGACAAGTCCCTGGTCGTGGCCGCCCCTTCGGGCGCCGGAGGCATGCGCTACCGGCTGCTCGAAACCGTCGCCGAGTACGCCGGCGAGCGCCTGGACGAGGCCGGGCGGCGCCCGGAGACCGAGCGCGCGCACCTGACGTACTACCGCGAACTCGCCCGCACCACCGACCCGGTGCTGCGCGGCCCCGGCCAGCTCGCCGCGATCGAACTGCTGGAGCGCGAGTACGAGAACCTGCGCACCGCCCTGCGCCACGCCGTCGCCGAGCGCGACGAACAGGAGGCCATCTGCCTCGTCCTGTCGCTGTCCTGGTACTGGCAGATGCGGGACGCACGCATCGAGGCCCGCAACTGGTGCGCCGAGGTCATGGCCCTCGGACCCGACCCCTTCGCCGCCCCCGCCCAGCCCGCCGAACCGCTCTGGCAGCGCTGCACCGACGTCCCGCCCCCGCTGTCCGGCGAACTCCTCGCCGAGGCCCGGCGCGGTGTCCACCTCGCCCATCTGGCCTGCATGGACACCGAGTTGGATGCCTGGGAGTCACCGCAGGCGAAGCAGAAACTGCGCACCATAACCGAGGTCTACCGGCCCGGCCTCCCGCAGAACTGCCGTACCCCCGGCATCCTCTGGTTCTACGCCGTGATGCTGACCGGCAACGTGGAGCAGCTGCCGGGCATCCTCGACGCGAGCGTCGACACCTGCCGTGCCACCCCCGGCATGGAGTGGGAACTCGCCGCCACCCTGCAGATGCGCGCCAACCTCCTTGCCAACCGCAGCGACTGGGCGGGCGACGCCCGGCGCGACGCCGACGAGTCGCTGGAGATCTACCGGCGGATCGGCGACCTGTGGGGCACCGCCGAGGCGCTGTCCGCCCGCGGCGAGGCCCGTGAACGGATCGGCGAGTACGCGGCGGCCGCCGCCGACTACGAGGCGGCGATGGAACAGGCCGAACGCCTCGGCGCCCGCGCCCAGGTGGCCGTGCTGGGTGCCCGGCTCGGCAGCGCACTGCTGGAGGCGGGTGAGACGGAGCGCGGCGAGCGGCTGCTGCGCGAGGTGATCGGGCGGAAGGACGGCTCGGGCAACGAAGCCATGCCCGCCGCCCGGATGTTCCTCGCCGGGCGGCTCGCCATGACCGGCCGGATGCCGGAGGCACGCGAACAACTGCGGCTGCTGCGCGAGGAGTTCAGAATCGCCCACTTCATCGTCTTCGACGCGTTCATCCTCGGCTCGGAGGCCTTCGTGGAGGCGGTCGACGGCAACTACTCGCAGTCCCTGGACAAGGCCCGGCAGGCGCTGGAGCGGGCCGGGGACCCGCTGTCCGAGGCCATCGCCCCGCATATGCGGCCCCTGCACCTGGCCCTCGCCGCGATGGGCCTCGCGGGTGTCGACGGCGGCAGCCGGGCCCGGGACGCCGCCCGCTGCCTCGGGGCCGCGCGGACACTGCTGCCGGCCGGCCATGTCGCGACGGCCATGGAGCGCGAGGTGTACTCCCGGGCCGAACGGCTCGCCCGCGCGGCCCTCGGCGACCGGGCCTACGAGGCCGCCCACGCGGAGGGCTGCGGCCTCTCCGTGGAGGAGGCCGCAGCCCTGGTCTGACGCGGAACCGACCCTGAACTTCAGCTGTTCGTACGGAACTTGTGGATCGCGACCGGCGCCATCACGGCCGTGATCCCTACCGACCAGGCCAGTGTCATCCACAGTCCGTGCGCGACCGGGCCGCCCACCATCAGTCCGCGTGCCGCGTCGGCGAGCGTGGACAGCGGGTTGTACTCGGTGAAGTTCTTCAGCCAGCCCGGCATCGTCGTCGGCGGGGCGAAGATCGACGAACCGAACTGAAGAGGCATCAGCACCAGGAAGCCCATGGCCTGCACCGACTGTGCGCTCTTCATCGTCACGCCGAGGGTGAGGAACACCCACATCAGCGCCGAGCCGAACAGGGTGGCCAGGCCCACGGCCGCGAAGAGCCCCGGCCAGTGGGTGATGTGGAAGCCCACCAGCACGGCCACCACCATGAGGATCACGCATGCGACGAGCATGCGCATCAGCTCCACCATGATCTTGGCGACCAGCACCGAGCCGCGGCCGATCGGCAGGGACCGGAAGCGGTCCATGACCCCGGAGTTGAAGTCCGTGTTGAATCCGGTGCCCACGCCCTGGGCCATGTTCATCCCCATCATGGCCAGCAGCCCGGGGATGACGTACTGGACGTATCTCTCCTGTCCGCCGCCCAGCGACTGCCCGATGGAGCCGCCGAAGACGTACACGAACAGCAGTGTGAAGATCACCGGGAACAGCACGGCGTCGAACATCGACTCCGGGTCCTGCCGGATCCAGAGCAGGTTCCGGCGGATCAGGGCGCCGGTGTGGCGCAGATGGCCGCGCAGCGGGATGTGCGCATCGGCGGCCGGAGCGGTGGCGGTTGCCGCGCTCATACGGCGACCTCCTCGAGGGTGTCGTTGGGTACGGCGTCCTGCGGGGCACTGGCGCGGTGGCCGGTGAGGGACAGGAACACCTCGTCCAGGCTGGGCAGTTCGGTGGTGATGGAGCTGATCGTGATGCCCTGTGCGATGACCACGCCGGTCACGGCGGTCAACTGTTCGTCGCTGAGGATCGGCACGAGCACCGAACCGCTCTCGGTGTCGACGGTCGTCGTGGCGAGACCGGTGATGCCGAGGTCGTCGAGGGTGGCGGCGAGCGGCCGCAGCTGCTGCGGGTCGGCGGGGCGCACCCGCAGGGTCCGTCCGCCCACCTTGGCCTTCAGCTCGTCGATCCCACCGCCCGCGATGACCTTGCCGCGGTCCACGACGGTCAGCTCGCCGGCGAGCTGCTCGGCCTCCTCCATGTACTGGGTGGTGAGCAGAACGGTGACCCCCTCACCGACCATCCGCTTGACCTCGTCCCACACCTCGTTGCGGGTGCGCGGGTCGAGCCCGGTGGTCGGCTCGTCGAGGAACAGCACCTCGGGCCGCCCGATCATCGAGGCGGCGAGGTCGAGGCGCCGCCGCATACCGCCGGAGTAGGTGCCCGCGGGCCGCCTGGCGGCCTCGGTCAGCGAGAACCGCTCCAGCAGCTCGTCGGCACGCGCGCGTGCCTCCTTGCGGGGCAGGTCGAGCAGCCGCCCGATCATGTAGAGGTTCTCCCAGCCGGGGAGCTTCTCGTCGACCGAGGCGTACTGCCCGGTCAGGCCTATCACCCGGCGCAGCTGCCGGGGCTGGTGCAGCACGTCGTATCCGGCGACGGTCGCCTGCCCGGAGGTGGGGGCGAGCAGCGTGGACAGGATCCGCACCAGGGTGGTCTTGCCGGCGCCGTTGGGCCCGAGCACACCCATCACGGTGCCCTCGCGCACATCCAGGTCCACCCCGTCCAGCGCCTTGGTCTCGCCGTAGTGCTTGACCAGCCCCCGCACGGTGACGGCGCTACCGCCGTCGCTGGGGTTCTTGTCGATTCGCGTCATGCCGATGACGGTGTCAGGGCCGACCGACAAACGACCGACAGGTCACCGACACGGCTTTGCCGACACCTACAGACCGCCGACACTCCGTCCCGGGGCTGGATTTTTCAGCCCGTCCGGCGTTTGAGGACGAGGCCGTTCAGGCCGAAAGCGGGGGGCTGGGGGCGGCAGCCCCCAGGGTCGGGACGGGAAGGGGCGGCGGGGGCGAGGAAACAAAACGGCAGCCCGTCGACGGGGGAAGATCGACGGGCTGCCTCTGTGCCGCTGTGGCTCTAGTGGACGGAGTTCTCCTCCGACGGGAACACCCCGCCGACGACATCCTCCGCGAACTCCTTCACCGCGTTCCCCATGACCTCACGCAGGTTCGCGTACTTCTTGACGAACTTCGGCACCCGACCGGAGGTCAGCCCCAGCATGTCCGTCCACACCAGCACCTGCGCATCCGTCTCGGGCCCGGCCCCGATCCCGACGGTAGGGATGTGCAGCACCCGCGTCACCTCGGCCGCCAGCTCCGCCGGCACCAACTCCAGCACGACCGCGAACGCACCCGCGTCCTGCACGGCCTTCGCATCCCGCAGCAACTGCTGCGCCGCCTCCTCGCCGCGCCCCTGCACCCGGTAACCCATCGCGTTCACGGACTGCGGGGTCAGCCCGATGTGGGCCATGACGGGGATACCGGACTCGACGAGGAGCCGGATCTGCTCGTGCGAGCGCTCCCCGCCCTCCAGCTTCACGGCACCCACCCCGGCGTCCTTGACCAGCCGGGTCGCCGAGCGCAGCGCCTGCACCGGACCCTCCTGGTAGGAGCCGAAGGGGAGGTCGCCGACGATCAGGGCGCGCTGCGTGCCGCGTACGACGGCGGCGGACAGCATGGTCATCTCGTCCATGGTGACGGGCACGGTCGTCTCGTACCCGAGGTGGCAGTTGCCCGCCGAGTCGCCGACGAGGATCACCGGGATGCCGGCTTCGTCGAAGACGGACGCGGTCATCGCGTCGTAGGCGGTGAGCATGGGCCACTTCTCGCCGCGTTCCTTGGCGAGGGCGATGTCGCGAACGGTGATACGGCGTGTGCCCTTGCCCCCGTACAGCGCCTTGCTGCCGTCGGAGGACCTGTTCTGGACAGTCTGGGCAGCCGAAAGCTGCGTCATTGCAACGGCTCCTTCAGTCATCTCGAGGCGCCCTGACGGCGTCCCCGGATCACCCCCATGGTGGCACTTCGTGCCAGCCAGGGCCAGAGGGAACTCCGTCACGTGGGCACGGATGCCGTAGGCGTCGGCGGGCGTAAGGTCCAGGTAAAACATTTACGATACGGCACCGTCTCGTATCGGAATTCGCCTAGTCTGGAGAGCATGACGACTCCACCCGTTCCCGCACCCCGGATACCCGAGGCGGTGCACCGGCGCCGCTGGGCCATCCTCGGCGTCCTGATGCTCAGCCTGCTGATCGTGGTCCTCGACAACTCGATCCTGAACGTCGCCATCAAGACGATCTCCACCCCGGCCCCGACCGGGCTGGGCGCCACCCAGAGCGAGCTGGAGTGGGCGATCAACGCCTACACGCTCGTCTTCGCGGGTCTGCTGTTCACCGCCGGGCTCATCGGCGACCGGGTGGGCCGCAAGAAGGTGCTGCTCGGCGGTCTCGTCGTGTTCGGCGTCGGCTCCGCCCTCGCCGCCGAGTCCGGCTCGCCCGGCCAGCTGATCGCCTACCGCGCCCTGATGGCGCTCGGCGCGGCCTTCGTCATGCCGGCCACCCTCGCCGTCCTCATGAACGTCTTCGAGCGCGAGGAGCAGCCCAAGGCCATCGGCATCTGGGCCGGCGGTGTCGGCCTCGCCATCGCCATCGGCCCGATCACCGGCGGTGTGCTCCTCGACCACTTCTGGTGGGGCTCGGTCTTCCTGATCAACGTGCCGATCGTGCTCCTCGCGCTCGCCCTGATGATCTGGCTCGTCCCCGACTCCCGCGACCCGCGGCCCGGCCGACTCGACCCCATCGGCGTCGTGCTGTCCGTCGTGGGCCTGGTCCTGCTCGTCTACGGCATCATCAAGGGCGGCGAGCTCGCCGACTTCAGGGACGCCCAGGTGTTGTCGACCATCGCCGCCGGTCTCGTCGTACTCACCGCGTTCGTCGTCTTCGAGAAGCGCAGCGACCACCCCTCGCTCGACGTCACGTACTTCAAGAACAAGGTGTTCTCGGCCGCCATGGCCGCCATCGCGCTGGTCTTCTTCGCGCTGATGGGCGTCACGTTCTTCGCCGTGTTCTACACCCAGAGCGTGCGCGGCTACTCGCCGCTGCAGTCCGGTCTGCTGATGCTGCCGCTGGCCGCCGCGCAGATGATCTTCGCGCCGCGGGCCCGGCTGATCGTCGACCGGTTCGGCAACAAGGTCACCACCGGGGTCGGACTGCTGCTGCTCGCCGGGATGCTCGCCGCGTTCGCGGGCTTCGAGGCGGACACCCCGATCTGGGTCCTGGAGGTCGTGTTCTTCCTCATGGGTGCCGGCATGGCCCACGTCATGACCCCGACCAGCGTCGTCATCATGCAGTCCCTGCCGCGCGAGAAGGCCGGCTCCGCGTCCGCGCTGAGCAACACCTTCCGCCAGGTCGGCGGCGCCCTCGGCATCGCGGTCCTCGGCTCGGTGCTGTCGACGGCGTACCGCAACGGCATCGAGGGCAAGCTGGGCCACCTCCCGGCCGGGCTGCGGGAGACGGCAGGCGAGTCCATCGAGGCCACCCTCGGCGTCGCGGCGAAGCTGGGCCCGCAGGGCAGGGCCCTGGTCACCCCGGCCAACGACGCCTTCCTGCACGCCATGCACGTCACCGCGCTGTGCGGCACGGTCGTCGCGATCCTCGGCGCGCTCGTGGCCTTCGTGTTCCTGCCCGGGAAGCCGCCGGCCCGTCAGGAGGGCGAGGAGGAGCAGGAGTTGGTGGCCGCGGCGGAATAGCGTCTTCCGCCGCACTGGGGGGCAGGGAGAATTGCTCCAGCACGACGAAAGGACGCAGCAGTGAGCCTCGCCGACAGCCCGGCCCCTCCCGGGGCGCCCTCCCGGGGACGCCCCCGCAGTGAGGCGGTCGAACGCGCCGTCATAGAGGGTGTGCTGAAGCTCCTGGAGGACGGCGTCACGCTCGCCGAACTCTCCATCGAGCGCATCGCCCGCACGGCGGGCGTCGGCAAGGCCACCATCTACCGCCGCTGGAGCGGCAAGGAGGAGCTCTTCGTCGACGTCGTACGCGCCGCCGAGCCCCCGGACGCCGAACTCCCCGGCACCTCCATGCGCGACGACCTGGTGGCCCTCCTGGAGCAGCTGCGGCAGCGCGGCGTCGCGACCCGCAGCTCGGCTCTCCTGCACAACGTGTTCGCGCAGATGAAGAGCAGCCCCAAGGTCTGGGCCGCCTACCACGCCTCCGTCGTCCGGCCGCGGCGCAGACTGCAGATCGAGATCCTGCGCCGCGGTCAGCAGAACGGCGAACTCCGCGAGGACGTCGACATCGACCTGCTGAACGACCTGATCATCGGCCCGATGCTGGTGCGCACCGTCATGCGTCCGGAGGTGGACGCGGAGATCGACCTCTCCGAGGGACTGTCGGAGCGGATCGTGGACACCCTTCTCGAAGGGCTACGGCCCGTCGAGGGACTACGGTCCGTCAAATCCTCAACCACCTAGACCGAATGTGCGCGTTGCGTCACAGAGGGCGCTTTCCGGGGTTGCGTTCGGAACTCGCCGCGCCGGGTTCGTCGTCCTCGTGCCCGTACGGCCGTCATGCGACGGCAGGGACGGGCTCGATCATCCCCTAGGGTTTCAGATACGGGGGGATGGACGGTTGCACGGCAGGCAGTGAGGCGACACGGTATGGCGCAGCAGGCGTATGTGACGGAGACGGACAACGGCGGCTCGGGACCCGAGCACCGGGGAGACCGGCTTCGGCGCCTGCTCAACCGCATGGTCTCCGGATGGCGGGGCGACCCGAGAATCTGGCGCCGTGGCCTGGTCGTCGCCGCGCTCGCGGTGGTCCTCGCCCTGGTGATGCTGCTGCACGCCCGCATCCCCAACCGCATCGGCAACCTGGGCAGTCTCACCGAGACCTTCCTGCCCTGGCTGGGTCTCCTGGTCCCGCTGCTGCTCCTGCTCGCGCTGGTGCGCAGGTCGGCGACCGCGCTGATCGCGGTCGTGCTGCCCGCGGCCGTTTGGCTGAATCTCTTCGGCGGGTTGCTGACGGACAAGACCGTCGGCGGCGGCGACCTGACGGTC
Organism: Streptomyces sp. NPDC001604; assembly: GCF_042893475.1. NCBI lineage: Bacteria > Bacillati > Actinomycetota > Actinomycetes > Kitasatosporales > Streptomycetaceae > Streptomyces > Streptomyces sp. NPDC001604. The sequence continues at coordinate 172,327 of NZ_JBIAUY010000001.1, read as the reverse complement.
GCCACGCACAACGTCAACGCCGACAACCCCGACCCCTCGGGAACGGCCCGTGACGTGGCCGCGTCCGGCGCGGACGTGCTGGCTCTGGAGGAGCTGAACCCGTCGGCGGTGCCGGTGTACGAGAGGGCGCTGGCGTCGACGTACAGGTACCACTCGGTGCAGGGCACCGTCGGGCTGTGGAGCAAGTACCCCATGACCGGGGTCAGGGCCGTCGACATCAAGCTGGGCTGGACGCGCGCCATGCGCGCCACCGTGACCACGCCCGAGGGGCAGGTCGCCTTCTACGTCGCCCACCTGCCGTCCGTGCGGGTGAAGCTGGAGGCCGGCTTCACGGCCCGGCAGCGCGACAAGAGCGCCAACGCGCTCGGCGAGGCCATCTCCCATGAGCCGCTGAAGCGGAAGGTGCTGCTCGGCGACCTGAACGGCACGATGAACGACCGCTCCCTCAACGGCGTCACCTCCCAGATGCGTTCCACGCAGGGCGCGGCGGGCAGCGGGTTCGGGTTCAGCTGGCCGGCCTCGTTCCCGATGGCGCGGATCGACCAGATCATGGTCCAGGGCATCGAGCCGGTGACCTCGTGGACGCTGCCCAGGACCGGAAGCGACCACCTCCCGATCGCAGCCCGTGTGAGCCTCGCCACCGGCTCGTAACCTCCCGGAATACTGGGCCCGAGAGACTTTGTTCCGTAACTGAACTTAAGCTGGTACGGAACTCAGCTCTCCCTTTGACCTTGAAAGGAACAGGCCCCTTCATGCCCCTGGCCCTGCTCGCCCTGGCCGTCGGCGCTTTCGGGATCGGCACCACCGAGTTCGTGATGATGGGCCTGCTGCCCGACGTCGCGGACGACCTGCACGTCTCCATCCCCACCGCCGGGCACCTGGTCTCGGCGTATGCGCTGGGCGTCGTCATCGGCGCCCCGCTGCTGGCCGCGGTCACCGCACGGATGTCCCGCCGCACGGTGCTGATCGGTCTGATGGCGCTGTTCGTGGCGGGCAACGCGCTCTCCGCCTTCGCCCCCGGCTACGACTCCCTGCTGGCCGCCCGCTTCCTGAGCGGTCTGCCGCACGGCGCCTTCTTCGGCGTGGGCGCGGTCGTCGCCACGAACATGGTCGCGCCGGAGCGCAAGGCCCGCTCGGTCTCGCTGATGTTCCTCGGCCTGACGGTCGCCAACGTCGCGGGCGTGCCGGTCGCCACGCTGACGGGCCAGCACCTGGGCTGGCGGGCCACGTTCCTCGGCGTCAGCGCGATCGGCCTGGCGGCGATCGCCTCGCTGGCGGCGCTGATCCCGCACGACCACACCCACGCCGCCCCGGCAACGGGCCTGCGCGGTGAACTGGCCGCCCTGCGCTCTCTGCCGGTCTGGCTGGCGCTCGGTACGACCGTGGCAGGCTTCGGCGCGCTGTTCGCCGCGTACAGCTACATCACGCCGATGCTGACGGACTCCGCCGGGTTCGCCGAGAGCAGCGTGACCGTGCTGCTGGCGCTGTTCGGTGTGGGCGCGACGGTGGGCAACCTGGCGGGCGGCCGCCTGGCGGACCACTCCCTGCGGGGGACGCTGTTCGGCGGCCTGGTCTCCCTGGCGGGCGTCCTCGTCCTCTTCCCGCTGCTGATGTCGACGCAGTGGACCGCGGCCCTGGCGGTGATGCTGCTGGGCGCGGCGGCCTTCGTCACGGGCTCGCCACTCCAACTGATGGTCATGGAGAAGGCGTCGGCGGCGCCGTCGCTGGCGTCCTCCGCCAACCAGGCGGCGTTCAACCTGGCGAACGCCGGGGGAGCGTGGATCGGGGGCGTCGCGCTGGCGGCGGGCTTCGGGGTCACCTCTCCGGCGTCGGCGGGGGCGGGGTTGGCGGTGCTCGGACTGGCTGTCGCGGGTGCCGCGTATGCGGTGGACCGGCGGCGCGTTCCTGCCGGGGGGCGGGGGCGCGTGGTGGCGGCACACGTTCCGCGGGGGGCGGGGGCGGTGCATCGCTGAGGGCGGCGGGCCTCGCACTCACCGCGCCTTCGGCGTGCCCGATGCCCGGGCCGGCGTGGTCGAGAGAAGCGGGCCCGCCGAAGCCTGAGCACGGACAACTCGGCTTCGGCGGGGCACCGATAGTCAGGTCAGCGGATGCGTGAACGGTCCCGCAACACTCTCAAGGCTTCGAGGGTGATCTCCGGGACGAACAGGGAATCGTTCTCCATGCCCTCGGGAAGAAGAGCCCTCGTGTCCTCCCGGCACAAGAACGTGCCGGGAGGAATGAGGATCGCTCCGCTGGCACGGTTCGCCAGCTCAATGATGATCTTCCACACGTCACCGGCTTGCGGACGTTCGACGCCGATGACGCAGTCGACGACATCCACCTCGGCTTCACTGCCATCGGAGGCACGGATCCAGCACTCCGAGTTGTCGCCGGTCGCTTTCTCGGACGCCGCCTCATGGGGCGACAGTATCGCCCGCACCACGTCTTTGTCCGGCCGGACCGGCTCGCCATCCACGAACTTGTACAGACTCAGGCCCTTAACTCACGTCGACGACCCTGCCCTGAACACAAACTTTATCCCCTTGAGGTGAACAGTCAGGAACGTCGTAGACCGATCAGGGCGCCCTCGACAGCCTCTCCCATCATCTCGATGACAACAGCGTCGTCCCGCATCTTCGGGGGGAGATGTGCGTACTCTTCGTCCCGGCATACGGTCCTTCCGTTACTCAGGTCGAGAATCACTGCTCCCAGCTTGATTGCCACTTCGGCAACGATGCTGAAGGCGCCTGTTCCGCTGCTGTTGTCACTGCGAGTGGGGCGGTCGAAGGAAATACAGTACTCGTCGACGGTTACGTCAGCAGAGCTTCCATCTGCAGCGCGGACCCAGAATTGAAGGTTTCCCTCTTCGTCGACTGTGAGGCCAGTTGCTCCGGAATCGTGAGGCCCCAGGATGTCTCGCACCATTTCCTTGTCGAGCGGAACAGGGTCCTCTCTTTGTTTGACGAACTTGTAGATCCACACTTGGTAGCTCACGGATTTTCCTCTATTGCCGTGAGGCGGGGCGGTATGCGATCTCTATCCCTTGATTCTTGTCGACCACAGCATGCTGAAGAGCGGTAGCCTCTTCTTGGGCGGCGACGTACCACACGACAGGAACACCCTCTGTCGCTGCGACTTGCTTCTTCATGTCGTTGATCGGCTTCGTCGCGAACGGTTTGAACTTGCCTGTGCTGTCATCGATGATTGGGCATGCATGCGGGAGACACCCCGGGGGTTTGTCACTGGGGGCCGACTCGCTGTCGATCATCATGTGCTATGTCGCTGGTCTGAAGCTGAAGTGCGCAAAGGCCGAGGGGGTCCGCACAGTCGGTGTGCGGACCCCTGTCCAGGCTCGCTCTTGGGGGAGGATTAGCCAAGCTTCTGACGGCACTCGGCGAGCATGAACTCGCCGAAGTTGTCCGAGATCTTCTCCATGAGCCCGCCCTCCAGAACCCCGGGGTTCCACGCGTAAACCGGGTACTCGCCCGCCTGGTCCGGCTGCGAGGTGTCGAGGACGACAACTTCCCAGACGTCGTCATGCATGACGACCAAGAAGTGGTGCGGCAGTCCCAGTACCTCGCGGTCCTCCAGGGTGTACGCAGGAGAGCCCAACAACTTGTCTCCCAGGACCGGAGTTTTATATACGCCAGGGAACTCGGTGGGGGGAATCTCCCATGTTCCGAACTCTTCGATCAGGCGCCGATATGAGGGAGGGAAAGCAAGACCCATCTCGGCCTCGGCTCTGGCGATCACCTCTGCTGGGCAGCCGTCGCCATGTTGCACAATGTCCTCGTGGGCACGCATCAGCCTGATCGCCTGTTCGGCTGCCTGTAGACCGCTCGTCATCCGAAATCCTTCGCTCTGTTCTGCCAGTACGCTTTCTTCCACTTCTCGAACTCGGGCCGGTCGATTCCGCTGGGGATCTTGGTGCCCGACTTCCAGTGAAGTTTGCCGTAGTTGTCGAAGTGCATGGCATCCGTCACCTCGGCGATCGGCCCGTCCTGAGTCTGAAGCATGTGGTGCAGATTCAGAGGCTTGTCCGCTCCACCACTCGCAGTCCTGCCCGGACCCATCGGGGCGAGCCCCTGCTGCATGCGCTTCAGGTTGGTCCGACCGTAGGGGTCTTGGGGAGAAACGTAGTCGGGGTTGATCAGGTCGTCCCGCTGGTAGACACGCTGACCTTCGAAGTCGGTCAGCTTCCAGAACTTGCACGGAGGGCCGACGCCCGCTGCTGCCATCCTGGTGATACCAGGGGCGCTGACGGCCTGGCAGGCGGTTGCGACGTCGTCCTCGTACGCGGACACCGTACGCCCGATGTTTGCGACGGCGCCGGGGTCCATGTCCAGAGCCCTGAGAGCCTTGTATGCATCGCCGACGCCGATCCCGGTACGCAGTGAGGCGTCAAGGGCGCGGATGCTGTTGACCACGGCTTCGGTGATCTTGCCGCCGAAGACGAAGGCTGCGATGTCCACGCCTGCCCAGCCACAACCGCCCCAGCTTCCGCCATCGACTCCCGGGGCCACCTTTTTCGCGCAGTCGATCCAGTGCCCGACGAGGATGTCCACCGGGTCGATACCCGAGTTGAACTCAGTCATCGAGAGAGTAGGTGCGGGCGTCGGCGGCGTACTGGGCCGCGTTCGCCGCGTGCTGGTAGGCCTCCTTGGCGTCGCCCTTGGCCTGGTCGGCGAGGTTCTTGGCGGTGTCGGCCTCGGCTGCGGCGTTCTTGGCGTGCGCGTCGGCGACCGCCTGCTGCTGCTCCGCGATGGACTTCGATGCCTGGCCGGTCAGGACGACCAGACCGGCGGCCGAGTCGGTGTCGACGTAGGCGGAACCGAGCTGGATGGCGTCGTTGGCCGGGTTGGCGACCTGCTTTGCTGCTTCGCCCGCGTCCACGGCCGCCTGTGCGGCGACATGCGCATACCCGGCTGCCTTGGCGGAGGCGGCGAGCGCGTTTCCGGATTCCTTGTTCGCGGCGTCGGCCTGGGTCTTGGCGTCCTTGGCGTGCTGCTCGGCCTCGTCGGCCAGCTTCACCGCGGTCTTCGCCTCGCCGGCGGCGTCCTGGGAGGCCTTGATGGCGTCGGCTGCCGCGCTGGTTGCGGTCTTCACCGCCGCGTCGGCCTTCAGCTTGTCGGCCTGGGCGGCGTCCGCGTCGGAGCGGGCGCGCTTGGCGGCTGCCTCGGCGCGGGTGGCCGCCGCGTCGGCGTCGGCCGCCGCCTGAGGGGAGGGCACCGCAGACGGCTCTCGGAGACGACTGATGGGGGCAGGCTCAGGGACGCTCCCTGGGCCTGCCCCCATCAGCGAGCCCCAGGGGCGACCAGCGCCCCTGGGGCAACTCGCTCAGGCCTTGGCGAGGATCTTCCCCTTGGGGTCAATCATGAGGTAAGTACCCTTGATCGTTTTGCCGCTGCCGTCGGCGACCCAGATCTCGGTCTGGTAGACCAGCTTGTAGGTTTTGGCCGGCACCATTGCGTCGAACGAGCCGTTGTTCGGCACCTTCTTGCCCCAGACGTGGGCGGCTTCGCCGTTGTGGTCCTTGTACGTCAGTTCCACGTGGGCGTGACAGCGGGGGTCGCTGAGAGCGGCGGAGTAGTAGGCGATGCCGGAGACGAACACATGCTCACCGTGGTGTCCCGGAAAGCCCTTTGTGTCGGCCTGGGTCCAGTTGTAGGCGCATTCGTTGTGGCTGCCACCGCCGTTCAGCCCATGGGATGTCGGGTAGTGCGGGCCTTCCGCGAAGGCCGAGGTCGCACCGCCCAGCACAATGGCTGCACCGAGGGCGGTGGTTGCGAAAGCCCTTTTCTTCCACTTCATGATTGTTCCCCCTGATCAGTTGTGAATGGTCGCGCAGGGCTTGCCGCCCCAGCGTTTTCTGGTCTTCACCTCGAGGAAATAGGCACACACCTTGGTGTTGTTCGGCCACCAGGTGTCTTTGGCGAGGTGAAAGTAGACGTCAGCAGCCGAACAGTGTTTGTCGCCGTCTTCGCGATATGCGGGATAGGTGGCGGGCTGCTGCCCGGGCGGCTCGAAACGGAGGTAGCCGTCCCGGCATGCTTTCGTGTCGGGGTTACTGGCGTAGATGGTCGTGTCGGCGACGTGCAGCTTTTTACCGTCGATCCAGAGCTGCACGTGATCATCGGTCCGGTGTGCATCCGCGTCGGCCTGGCCGGCGAATGCTATGGCTGAAAGTGCCGCTGAAGCAGTCACCGCTAGTGCCTTGCGGTAGTACTTCAATTCTCACCTTCCCCCTGGGTGAGCCCCTCCGCCGTGACATGGTCGTGTGTCGGGAGGGGCTTACAGCGAACTGAACTCCCTTTGCGAGAACAAAGTTGACCATGCCAGAAGCGTTTGCCATGCTCAAGACAATTGAGCCGAATTTGAGGTGCTCCAGCCCGTCGCATTTGTGTGGCCGCCGGGCGCCTGCGGCAGCGACGACCTTTCGAGGGCGTCCATGACCCCCTCGCCGGTCCGCATCCCGGCTGCGTCGTGGTGGGCGCGGGCCGCCGTGGAATCCGCGCCGACCAGGGACAAGTCGTCGGATCCCCCTTCCCGAGGGACCCGGACCCACAAGACTGATCACGACACCGCACAGGCCCTAGTCGAACCGCGAAAGATCCCGCAGCCAGGCCGTCGCCGAACTGTCCGACGGTGCCCGCCAGTCCCCCCGCGGCGACAGCGAACCCCCCGCCGACACCTTCGGCCCGTTCGGCATCGCCGAGCGCTTGAACTGGGCGAAGGCGAAGAAGCGGCGGCAGAAGACCTCCAGCCAGTGGCGGATCTCCGGCAGGTCGTACGCGACCCGCTTGGCGTCGGGGAAGCCCGGCGGCCAGCCGCCCGCGTCCGCGTCGTGCCAGGCGTGCCAGGCCAGGAAGGCGATCTTCGATGGCCGGAAGCCGTACCGCAGCACATGGAAGAGTGTGAAGTCGTGCAGCGCGTACGGCCCGATCTTCGACTCCGTCGACTGCATCTCCTCGCCCGGCACCAGCTCCGGGCTGATCTCGGTGTCGAGGATCGCGGCCAGGATCTTGCCCGTCTCCTCGTCGAACTGCCGGCTGCTGATGACCCATCGGATGAGGTGCTGGATCAGGGTTTTCGGCACTCCGCCGTTGACGTTGTAGTGGCTCATCTGGTCGCCCACGCCGTACGTGGACCAGCCGAGCGCCAGCTCCGACAGATCACCGGTGCCGAGCACGATCCCGCCGCGCTGGTTGGCCAGCCGGAAGAGATAGTCCGTGCGCAGGCCCGCCTGCACGTTCTCGAAGGTGACGTCGTACACCGGCTCACCCGAGGCGAACGGATGCCCCATCTCCTGCAGCATCAGCCGTGCCGTCGGCGTGATGTCCAGCTCGGCTGCCGTGACGCCCAAAGAACGCATCAGCGCGTGCGCGTTGTCCTTGGTGTGGTCGCTGGTGGCGAAGCCGGGCAGCGTCCACGCCAGGATGTCGCTGCGCGGCCGCCCCGCACGGTCCATCGCCCGCGCGGCGACGATCAGCGCATGCGTGGAGTCCAGACCGCCGGACACCCCGATGACCACCTTCGGGCCGCCGATCGAGGCGAGGCGCTGCTGCAGGCCCGCCACCTGGATGTTGTAGGCCTCGTAGCAGTCCTGGGCGAGCCGCTCGGCGTCGGCCGGCACGAACGGGAAGCGCTCCAGGCGGCGGCGCAGTCCCAGGTCGGTCAGCGGCGGGTCGAGTTCGAAAGCGACCGTCCGGAAGTCGGCTGTCCGTGCCCGGTGCGTACGGCGGTTGTCGTCGAACGTGCCCATCCGCTGCCGCTCCTGGCGCAGCAGGTCGAGGTCGACGTCGGCCACGGCGTACTCGTCGCCGAGCGGGAAGCGCTCGGTCTCGGCCAGCAGCGCGCCGTTCTCGTAGACCATGGCCTGGCCGTCCCAGGACAGGTCGGTGGTCGACTCGCCGAGCCCGGCCGCCGCGTAGACGTACGCGGCGAGGCAGCGGGAGGACGCCGAGCGGCACAGCAGCTTGCGGTCCTCGGCCCGCCCGACCGTGATCGGGCTGCCCGACAGATTCACCAGAAGAGTCGCGCCTGCCAGTGCCGCCTCCGCGCTGGGCGGCACCGGCACCCACATGTCCTCGCAGATCTCCGCGTGCAGCACGAGACCGGGGACGTCGTCGGCGGCGAACAGCAGGTCCACGCCGAACGGCACGTCCGACCCGCCCACCCGGATCGAGCCACCGCGCTCGTCCGCCCCGTCGCCGATCTGCCGACGCTCGTAGAACTCCCGGTAGTTCGGCGGATACGACTTCGGTACGACCCCCAGGACACGGCCGCGGTGCACGATCACCGCGCAGTTGTAGACCCGGTTGCGGTGGCGCAGCGGGGCCCCCACGACCAGGACCGGCAGCAGGCCCGCCGAGCCGGCCACCACCTCTCCGAGCGCCTGCTCGACCTGGTCGAGCAGGGCGTCCTGCAGCAGCAGGTCCTCGATGGAGTAGCCGCACAGCACCATCTCCGGGAAGACGGCGACCGCGACACCCTCCTCGGCGCACCGGCGGGCATGGCGCAGGACCGCTTCGGCGTTGGCCTGCGGCTCGGCGATGACGGTGTGACCCGTACACGCCGCGACGCGGGCGAAGCCGTGCTGATAGATCGACCAGAAGTTCAATTCAGGCACGGGCCCAGTGTAATCGTCAGAGCGACGCGATCGCCGGGTGCGGGGTGTGCGTCACCCCACGCACGCCGAAGGGGCGCGGGATGACCACATCCCGCGCCCCTCAGGTTGCCGTGACCGGCGGTGCCTCAGTGACCCTTGTACGACTCGACGTAGCCGTTCGCGGGCGAGCCCACGCCGGTGACGTCGTCGTAGCCCTTCACGGCCTTCAGCGAGCTGTCCTTGCCGAGGCTGCGCACCGAGGTGATCAGACCACCGGTGGCGTCATAGCCGTTGGCGAAGTCCACGCGTGCCTCCGCCAGGCCGGAGCCCGTCGGGTTGTCGGTCACGTCGTGGAACACACTCTTGCCGTACCGGGCGTAGATCTCCGGGTTGGCGAAACCGAGCGCCTTGCCGTGCGCCTCCTGGGCCAGCGCCTGGACGGCCGCGATGACCGGAGCGGCGAGCGAGGTGCCGCCGATGCGGTACTCGTCGTACGCCTGGGTCTTCCCGTCCGGCAGGGTCTGGGTCTGGCCGACCAGGAAGCCGGTGTTCGGGTCGGCGATCGCCGCGATGTCCGGGACGACACGGTTGCCGTCGGCGCTGTTGGCCGTGGCGAGCGCGTTCGGGACGACACCCTTCTGGTAGTACGGCTCGGCGACCGTCTTGCTGGTGCCGCCGCCCGCACCCGAGGTGAACGCGCCGGGGAAGTTCGTCCAGCTCTTGCCGTCCGCGGACAGCAGAGCCTTCTCGGTGCCCCAGCCGGTTTCCCACTGGTAGGTGTTGCTCTTGCCGACCGCCAGCGAGGTACCGCCGACCGCCGTCACCCAGGCCGAGTTGGCCGGGGTGTCGACCTGCTTCGTACCGGTGTTGGCGACCTCGTCGCCGTTGTCACCGGAGGAGAAGTAGAAGCCGATGCCCTCGACCGCGCCGAACTGGAACACCTGGTCGTAGGCGGCCGCGAGGTCCGGCGTCTGGTTGGCCTCGATGTCGCCCCACGAGTTGGAGACGATGTCGGCGAGGTGGTTGTCGACCACCTTGCTCAGCGAGTCCAGCAGGTCGTCGTCCATGCAGGACGCGGCGCCCACGTAGGTGACGTCCGCGGCCGGCGCGACCGCGTGCACGGCCTCGACGTCCAGGGTCTCCTCGCCGTACCAGCCGGCGGCGGAGCAGTCCTTGGTGTTCGTGTACTTCTTCGGCAGGACCTGGTGCAGCTGCCCGGTCGTCCACTTGGCGTCGCCGTGCTTGCCCGCGTACGTCTGCGCGTCGAAGGCGATCGACGGCGAGGCGTAGGCGTCCGTGATGGCGACCTTGACGCCCTTGCCGGTGTAGCTGCCCGCACCGTAGGCGGCGCGCAGCTGCTTGCCGGTGTAGCCCTTGATCGCGTACGGGATCTTCGCACCGTAGGCGTCGGGCAGCGTGCTCGCGATGTTCGAGCCGAAGTACGACGAGAACGGCCCGGAGTTGCGGAACACGGTCTCCGGCGGCGGCAGCTGGTCGTCGTGGGTCGACTTGTGCGGCGCGTTGTCCAGGCCGGTGACGGTCAGGACGGCGCCCTTGAGACTGTCCGGGACGGAGGCGGCCTTGGCCGGCGCCCGGTAGGTCTTCGAGCCCTTGGTGTAGTTGTGCAGCTGGGTGCCGAACGCCTTCTCGGCGGCGGCCACGTCACCGGTGACGGAGACGTAGTGCTGCGTGGTGCCCGTGACCTTCAGGCCCGAGGCCTTCAGCCAGGACTTGACCGCGGCCACCTGGGCCTTGGTCGCGCCGAATCGGGCCTGGGCCTTCTTGGCGCTCAGGTACTTGCCGTACGAGGCCGAGCTCGGGTCGGACACGGCCTTCGCGTACTCGGCGAGACCGGCGGCGTCCTTGCCCGCGAAATAGACCCGGAGGTTGACCTGGGAGCCGTTCGAGGCGTCACCCTTGTCCGCCTTGGCCGTCGCCCACGCGGGCTTGGTGCCCGCGAGTGCGTTCCGGCCCGGGTTGTCCGCGGCATGCGCCGCGGGTATGCCGAGCGCCAGCGCACCCGCGACCATGGGCAGAGTTGCTGCCATGCTCACGGCGCGCAGTTTGGCGCGGTTGGATCTCATAGAACCCCCTGCGATGCGGTTCTTCGCATGTGTGGTCGGTCGTCGCTGTTGATCCGCGTAGACGACCCGCTCCGCGGCGGAGGCGCGGGCATTGGATCAAGCGATGGGGGCCACTCTTTCCCTGAACCGTCCATGCCAGGGGAATGCTAAAGCCAAGAGAAGCTCAAGGAATGGTCAGGCGGGGGGATTTGGGGCTTTCGTTCCCGCTGGAGGGTTATGAACGCGCTTTCGCCCCACGCTCCTTGAGCATGCCCGCCATCAGCTCGATCTCCGACTGCTGGGCGTCGACCATGCCCTGCGCGAGACTCTTCTCCACCCCCACCTTGCACTTGGCGACACAGCCCTCGGCCATGTGGATGCCGCCCTTGTGATGGTCCGTCATCAGCTGCAGATAGAAGACCTCGGCCTGCTTGCCGTTGAGCGTGCCCAGCTTCTTCATCTCCGTGTCCGTCGCCATGCCGGGCATCAGCGAGCCGTCGCCGCGCTCGGGCATGTCGCCCATGCCCATCCACGACATCGGCGGCTTCGCCGACACCTTCGGCAGCCCCCACAGATCCAGCCAGCCCAGCAGCATGCCGCGCTGGTTGGCCTGGGTCTGCGCGATGTCGTAGGCGAGCCGCCGCACCTCCGCGTTCTGCGTACGGTCGCGCACGATGTACGACATCTCGACGGCCTGCTGGTGATGCACCGCCATGTCCCGCGCGAACCCCGCGTCCGCGGAGTCGGCGGCGGGCGTGCTCATGCCCGTGTCCGACCCGCCGTCCTCGGCGACCGCGTAGGTGATCGCGCCCGCGGCGACGAGCGCGGCCGCCGTGGCCCCCGCGATCCAGCCGATGTGCTTCTTCATGTCACATCGTCCCGCCGGTGCACGAGGCGCCCGGCTCGGGGGTCTGCTTGCCCTGCACGTACGTCTCGAAGAACTTGGCGACCTTCGGGTCGTCGGCGCTTGTTACGCTCAGCTGGTGGCCCCACGCCGACAGCTCGATCGGGGAGCTCTGGTTCTGGTACGGGCTCATCAGCGTGTACGGCGTCTGCTTCACCTTCGCCGCCAGCTTGTCCACGTCGGACTTCTTCGCCTTGTCGGTGTACGTCACCCAGACCGCGCCGTGCTCCAGGGCGTGCACGGCGTTCTCGTCGTGCACGGCCTTGGTGTAGACGTCGCCGTTGCAGTTGAGCCACACCTGGTTGTGGTTGCCGCCGACCGGCGGGTGCATCGGGTAGTTGACGGTCCCGGTGACATGGGTGCGGGCGAGCTTGCCCGTCCAGGTCCGCACCCCGTCCTTGCCGGTGACGAAGTGCCCCTTGCCGTCGCCCGAGGACGTCGTGTCGCTCGCCTTGTCGTCCTTCTTGCCGTCCTGCGACTTCACGATGAGGACACCGCCGACCACCAGAGCGGCGACGACCAGCACGCTCGCGCCGATCGTCAGGATCCGGTTGCGCCGCTCGCGGGCCTGCTCGGCGCGCCGCATCTCCTCTATTCGCGCCTTGCGTGCCGCGCTGCTGCTCTTCTTGGCGGTGGCCATCGCAGTGTCCTTCTGGGGGAATCGGGTGGGGAGTGCAAAAAAATGTCGGTCGGGTCGCCTGATCGTAGTGGGAGACCAGTGATGTTTTGCAGACGGGGCAAGGGAAAGCCGGGTCCTGCGGAGGCGCTCGTTACCTTCTGCCGGGCCTCCCATTACGGATGTCGGTCCGAGCAGGCAAGATGGGCGGTGAGCAGTACACCCGCCGTTGGTGAGGCGTTCAGGCCGCGGTCGGCCGGCCGATCATGGTCGGCAACGCGCACGAAATGCTGTTGTGGTGTGATGCTCAGGTGCCCGACCGCCTCCTGCGGGACAGGGAGACAGGCGGCCTGACCAGCAAGGATGGGGAAGCGGAAGATGGACAAGCAGCAGGAGTTCGTGCTCCGGACACTGGAGGAGCGCGACATCCGGTTCGTACGGCTGTGGTTCACGGACGTGCTGGGCTTCCTCAAGTCCGTCGCCGTGGCCCCGGCCGAGCTGGAACAGGCCTTCGACGAGGGCATCGGCTTCGACGGCTCGGCCATCGAGGGCTTCGCCCGCGTATACGAGTCCGACATGATCGCCAAGCCGGACCCGTCCACCTTCCAGATCCTGCCCTGGCGCGCCGAGGCCCCCGGCACCGCCCGCATGTTCTGCGACATCCTCATGCCGGACGGCTCCCCGTCCTTCGCCGACCCGCGCTATGTCCTCAAGCGCGCCCTGACGCGCGGCTCCGACCTGGGCTTCACCTTCTACACCCACCCGGAGATCGAGTTCTTCCTGCTGAAGGACCGCCCGCTGGACGGCACGCGCCCCACGCCCGCCGACAACTCCGGCTACTTCGACCACACCCCGCAGAACATCGGCATGGACTTCCGCCGCCAGGCGATCACCATGCTGGAGTCGATGGGCATCTCGGTGGAGTTCTCCCACCACGAGGGCGCCCCCGGCCAGCAGGAGATCGACCTCCGCTACGCCGACGCGCTGTCCACGGCGGACAACATCATGACGTTCCGCCTGGTCATGAAGCAGGTGGCGCTGGAGCAGGGCGTCCAGGCGACGTTCATGCCGAAGCCGTTCTCGGAGCACCCGGGCTCCGGCATGCACACGCACCTGTCCCTGTTCGAGGGCGACCGCAACGCGTTCTACGAGTCGGGTTCGGAGTACCAGCTCTCCAAGGTCGGCCGCTCCTTCATCGCGGGCCTGCTCAAGCACGCGGCGGAGATCTCCGCGGTCACCAACCAGTGGGTCAACTCCTACAAGCGCATCTGGGGCGGCTCCGAGCGCACCGCCGGCGCCGGCGGCGAGGCCCCCTCCTACATCTGCTGGGGCCACAACAACCGCTCGGCCCTGGTCCGCGTCCCGATGTACAAGCCCGGCAAGACCGGCTCCGCGCGGGTCGAGGTCCGCTCCCTGGACTCCGGCGCCAACCCGTACCTGGCCTACGCGGTCCTGCTGGCCGCCGGCCTGAAGGGCATCGAGGAGGGCTACGAGCTCCCGCCGGGCGCCGAGGACGACGTCTGGGCCCTCTCGGACGCCGAGCGCCGCGCGATGGGCATCGAGCCCCTTCCGCAGAACCTCGGCGAGGCCCTGACCCTCATGGAGCGCAGTGACCTGGTCGCCGAGACCCTGGGCGAGCACGTCTTCGACTTCTTCTTGCGCAACAAGCGCCAGGAGTGGGAGGAGTACCGCAGCGAGGTCACGGCGTTCGAGCTGCGGAAGAACCTGCCGGTTCTCTAGATCCGGACCTCCGGCTCTCCGCTCACGGAACGCACGGGAAGGCCGCGGCGCCGATGCGCCGCGGCCTTCGTCGGCTACTGCCGCTGGGCGGCCAGGTCGGCCAGGACCTTGTGCAGGGGTTCCGTCTCCCGGCGCTTGTACTCCTGGATCGCCCAGCCGTTGCCGTCCGGGTCCTTGAAGTACATGAAGGTGGCACCGTCCTGCGGGGCGAACTGGACCGGTTCGCTGATGTCCAGGCCTCGGGCGGTGAGCTCCTCGTAGGCCGCCTTCGCGTCCGTGACGCACAGCTGCATGCCGTGGTACGTGCCCGGCTGCGGCGTCCCGGTCGGCACCTGCAGCCCGTCGACCAGCGCGATCGAACACCCCGAGCCGGGCGGGGTGAGCTGCACGATCCGCACCCCCTCCATCACTTCGCCGTCGAGGTCCACATGGAAGCCGACCTTGTCCCGGTAGAACTCCTTCGCCCGGTCCACGTCCGAGACCGGCAGCAGGATCACTTCGAGGCTCATCTCCATGGAGCGACTCCCTTGTCGTTGCGTCGGTCGTACGTCACTCGAATCGCCACCGCGTCTGGCTGAACGGCTCCCCCTTACCGAAGCCGAAAACGGTGCGGGGCGCCACAGAGAATACGAACGCGGGCCCGCCACCGTGGTGGAACGCCCCGTCCCGCACCTCGAAGTGCCAGAAGCTGCCGTACTTGGCCTCCCACGCGGCGGCCGGCTCACGCAGCCGGCCGTCCTCGGACACCCGCACCGCCTCGCCCTCCACCACCAGGTCGCAGCCCTTGTTCCAGCTGTTGCTGCCGGTCGTCAGCACGACGTGCGGACTGGCCGCGAGGTTCTTCGCCTTGCGTTCCTCGGGACCCGTGCAGAAGTGCAGTGCGCCGTCCGCCCACACGGCGGGCAGCGGTGTCACATGCGGTCGTCCGTCCGGCCGCACGGTCGAGATCCAGAACAGCTCGGCCTCCCTGAGCTGCGCCTCGGCCTCGGACCAGGGGGTCGCGGTGGCCTGCGGGTCGCTGTAGCGGGGGTCGAGACGGGTCTGCGGTTCGTCTGTCGCCATGGGCTGTCACTCCTCGTACCGGAGAATCCGTGCGGAAGTCTCTGCCGCAACCTCTACGGAGCAGGGACCGCGTCCGCCGGGCGAACTCATCGGCCGTCCGCCCCGGCGCCTGTGTCAGAGTCTCCGGTTAGGCTCGGGCCAGTACGACCTTGATCCGACAGGAGGACGGGGATGACCGTGCCCGGGCGCAGGAGCAGTACCTTCACGCGGCTGCTGCGGCACGGTTTCACCGATCCCTCCGCCGCGGAGCGGCTGCTGGACAGCGTGGAGCTCATGCACGTGCGGGACGACCCGGTGCTGCTCGACGCGCTGGGTGCGACCGCCGACCCGGACCTGGCGCTGCTCGGTCTGGTACGGCTCCTGGAGGCCCAGCCGGGCCCAACCGCGCGCCGCGAGCTGCTCGACACGCTGATAGCGGCCAAGCCGCTGCGCGACCGGTTGCTCGGCGTGCTCGGCGCCTCCGCCGCGCTCGCCGACCATCTGGCCCGGCACCCGCGCGACTGGGAGGCGCTGGTCACCTACGAGCCGCGGGACCTGCACCCGGGGGTGGAGGAGTTCGAGCGGGGCCTGGCGGAGGCCACCGACCCCGTCTCCCTGCGCGTCGCCTACCGCCGCTGCCTGCTGTCCATCGCCGCCCGTGACGTGTGCGGCACCACCGACCTCGCCGAGACCGCCGCCGAACTCGCCGACCTCGCCACCGCCACGCTGCGCGCCGCCCTCGCCATCGCCCGCGCCGCGGCCCCCGAGGACGCCGCGCTGTGCCGGCTCGCGGTCATCGCGATGGGCAAGTGCGGCGGCCACGAGCTCAACTATGTCTCCGACGTCGACGTGATCTTCGTGGGCGAGGCCGTCGACGGGGCCGACGAGGGCAAGGCCCTGCGCTCTGCCACCAAGCTCGCCTCCCACATGATGCGGATCTGCTCGGAGACGACCGTGGAAGGGTCGATCTGGCCCGTCGACGCCAATCTGCGCCCCGAGGGGCGTAACGGCCCGCTGGTGCGCACCCTCTCCAGCCACCTCGCCTACTACCAGCGCTGGGCCAAGACCTGGGAGTTCCAGGCCCTGCTCAAGGCCCGCCCGGTGGCCGGCGACATCGAGCTCGGCGAGGAGTACGTCACCGCGCTCGAACCCCTCGTCTGGAAGGCCGCCGAGCGGGAGAACTTCGTCGCCGACGTCCAGAAGATGCGCCGCCGGGTCGTCGAGAACATCCCCGCCGCCGAGATCGACCGCGAGCTGAAGCTCGGCCCCGGAGGCCTGCGGGACGTCGAGTTCGCCGTACAGCTGCTGCAGCTGGTGCACGGGCGGGCGGACGCGGCGCTGCGCAGCGGCACCACCCTGGACGCGCTGCAGGCGCTGGCGGCGGGCGGTTACGTGGGGCGGGCCGATGCCGTGCAGCTCGACGAGGCGTACCGCTTCCTGCGGTCCATGGAGCACCGCATCCAGCTGTACCGGCTGCGGCGCACCCACCTCGTCCCCGAGGACGAGGCGGACCAGCGGCGCATCGGGCGCTCGCTCGGCCTGCGCGTCGACCCGGTCGCCGAGCTGAACCGCGAATGGCGGCGGCACGCGGCCGTCGTACGCCGGCTGCACGAGAAGCTCTTCTACCGCCCGCTGCTCGACGCGGTCGCCCAACTGGCCCCCGGTGAGGCCCGGTTGAGCCCGGAGGCGGCCCGGGAGCGGCTGGTCGCGCTCGGATACGGCGACCCGGCCGCCGCCCTGCGTCACCTGGAGGCGCTGGCCTCCGGGGTGACCAGAAAGGCTGCCATCCAGCGGACCCTGCTGCCCGTGCTGCTCGGCTGGTTCGCGGACTCCGCCGACCCGGACGCGGGCCTGCTCAACTTCCGCAAGGTCTCCGACGCGCTCGGCAAGACCCCCTGGTACCTGCGGCTGCTGCGGGACGAGGGCGCGGCCGCCGAGAACCTCGCCCGTGTGCTGTCCGCCGGCCGCCTCGCTCCCGACCTGCTGATGCGCGCCCCGGAGGCGGTGGCCCTGCTCGGCGACGGCGACGGCGGGGGGCTGGAGCCGCGCGAGCGGGCCCACCTGGAGCAGGAGATCCTCGCCGCCGTCGGCCGCGCGGAGAACGCGCAGCAGGCGGTCACCGCGGCCCGTGGCGTCCGCCGTCGCGAGCTGTTCCGTACGGCCGCCGCCGACATCGTCGGCTCCTACGGCACCGAGACCCAGCCGGCCGAGGCCGACCAGGGCGCGCTGGTGGACCTGGTCGGCGGCGCGGTGTCCGACCTGACGGCGGCGGCGCTCGCCGGGACCCTGCGCGCGGTGGTGCGCGACGGCTGGGGCGACACGCTGCCGACCCGGTTCGCCGTGATCGGCATGGGCCGCTTCGGGGGCCACGAGCTGGGCTACGGCTCCGACGCGGACGTGATCTTCGTGCACGAGCCGCGGGAGGGCGTGCCCGAGCAGGAGGCTTCGGAGGCCGCGAACCGGGTCGTCTCCGAGATGCGGCGGCTGCTGCAGATCCCGAGCGCGGACCCGCCGCTGCTGATCGACGCGGACCTGCGGCCCGAGGGCAAGTCCGGCCCGCTGGTACGGACCCTGAAGTCGTACGAGGCCTACTACCGCCGCTGGTCCCTGGTCTGGGAGTCCCAGGCGCTGCTGCGGGCCGAGCCGGTCGCCGGGGACGAGGAGCTGGGGCGGTCCTTCATCGAGCTGATCGATCCGCTGCGGTATCCGGCGGAGGGGCTCGGGGACGACGCCATACGGGAGATCCGGCGCCTGAAGGCCCGCATGGAGTCCGAGCGGCTGCCGCGCGGCGCCGACCCCAAGCTGCACACCAAGCTGGGGCCCGGCGGCCTGTCCGACGTCGAATGGACCGTACAGCTGCTGCAGCTGCAGCACGGCTGGTCCGAGCCGGGCCTGCGCACGACCCGCACCCGTCAGGCGCTGGCGGCGGCGGCCGCGGCCGAGCTGATCTCGGCGGAGGACGCGTCGATACTGGACGAGGCGTGGGTCCTGGCCACCCGCGTCCGCAACGCCGTGATGCTGGTACGCGGCCGTGCGGGGGACACCTTCCCCTCGGGAGGGCGTGAACTGGCCGCCGTGGGCCGGTACTTGGGGTACGGGGACGGGCACGTGGGGGACATGCTGGACGCGTATCGCCGTACGGCGCGGCGGGCTCGGGCCGTGGTGGAGGCGCTGTTCTACGGGGCGTGAGGACGGGTTTTCGGCTGCGGGTGCGTTGTGGTTGCTCGCGCAGTTCCCCGCGCCCCTTCAGGGCGCTCTCGTCAACCGGCGGGGATGCGCCCCGTCAGGGGCGCGAGGAACTGCGCGACCAGCCACGACGGCGCAGCAGCCGCATGACGGCCTATCGCGGCACTTCCAACCGCGGCGCAGCCAACGCAGCGCGCGGTAGCGCATACGGCAACGCTCCGTACCAGACCCTGGACACCGCGAACCCGAAGGCCAGGCACAGCAGACCACCCACCGCATCCAGCCAGAAGTGATTGGCGGTAGCCACAATCACCGTCAGCGTCACCGCCGGGTACAGAAGGCCGAGAACCCGCACCCACGGCACCCGGGCCAGCGCAAAGATCGTCAGCCCGCACCACACCGACCACCCGATGTGCATGGACGGCATCGCGGCGTACTGGTTCGACATGTGCTTCAGGTCCCCGGATGCCATCGACCCCCAGGTCTGATGGATCATCACCGTGTCGATGAAGGTGCTGCCGTTCATGAGCCGCGGCGGCGCCAGCGGATACAGGTAGTAACCGACCAGCGCCACACCCGTCGTCGCGAACAGCACCAGACGCGTCGCCGCATACCGGCCCGGATGACTACGGTAGAGCCACACCAGCACACCCAGCGTCACCACGAAGTGCAGCGTCGCGTAGTAGTAGTTCATGCCGATGATCAGCCAATTCACCGAGTTCACCGCGTGGTTGACCGACTCCTCGACGGCGATGCCGAGATGGTGCTCCATCCGCCACAGCCAGTCCGCATTGCTCAGCGCCTGGTCGCGCTGTTCCGGAACCGCGTTGCGGATCAGTGAGTACGTCCAGTAACTCACCGCGATCAGAACGATCTCGAACCAGAGGCGGGGGCGGCGCGGAGTGCGCAGTCGGCGCAGGAATCCCGGGCCGTTCGCGGCCGTGGGGGAGTCGGGAGCGGCCGTCTGTTCGCGGTCGTCCAGACTGGTCACGGTCGAGTCACCCATGGGCACAAAGTCTGCCAGAAACGCCTTCTGCGACCGATCATCCCGCGGTCGGGTTCGGGCCGCATGTTCTACAACAGACGGATGTGTGCGCCTACTCCCGACGCACGGCAGGAACTCGAAGATTCTCCGCCCTAGGGACGATTCCGGTCCCCGGGCGCCGAAGCAGTCGAACCACGCACCACCAGTTCCGGCATGAACACGAACTCACTGTGGGGCGCAGGCGTCCCGCCGATCTCCTCCAGCAACGTACGCACCGCCGCCTGGCCCATCGCCGGGACCGGCTTGCGGATCGTGGTCAGCGGCGGGTCCGTGAAGGCGATCAACGGGGAGTCGTCGAAGCCCACCACCGAGACGTCCCGCGGGACTTCGAGACCGAGCTGCCGCGCCGCCCGTATCGCGCCGAGCGCCATCATGTCGCTCGCGCACACCACCGCCGTGCAGTCACGGCCGATCAGCGCGGTGGCGGCGGCCTGGCCGCCCTCCAGGGTGTACAGCGAGTGCTGGACGAACTCCGACTCGATCGTCTCCGTGGCCAGTCCCAGCTGGTCCTGCATCGTGCGCACAAAGCCCTCGATCTTGCGCTGCACCGGTACGAAGCGCTTGGGGCCGAGTGCGAGACCGATCCGCACATGCCCCAGCGACACCAGGTGGGTGACCGCCAGCGTCATCGCCGCGCGGTCGTCGGGGGAGATGAACGGCGCCTGCACCTTCGGCGAGAAGCCGTCCACCAGCACATACGGCACGCCCTGCGCGCGCAGGCGCTCGTAGCGCTCCATGTCGGCGGTGGTGTCGGCGTGCAGTCCGGAGACGTAGATGATGCCGGCGACCCCGCGGTCGACCAGCATCTCCGTCAGCTCGTCCTCGGTGGATCCGCCGGGGGTCTGGGTGGCGAGCACCGGGGTGTAGCCCTGCCGGGTCAGGGCCTGGCCGATCACCTGGGCCAGCGCCGGGAAGATCGGGTTCTCCAGCTCCGGGGTTATCAGGCCCACCAGGCCCTCGCTGCGCTGCCGCAGCCGCACCGGGCGCTCGTAGCCCAGCACGTCGAGTGCGGCGAGCACGGACTGGCGGGTGGTGGCGGCGACGCCAGGCTTGCCGTTGAGGACGCGGCTGACGGTCGCTTCGCTCACCCCCGCCTGAGCAGCGATGTCGGCAAGCCGTGTGGTCACAGGGGTGGACTGTACCGGCCGACCGTCACTTTGCACACCAATCGGGCGCCGGGCGCGCGCTGTTGCACGGCCCCGAGCGGGTTGCTGCGTCATCGCGGTCCCTCGTGTTCTGGTGGGCGCCTGGTTCGGCAAGAGCTTGCAGAGTCTTGCACAAGACTCCCATGGCCCGCTCAGCGGCTTCAATACTCGGTTGCGCGGGGGTCGAGGAGAGGTCACGGGCGGGTAACTCTCGCGCCGTCTTGCAATTTTTTGCTGCAAGACCTTTCGCGCAGCTTTCAACGCTGTTACGTTCACGTCGCCCGGCGGCGGCAACGGCGCAGTCGGCAAGACGGCAGGAACGGCAGACGGGGCCGCACCTGCACCACACGGGCTTTCACCCTCAAGGAGAACTCATGCGGCGTGGCATAGCGGCCACCGCGCTGGTGGCGTCCCTCGCCCTGGCGGCGACGGCGTGCGGCGGAAGTGACAGCGGCGACAAGGCCAGCGGTCCGGTCACCATCACCTGGTGGGACACCTCCAACGCCACGAATGAGGCGCCGACGTACAAGGCCCTGATCAAGCAGTTCGAGGCCGCCAACAAGGACATCAAGGTCAAGTACGTCAACGTCCCCTTCGACCAGGCGCAGAACAAGTTCGACACCGCAGCCGGCTCCAAGGGCGCCCCGGACGTGCTGCGCTCCGAGGTCGGCTGGACCCCCGCCTTCGCCAAGAAGAGCTACTTGCTGCCGCTGGACGGCACCGAGGCCCTCAAGGACCAGAGCAAGTTCCAGCCCAGCCTGATCAAGCAGGCCCAGTACGAGGGCAAGACCTACGGCGTGCCGTTCGTCACCGACACCCTCGCCCTCGTCTACAACAAGGCCCTCTTCAAGAAGGCCGGCATCACCGAGGCCCCCAAGACCTGGGACGAGCTGAAGGCCGACGCCGCCAAGATCGACTCCAAGGCCAAGGTCTACGGCTACTGGGGCTCCACCCAGTCCTACTACGCGCAGACCTTCCTCTACGGCGAGGGCACCGACACCGTCGACGCCGGCGCCAAGAAGATCACCGTGAACTCGGCCCCCGCGAAGAAGGCCTACGGCACCTGGCTGAGCCTCTTCAAGGGACAGGGCCTGCACAAGGCCGACACCACCGCCGACGCCTACGCCCACATCCAGGACGCGTTCGTCAACGGCAAGGTCGCCTCGATCATCCAGGGCCCCTGGGAGATCACGAACTTCTACAAGGGCTCGGCCTTCAAGGACAAGTCCAACCTCGGCATCGCCACCGTCCCGGCCGGCTCCACCGGCAAGGCGGGCGCCCCGACCGGCGGCCACAACCTGTCCGTCTACGCCGGCTCGGACTCCGCCCACCAGAAGGCGGCCCTCAAGTTCGTCAACTTCATGACCTCCGCGAAGTCCCAGACGGAGATCGCCCTGAAGAACTCCACCCTGCCGACCCGCGACGACGCCTACACCGCCGAGGTCAAGGCCGACCCGGGCATCGCCGGCTACCAGACGGTCCTGCCCGCCGCCCAGCCGCGCCCCGCGCTGCCCGAGTACAGCTCCCTGTGGGGCCCGCTGGACACCGAGCTGCCGAAGATCGCCGACGGCAAGGAGTCCCTGGACAAGGGCCTGAGCAACGCCGAACTGGCCATCGCCAAGCTGGTGCCGGACTTCAGCAAGTGAGCCCCGAGTGACCGTCGGGTCCTCCCCCACTCTCGAATTCGCTCGAGCGGGGGGACCCCCACTTCCATGGGGGGACGGACCCGGCGGTCACCGGCCTGTGCCGAGCCGCCCGCCACTTTGACCGCCGTAGAACTTCCCAGGCTGTAGAACTCCCCAGAAGGTGTCGAACATGACAGTCGCCATCGACCGCGCCACCGGCAAACGCCACGGTGACCGCGCGCCACGGCCCGGGTTGGGCGGGCGCCTCAAGCGCAGCTACCAGAAGTACTGGTACGCGTACGCGATGATCGCCCCGGTGGTCGTCGTGCTCGGGGTCCTCGTGCTGTACCCCCTGGTGTACGGCCTCTACCTCACCCTCACCGACGCCAACAGCCTGAACACCGCGCGCACGATCGGCGTCAACCACATCGACGCCACCTACAAGTTCATCGGCCTGGACAACTACAAGGACATCCTGTTCGGCCCGCTGTCGTACGACCGCTTCTGGTCGCACTTCATCTGGACGGTCGTCTGGACGGCCCTGTGCGTCGCCCTGCACTACACGATCGGGCTCGGCCTCGCGCTGCTGCTCAACCAGAAGATGCGCGGACGCACGCTCTACCGGCTGCTGCTCATCGTGCCCTGGGCCGTGCCCACCTTCGTCACCGTCTTCGGCTGGCGCATCATGCTCTCCGACGGCGGCGTCCTCAACAGCTTCCTCCACACACTGCACCTGCCGACGCCCGACTGGCTGGAGGACACCTTCTGGCAGCGGTTCGCGGCGATCATGGTCAACATCTGGTGCGGTGTGCCGTTCATGATGATCTCGCTGCTCGGCGGACTGCAGTCCATCGACGCCTCCCTCTACGAGGCCGCCGAGATGGACGGCGCGAGCGCCTGGCAGCGATTCCGGTACGTCACCCTGCCGGGCCTGAGGTCCGTCAGCTCCACCGTCGTACTCCTCGGCATCATCTGGACCTTCAACCAGTTCGCCGTGATCTTCCTGCTGTTCGGCCCGACCGGCGCCCCGGACGCCCAGATCCTCGTCACCTGGGCCTACTTCCTCGGCTTCGGACAGCAGCCGCGTGACTTCGCGCAGTCAGCCGCCTACGGCATCCTGCTGTTGGCCATCCTGATCGTCTTCACCTCGTTCTACCGCCGCTGGCTGAACCGCAATGAGCAGCAGCTCGCGGTCTGAGGCAGGAGTTCCCATGAGTACGACCACTGTCGAAACCTCCGCCGCGGTGACCGAGGACGGCTCGGCGCAGGGCCCTCGCAAGGTCCGGAACCGCGGCGAGCGCAGCCTCGCGGCGTCCCTCGCCTCCCACGGCATCCTGATCGCCGGGAGCGTCATCGCGCTCTTCCCGATCGCCTGGCTCGTCTTCCTCTCCCTCGGCCCGGACAAGGACGACTACCTCCACCCGGGCGGCATCTGGAAGAAGATGACGTTCGACAACTACTCGTTCGTCCTGCAGCACACGAGCTTCTTCGACTGGCTGAAGAGCTCGCTGATCGTCTCCCTCGGCACCACCGTGCTCGGCGTCCTCGTCGCCGCGACCACCGGCTACGCCGTCTCGCGGATGCGCTTCCCGGGCTACCGGAAGTTCATGTGGGTGCTTCTGGTCA
Organism: Streptomyces sp. NPDC001604; assembly: GCF_042893475.1. Taxonomy (NCBI): domain Bacteria; kingdom Bacillati; phylum Actinomycetota; class Actinomycetes; order Kitasatosporales; family Streptomycetaceae; genus Streptomyces; species Streptomyces sp. NPDC001604. The sequence continues at coordinate 148,728 of NZ_JBIAUY010000001.1, read as the reverse complement.
CGCAGATGTTCCCGGTGGCCGTACTCATGGTGCCGATGTACCAGATCCTGTCGGACCTGGGGCTCATCGACAGCTACCTCGGGCTGATCCTCGTCTACTGCTCGACCGCGGTGCCATACTGCGCCTGGCTGCTCAAGGGCTACTTCGACACCATCCCGTTCGAGATCGACGAGGCGGGACGCGTCGACGGGCTGACCCCCTTCGGCACGTTCGCACGGCTGATCCTGCCGCTCGCCAAGCCGGGCCTCGCGGTCGCCGCCTTCTACAGCTTCATCACGGCCTTCGGCGAGGTCGCCTTCGCCACCACGTTCATGCTGGACGACCAGAAGTACACGCTCGCCGTCGGTCTGCAGACCTTCGTCAGCCAACACGACGCCCAACGCAACCTGATGGCCGCCACCGCGGTGCTGATCGCGATACCCGTCTCCGCGTTCTTCTACCTGGTGCAGAAGAACCTGGTGACCGGGCTCACCGCGGGCGGAACGAAGGGCTGACCGCCCACGGGATCCCAGACCCGAGGCGGCCGCGGTGTCCATCCGACCCCGCTGACACCGCGGCCGCCTCGTCACCACAGTCGCCCGTACGCACACACCTGACCCAATGACTCCGTTACGTATCAAGGACGCCATGAGCCAGCAGCAGTCCACCGACCCGGCCCCGGCCCCGACCTCCGCCGTAGCCACCGTCGCCAAGCGCAGCGACTGGTGGCGCGACGCGGTGATCTACCAGGTCTATCCGCGCAGCTTCGCCGACAGCAACGGTGACGGCATGGGCGATCTGGAAGGCGTACGCTCCCGACTCCCGTATCTGCGCGACCTCGGCGTGGACGCCGTGTGGCTCAGCCCCTTCTACGCCTCGCCGCAGGCCGACGCCGGCTACGACGTCGCCGACTACCGGGCCGTGGACGCCATGTTCGGCAACCTGCTCGACGCCGACGCGCTGATCCGCGACGCCCACGAGCTGAGCATGAGGATCATCGTCGACCTCGTCCCGAACCACTCCTCCGACCAGCACGAGTGGTTCAAGCGGGCACTGCGGGAGGGCCCCGGATCCCCGCTCCGCGAGCGGTACCACTTCCGCCCGGGCAAGGGGAAGAACGGCGAACTCCCGCCCAACGACTGGGAGTCCATCTTCGGCGGCCCGGCGTGGACACGCGTCACCGAGCCGGACGGCACGCCGGGGGAGTGGTACCTGCACCTGTTCGCCCCCGAGCAGCCCGACTTCAACTGGGAGCACCCGGCGGTCGGCGACGAGTTCCGCTCGATCCTGCGCTTCTGGCTCGACATGGGCGTCGACGGCTTCCGTATCGACGTGGCCCACGGCCTGGTCAAGGCGGAGGGGCTGCCCGACCTCGGCTCCCACGAGCAGCTGAAGCTGCTGGGCAACGATGTCATGCCGTTCTTCGACCAGGACGGCGTGCACGAGATCTACCGCCAGTGGCGCACCATCCTCGACGAGTACTCCGGCGAGCGCATCTTCGTCGCGGAGGCCTGGACGCCGACCGTCGAGCGCACGGCGAACTACGTCCGCCCCGACGAACTCCACCAGGCCTTCAACTTCCAGTACCTGTCGACCGATTGGAACGCCGACGAACTCCGCAAGGTCGTCGACCGCACCCTGGAAGCGATGCGCCCGGTGGGCGCCCCCGCCACCTGGGTCCTCTCCAACCACGACGTCACCCGCCACGCCACCCGCTTCGCCAACGCGCCCGGACTCGGCACCCAGATCCGCCTGGCCGGTGACCGCGCACTGGGCCTCAGGCGCGCCAGGGCCGCCACCCTGCTGATGCTGGCGCTGCCCGGATCGGCGTACGTCTACCAGGGCGAGGAACTCGGCCTCCCGGACGTCGTCGACCTCCCGGACGAGGTGCGCCAGGACCCGGCGTACTTCCGCGGCGCCGGCCAGGACGGCTTCCGTGACGGCTGCCGGGTGCCGATCCCCTGGACGCGCACCGGATCCTCGTACGGCTTCGGGGACGGTGGCAGTTGGCTCCCGCAGCCCGAGGGCTGGGGCGAGCTGAGCGTCGAGGCGCAGACCGGCGTCCCCGGCTCGACCCTCGAGCTGTACCGCGCCGCCCTCGCCGTCCGCCGCGAGCAGCCCGACCTGGGCGCGGGCGACACGGTGGAGTGGCTGCGCGCCCCCGAGGGCGTACTCGCCTTCCGGCGCGGGGAGTTCGTGTGCGTCGCGAACACCAGCGGTGAATCGGTGACGACTCCGGCGTACGGCCGCGTCCTGCTCACCAGCGGCGAGGTCACCGAGGCGGACGGCGAGACGAAGGTCCCGGCGGACACCACGGTGTGGTTCACCACCGGCTGACCGATCCCGCCAACCGCACCCGGCCCGCTGCCTTTCCCACGGGGAGGGCCGCCGGGCCGGGAACGGGAGCGACCGGTCTTCCTCCTCCCTGTACGCCCCATCGGATTGACCCCACGATCACCACGGGAATCTCCGTCGGCGGAACCGGGTTACTTGCGATCACAACCATGACGACGGGGCCGTGGTCCACCGCAGGAAGGGACGGAAGCCGATGAGCCTTCGCCAGTTCGAGTACGCGTTGGCCGTGGCCGAGGAGGGCTCGGTGACGGCGGCCGCGGAGCTGCTGCACGTCGCTCAACCCTCGGTGTCCCAGCAGATCCGCGGCCTGGAGCGGGAGCTCGGCGTGGAACTGTTCGCCCGTACGCTGGCCGGGCTGGTGCCCACCGTCGTCGGCCGAGCGTTTCTGCGCGAGGCAGAGGTCGCGGTGAGCGCGGCACGGCGGGCGAGGGCGACGGCGCGGGCCGGCGCCGACGATCTGGTGGGCGAGCTGGTGGTCGCGGTGCAGATGGGCTTCGGCACGCGGCAGCTGCCGGGCGCACTGAGCGCCCTGCGCCGGCGCTACCCGCGCCTCGAGGTCACCGTCTTCGAGGAGCCCAGCTCCGCCGAACTGGAGCGGCTGTGCCGCCGGGGTGTGCTGAACCTCGCCCTGATGGCGGCGTGCGAGCGCAGCCCCTCCGACGCCCACCACCTCGGCGACGAGGAGTTCGTCGTGGTGCTGGGCACCGGGCACCCGCAGCTCGCCGCGGACCGGGTCGAGCTGCGGGAACTGGAGGGGGAGCCGTGGGTGAGGTTCGACCGCGACAGCGCGCTCGACGGCGTGCTGCTGAACGTGCTGCGGGAGAACGAGCTGACCCCGATGACGGCCGCCCGTGTGTCCCAGACGGCGACGGCCGTGCGCTGGGCCGCCCACGGGCTGGGGGTGACCCTTGTCCCGGCCTCCGCGGTGCCCCACGGTGACGAGCACCTCGTGCGTCCGGTGTTCCCGGTCGTGTCCCAGCCCGTCATCGCCGTGCTCCGGCCCGGCGCGGGTCCGGCGGAGACGGCCCTGCTCGAATTCCTGCGCCAGGAGACCTGGTCCGATTCCGTTTCCTTGTCGCCGGTTTCCTGACGGCCTGCAAGTAAGCGAGCGCCGTGGAATTCCTCAGGCGGATTCTTTCCGCCGGAAACAGCGTTCCGGGATGCCCTCGGCGTCAACCCCTGGGGAATTCGCCGCCGTCCACGACGAGATTGCTCCCGGTCAGCCAGCTCGCCCGGTCGGACACGAGGAACAGCACCGCGTGGGCGATGTCGTCGGGCTGACCGTCGCGGCCCAGCGGGGTGGTGTCGTCGGCGTTGGTCGGACCGGGCGCCAGCTCCAGGCGCGCCCACTGCTCACGCGTCGCCTCGCCGCCGGGGGTGGCGGTTCTGCCGGGAGTCACGGTGTTGACCCGGATGCCGTGCGGTGCCAGCTCCAGGGACAGCCCCCGGCTGTAGTTCTCCAGCGCCGCCTTCGCCGCCGTGTAGTGCAGGAACGGCCCTGCGGGAGTGAGGACCGCGGCCGAGGAGACGTGCACGATCACGCCCGAACCCCGGTCCTGCATCCCCGGTACCAGGAGCGAGTCCAGCCGCACCGACGCCAGGTAGTTCAGGTCCAGCGCGTCCTGCCACTCCTCGTCGGGAATGGCCGAGGCCCCCTTGTACGGCTGTGCCCCGCCCGCGTTGTGGACCAGGATGTCCACCCCGCCGAGCACCTCCTGCGCGGCCGCGGCGAGCGCCTTCGCGCCGGTGCGTGTCCGCACGTCGGCCTCCACGAAGGCCGCACCCTCAGGCACCGTGCTCGACGCCGACCTGGCGGTGGTGAGCACTTCGGCGCCCGCCTCCAGGAATTGGCGCACGACGGCCGCTCCGATTCCGCGTGAGCCACCCGTGACCAGGGCTCGCTTTCCCGCGAGTTCCCGCTTTTCCGATCCGTTCCCGAACGTGGTCATTCCACTGGTCCTCTCGATTGCGTAATTGTCCGCTCGACAGAAACTACGTACGGCAGACAGCGAGAGGCAAAGACGAAATGTCACCACACGGTATAGGGAGTTCCTATGGCATCCCGGGCCCCTCCGTCGGCACGGACGGTCGGCCTCCTGGGGCGTCAACCGGCCGCGAGAAGGGGGTGCTTGTGAAGGGCGTGACAGGGCCGATGTGAAACTTCTTGCTCCGGCTTTCAACTCTCTTGCTGTAAACGTTTCGTTAGCGGTACGTTCACGCCGGCGCTCGGCAACGGAGCCGCGCCGCGGCGCACGGGGAGACCCGACTGAGCCGCTCTCGCAAGGAGTTCGCCTGTGACATCGACCAGTTCGGCGCCCCCGAAGCGCCACAGGAAGCGACGCCGGACCGCCCTCGCGGCCACCCTGACCACGCTCTCCGCCGCAGCAGCCGCAGCCCTGTGGGCCCCCGGCAGCATCGCATCCGCCTCCCCAGCCGGCACCAAGGACGTAACCGCCGTCCTCTTCGAGTGGAACTTCGCCTCCGTCGCCAAGGAGTGCACCAACACCCTCGGCCCCGCCGGCTACGGCTACGTCCAGGTCAGCCCGCCCGCCGAGCACATACAGGGCTCGCAGTGGTGGACCTCGTACCAGCCGGTGAGCTACAAGATCGCGGGCCGGCTCGGAGACGCGACCGCCTTCAAGAACATGATCGATACCTGTCATGCAGCAGGTGTGAAGGTCGTCGTCGACACGGTCATCAACCACATGACCGCGGGCAGCGGCACCGGCACCGGCGGCTCTTCGTACACGAAGTACAACTACCCGGGCCTGTACTCCTCGTACGACATGGACGACTGCACGTCCACCATCAGCGACTACACCAACCGCGCCAACGTCCAGAACTGCGAACTCGTCGGCCTCGCCGACCTGGACACCGGCGAGGAGTACGTCCGCGCCACCATCGCCGGCTATATGAACAGCCTCCTCGGCTACGGCGCCGACGGCTTCCGCATCGACGCGGCCAAGCACATACCGGCCGCCGACCTCGCCAACATCAAGTCCCGGCTGAGCAACCCGTCGGTCTACTGGAAGCAGGAGGTCATCTACGGCGCCGGAGAGGCCGTCCAGCCCACCGAGTACACGGGCAACGGCGACGTCCAGGAGTTCCGCTACGCCTACGACCTCAAGCGGGTCTTCAACAACGAGAAACTGGCCTACCTCACCAACTACGGCGAGGGCTGGGGTTACATGAGCAGTGGCGTCGCCGGTGTCTTCGTCGACAACCACGACACCGAGCGCAACGGCTCGACCCTGAACTACAAGGACGGGGCGAACTACACCCTCGCCAACGTGTTCATGCTCGCCTACCCGTACGGCGCCCCGGACATCAACTCCGGCTACGAATGGTCGGACAAGGACGCAGGCCCGCCCAACAACGGCCAGGTCAACGCCTGCTGGCAGGACGGCTGGAAGTGCCAGCACGCCTGGCCCGAGATCATCCGCATGGTCGCCTTCCGCAACGCCACCCGCGGCCAGTCGGTGACCAACTGGTGGGACAACGGCAACAACGCCATCGCCTTCGGCCGGGGCAGCAAGGGCTACGTCGCGATCAACCACGAGTCGAGCAGCCTGACTCGCACGTACCAGACGTCGTTGCCCTCCGGGACGTACTGCAACGTGCAGAACAACACGCTCGTGACGGTGAACTCGAGCGGGCAGTTCACGGCCACCCTCGGGTCCAACACCGCCCTGGCGATCTACGCCGGCAAGTCGAGCTGCTGAGGGACGGAAAACAGCGGATCCACAGTCACCGAAGGGGAACGTGGGATTGACGCTCATCGAGTGTCGTCCTACGTTCCCTGATGTCTGTGGGAGCGCTCCCAGGCGGCGTTCCCGTGAAGGGAGCATCATGCAGCGCAGGCTCAGAAAGTGGGCGTTGACGCCCTTGGCGGCCCTGCTGACGGCCGCCACCACCGCGGCCGCCCTGCCGCAGCCGGACGCCGCCACCACGGCGACCATCAACGGCTCGACCACGTACCAGCCCATCGACGGCTTCGGATTCTCCGAGCACTTCGGACGGGCCGCCATCATGAACGGCTCGCAGGGCTTATCCGCCCAGCACCAGAAGGAGATCCTCGACCTGCTGCTCGACCGCAGCACCGGGGCGGGGTTGAGCATCCTGCGCCTGGGCATCGACTCCGGCATCCAGCCCACCGACCCGGGCGGCCCGAACGCGACCCCCAAGTACACCTGGGACGGCATCGACAAGGGCCAGGTGTGGCTGGCCAAGCAGGCCAAGGCCTACGGCGTGAACCGCTTCTACGCCGACGCCTGGACCGCCCCCGGCTACATGAAGACCAACGGCACGGACGCCGACGGCGGCACCCTGTGCGGCCTCTCCGGTGCCACCTGCCCGAGCGGCGACTGGAAGAAGGCGTACGCGAACTTCCTGGTCCAGTACGCCAGGTTCTACCGCCAGGAGGGCATCCGCATCACCGACCTCGGGTTCACCAACGAGCCCGACTGGACGGCGACGTACGACTCCATGAGGTTGACCCCCGCCCAGGCCGTCGAGTTCATCAGGACCTTCGGGCCGATCGCGCGCGCCGCCGGGTACAAGGTCGCCTGCTGCGACTCCTTCGGCTGGGACGAGGAGAAGGCCTACAGCAGCGCGATCGAGGCGGACGCGAAGGCGCGGGGCCTGGTCACCACCCACACCGGCCACACCTACGCCAGCAAGGTCGACGGCCCCCTTCCGACGAAGAAGCGCACCTGGATGTCAGAGTGGTCCCCCGACGGCACCACCTGGAACGAGAACTGGGACGACGGCAGCGGCTACGACGGCTTCACCGTCGCCTCCGCCATCCACGACGCCCTCACCAAGGGCAACACCAGCGGCTATGTGTACTGGTACGGCGCCTCGCTGGGCGCCACCCGAGGCCTGATCCAGATGGACGGCGACAGCTACCACGTCTCCAAGCGCCTGTGGGCGATGGCCAACTACAGCCGCTTCATCCGCCCGGGAGCCACCCGCATCGGCGCCACGACCTCCGACACCGACCTCAAGCTGTCGGCGTTCCGCAACACCGACGGGACGGTGACCGTCGTCGCGTTGAACACCTCCACCAGCGCCACTCCGGTGACCTTCGACCTGAGGAACACGAAAATCGCGAAAGGCACGGCGACCCCGTACCTGACCGACGCCACGCACAGCACGGCACAGCAGCAGACCGTGGCTGTCAGCAAGAGTTCGCTGACCACCACGGTTCCGGCCCGGTCTCTGGTCACCTACACCATCAGGCGATAGGGCCCGCTCACTTCCAGGTGTCAGGGGGTGATGTATCCGGACGAACTGCCCGTCGTGTACGAGCGGTTCGTCCGGGGAGGCCGGTGTCCGGTCATGTGCGGCTCCGAAGAGTTGGGGTGTCGGGAAGGCGCGCCAAAGTTGCTTGTGAAAGTTCTTGCTGTGAGTTTCAAGCCTATTGCTGTAAACCTTGCGTCAGCGATACGGTCGCGCGGGGTCGGACCCAACAGAGCCGTCATCGCAAGGAGTTTCGCCTGTGATACCGAGAGCGAGACGGGTTGCGGCCGTCACCGTCGTGGCCGTTGCCGCCGCCCTGATCCAGCCATTGGCCGCGCAGGCGGCCCCCCCGCCCCCGCCGCCCTCCGACGCGAAGCTCGCCGCCGTGCCCGCCCGGCACGACGACACCCGCGAGCAGTTCTACTTCGTCATGCCGGACCGTTTCGCCAACGGGGATACCAGCAATGACAAGGGCGGGCTCACGGGCTCACGCCTCAGCACCGGCTACGACCCCACCGACAAGGGCTTCTACCAGGGCGGCGACCTCAAGGGCCTGACCAAGAGGCTCGACTACATCAAGGGCCTGGGCACCACCGCCATCTGGATGGCCCCGATCTTCAAGAACCGTCCCGTCCAGGGGACGGGCAGCAACGCCTCGGCCGGCTACCACGGCTACTGGATCACGGACTTCACACAGGTCGACCCGCACTTCGGCACCAACAAGGACCTGGAAACCCTTATCTCGAAGGCCCACGCCAAGGGTATGAAGGTCTTCTTCGACGTCATCACCAACCACACCGCGGACGTCGTCGACTACAAGGAGAAGTCCTACGACTACCTCTCCAAGGGCGCCTTCCCGTACCTGACCAAGGACGGCCGCCCCTTCGACGACGCCGACTACGCGGACGGCAGCAAGCAGTTCCCCGCCGTCGACGCCGGCTCCTTCCCGCGCACGCCCACCGTCGCCGCCGCGGACAGGAACGCCAAGGTCCCGGCCTGGCTCAACGACCCGACGATGTACCACAACCGCGGTGACTCCACCTTCGCCGGTGAGAGCACCACGTACGGGGACTTCGGCGGCCTCGACGACCTGTGGACCGAGCGTCCCGAGGTCGTACAGGGCATGGAGAAGATCTACGAGCGCTGGGTGCGCGACTTCGACATCGACGGCTTCCGGATCGACACGGTCAAGCACGTCGACATGGACTTCTGGACCCAGTGGGCGACCGCCCTCGACGCCTACGCGGCCAGGCAGGGGCGCAAGAACTTCTTCATGTTCGGCGAGGTCTACTCCGCCGACACCTCGATCACCTCGCCGTACGTCACCCAGGGGCGTCTCGACGCCACCCTCGACTTCCCCTTCCAGGACGCGGCGCGCAGTTACGCCTCCCAGGGCGGCAGCGCGCAGAAGCTCGCCTCGCTCTTCGGTGACGACTACAAGTACACGACCGACAAGGCCAACGCGTACGAGCAGGTCACCTTCCTCGGCAACCACGACATGGGCCGCATCGGGTACTTCCTGAAGCAGGACAACCCGAAGGTCACCGATGCCGAGATCCTCAAGAAGGACGAGCTCGCCAACGAGGTGATGTTCCTCAGCCGCGGCAACCCCGTCGTCTACTACGGCGACGAGCAGGGCTTCACCGGCTCCGGCGGCGACAAGGACGCCCGCCAGACGATGTTCGCCTCGAAGGTCGCCGACTACCTCGACGACGACGAGATCGGCACCGACCGCACCCACGCGAGCGACTCGTACGACACGAGCGCACCGCTGTACCGGCAGATCTCCGCGCTGAGCAAGCTGCGCAAGGACAACCCCGCCCTCACGGACGGCGTCCAGACGCAGCGGTACGCGGCCGACGGCTCCGGTGTCTATGCGTTCTCGCGTACGGACGCCAGGACCGGCCAGGAGTACGTCGTCGCCCTCAACAACGCCGACGAGGCGAAGACAGCGGCCTTCGCGACCGGCTCGGCGGCCATGAAGTTCCGCGGGATCTACGGGACTTCGGACGCGGTCACCTCCGACGCCGACAAGAAGATCACGGTCACCGTCCCGGCCGGCTCGGCGATCGTCCTCAAGGCGGCGGGCAGGCTCGCCCAGCCCACCACCGCACCCACCCTCACCCTGAAGGCCCCTGACGCCGGCGCCACCGGCACCGTGGAACTCTCCGCGGACGTCGCCGGCGGACAGCTCGACCGCGTCGTCTTCGCCGCCCAGGTCGGCGGCGGAAAGTGGCAGGTCCTGGGCTCCGCCGACCACGCCCCGTACAAGGTCACGCAGACCATCGGCAAGGACGTCCCGGCCGGAACCGCCCTGCGGTACAAGGCGGTCGTCGTCGACACCGCCGGGCACACGGCGAGCGCCACCGCCGCCTCCACCACCGGAACCCCGCCCGCCGCGGAGACCCCCACCGCCTCCTCCCGCGACTACGCGATCGTCCACTACAAGCGCACCGACGGCGACTACGACAAGTGGGGTCTGTACGCCTGGGGCGACCTGGCCGACGGCGAGTCGACCACCTGGCCGGCCGGGCACCCCTTCGTCGGCCGTGACGCGTACGGCGCCTTCGCCTACGTCAAGCTGAAGCCGGGCGCCTCCAGCGTCGGGTTCCTGGTCGTCGACAAGGACGGCAACAAGGACGTCTCCACCGACCGCACCATCGACGTCACCAAGACCGGCGAGGTCTGGACCGAGCAGGGCAAGGAGGCCGTACAGACGACTCGGCCGGACTACCCGGCGCAGGACAAGTCCAAGGCGGTCATCCACTACCACCGCGCCGACGGGAACTACGACGGCTGGGGACTGCACGTGTGGACCGGCGCCGCGAACCCCACGGACTGGTCGAGCCCGCTGAAGCCGGTGCGGACCGACGCCTATGGTGCGGTCTTCGAGGTGCCGCTCAGCGACGGTGCCACCAGCCTCAGCTACATCATCCACAAGGGCGACGAGAAGGACCTCCCGGCCGACCAGTCGCTGGACCTCAAGTCGAACGGCTACGAGGTGTGGCTGTTGAACGGACAGGAGAAGTACCTGCTGCCACAGCCCGCGGGCTCCGCCGCCGCGCTCGACCTGAGCACCTCCAAGGCCATCTGGATCGACCGCAACACAGTCGCCTGGAACGGCTCCGACGCCGCCGTCTCCACCCAGCTGCTGTACTCCCACGACGGCTCGATCGCCGTGAAGGACGGTGCGCTGACCAGCGACGACGAGCGCTGGCTGCGCCTTGCGAAGACCACCCTCACCGAGGCCCAGAAGGCCAGGTTCCCGCATCTGAAGGACTACACGGCCTGGTCCGTCGACCCGCGTGACCGCGACCGCGTGCGCGAGGCCCTCGACGGACAGATCGTCGCCTCCCAGCGGGCCGCCAACGGCGCCGTGCTCGCGGCGACCGGCGTCCAGATCGCCGGCGTACTCGACGACGTGTATGCGAGCGCGACCAAGGCCGAGCTGGGGCCGACGTTCCACAAGGGCCGTCCCACGCTCGCCGTGTGGGCGCCGACCGCGCAGAGCGTGGTACTGGAGCTCGACGGCTCGCTCAAGAAGATGAAGCGCGACGACTCCACCGGTGTCTGGTCCGTCACCGGCCCGGCGTCCTGGAAGAACAAGCCCTACCGGTACGCCGTGAAGGTGTGGGCGCCCAGCGTCCGCAAGGTCGTCACCAACACGGTCACCGACCCGTACTCGGTCGCCCTCACCGCGAACTCCGAGCGTAGCCTGGTCGTCGACCTGAACGACAAGTCGCTCGCCCCGAGCGGCTGGTCGGGCCTCGCCAAGCCCAGGGCCGTACCGCTGAAGGACGCCCAGATCCAGGAGCTGCACATCCGGGACTTCTCCGTCGCGGACAGGACCGTACCGGCGAAGGACCGGGGCACCTACCTCGCCTTCACCGACCGGAACAGTGACGGCTCCAAGCACCTGCGGCAACTCGCGAAGTCGGGCACGTCGTACGTCCATCTGCTGCCCGCCTTCGACTTCGCGACCGTCCCCGAGAAGAAGGCGGACCAGGCGGCGCCGGACTGCGACCTCGCCTCCTACGCCGCCGACTCCGACAAGCAGCAGGCGTGCGTCGCGAAGACCGCCGCGAAGGACGCCTACAACTGGGGCTACGACCCGTTCCACTACACGGTCCCCGAGGGCTCGTACGCGACCGACCCGGACGGGACCGGCCGTACCGTCGAGTTCCGCAAGATGGTGAAGGGACTGAACCAGGACGGGCTGCGGGTCGTCATGGACGTCGTCTACAACCACACGGCGGCCGCCGGCCAGGCCGACACCAGCGTCCTCGACAAGGTGGTGCCCGGCTACTACCAGCGGCTCCTCGCGGACGGCTCGGTCGCCAACAGCACCTGCTGTGCGAACACGGCCACCGAGAACTCCATGATGGGCAAGCTGGTCGTCGACTCGGTCGTCACCTGGGCCAAGGAGTACAAGGTCGACGGCTTCCGCTTCGACCTCATGGGACACCAGCCGAAGGCCAACATCCTCGCCGTGCGAAGGGCGCTCGACGCGCTGACCCTCGCGAAGGACGGCGTCGACGGCAAGAAGATCATCATGTACGGCGAGGGCTGGAACTTCGGCGAGGTCGCCGACGACGCCCGCTTCGTGCAGGCCACGCAGAAGAACATGGCGGGGACGGGCATCGCGACCTTCTCGGACCGCGCCCGTGACGCCGTGCGCGGCGGCAGCCCCTTCGACTCCGACCCCGGCGTCCAGGGCTTCGCCTCCGGTCTGTACACCGACCCCAACTCGTCCACCGCGAACGGTACTTCGGCCGAGCAGAAGGCCCGGCTGCTGCACTACCAGGACCTGATCAAGGTGGGTCTGTCCGGAAACCTGGCCAAGTACCGCTTCACCGACACCGGCGGCAAGGAGGTCACCGGCGCCGAGGTCGACTACAACGGCCAACCGGCCGGTTACGCCGACGCACCCGGTGACGCCGTCGCCTACGCCGACGCGCACGACAACGAGTCCCTCTTCGACGCCCTCACCTACAAGCTGCCCGCCTCGACGAGCGCCGCCGACCGGGCCAGGATGCAGGTCCTCGCGATGGCGACGGCCACCCTCTCGCAGGGGCCGTCCCTCTCACAGGCGGGCTCCGACCTGCTGCGTTCCAAGTCCCTGGACCGCAACTCGTTCGACAGCGGCGACTGGTTCAACGCCATCCACTGGGACTGCACGGACGGCAACGGCTTCGGGCGGGGGCTGCCGATGGCGGCCGACAACCAGTCCAAGTGGCCGTATGCGAAGCCGCTGCTCAGCTCGGTACGGGTCGGCTGCCCGCAGATCGAGGGGGCCTCGGCCGCGTACCAGGACCTCTTGAAGATCCGTTCGACGGACGGCGTCTTCTCGCTCGGCACGGCCGCGCAGGTGCAGTCGAAGCTGTCCTTCCCGCTGTCCGGGAAGGACGAGACGCCCGGCGTGATCACCATGAAGCTGGGCGACTTGGTCGTCGTCTTCAACGCGACACCGAGCAGGCAGGAGCAGCGCGTCGGTTCCCTGGCCGGAACCGGCTACCGACTGCACCCGGTACAGGCGGCGGGCGCCGACCCTATCGTCAAGAGCTCTTCCTATGAGCGGGATTCGGGCACGTTCGCCGTTCCGGGGCGCAGTGTCGCGATATTCTCCCGGATCTCCTGAAAGGGGCATTACTTTGGTGGGGCAGGCTGAATCCCGGTCTGCCCCACCGGCGTTGTCCCCAGGGCTGGAAGATGGACCTCAACGGCAAGCTCACAGACACGACCGTGCTGGTCGTGGACGACGTCGCGGCCAGCCGGTACGCGATGGGGACGGTGCTGCGCCGGGCCGGACACCAGGTCGTACCGGTCGCCACCGGCCAGCAGGCGCTCGTCGAACTCGATGTACGGCTGCGCAAGGGCACCCTGCCCGACGTGGCCCTCGTCGACATCGACCTGCCGGACATGAGCGGCTTCGAGCTGTGCCGGCGGCTCAAGGAGCGGCCGCACATGGCGGGCCTGCCCGTCGTGCACTTCTCGGCCGCCGCCGCGGCCCCGGGCAACCGCTGCCAGGGGCTGGACGCGGGCGCCGAGATCTATCTGACGGTGCCCGCCGAGCCCGAGGAGATCGAGGCGGTGGTCCGCTCCGCGGTGCGCACCGCCCGGCTGCGGGCCGACGACCAGGCGCTGGTACGACGGCTGACGATGCTGTCCCAGGCGATCGTCACCATCCAGGCCGCGCGCTCCCTGCAGGAACTCGCCGACGCCGCCGCCGACGGCACCGCGCGGCTCATCGGCGGCCCCGCCGCCGTCTTCGTCCTCGGCCCGGACGACGAGCTGTACTGCGGCCTCTCCCGGGACCGCACCTCCCTCGCCCTGCCGGACGCGGGTGCCCACCGGACCGTGGCCGGACTGCTGCGGCGGCTGACCCGCGGACAGGCCGGGGTGCAGATCACCACCGTGCCCGCGCCGCTGTGGCCCGCCGGGTTCTTCCGGCCCGGCATGCAGCACGACGCCCGGCTGGCGCTGGTCCTCACCCAGGACGGGCAGGCCCCCGTGTGCCTGGCCACGCCCACCCGCGGGGTGCGCCGGGTGAACCCGGAGGAGGAGGCGCTGGTGGCCCAACTGGCGCAGGCCGCCGCGCTCGCCGCCGAGCCGCTGCTCATGTACCAGGTCGAGCGGCATGTGGCCCTGACCCTCCAGCACAGCTTCCTGCCCCAGCCGCACCGGCTGCCCGAGCTGCCCGGCATCGATGTCGAGGTCCGCTACGTACCCGCGTCCCGGGAGACCGAGATCGGCGGCGACTTCTACGCGGCCCTGCGCACCGACGAGGGTGTGCTCACCGCGGTCGGCGACGTCGTCGGCCACTCGCTGGAGGCGGCCACCGTCATGGTCGAGATCCGGCATGCGCTGCGCGCCTACTGCGTCGAGGAGAGCGACCCGGCCGTGCTCGCCGAGCGGCTCGACCGGATGCTGCAGCACTACCACCCCGAGGTCACCGCCACCGTCTGCCTGGCGCTGATCGACCCCGGGACGGGCCGCACCCGGATCGCCAACGCGGGCCACATCCCGCCGCTGATCCTGAGTACCGACGGCGACGCCGAGTACGCCAAGGCCGACGGTCCGCTGCTCGGCCTGGGGCTGCCGCACCCGCCGCCCACCGAGCTGTTCCTGGAGCCCGGCGACCGGCTCCTCATGGTCACCGACGGCCTGATCGAGACCCGGGGCACGGACCTGAGCCTCTCGATGGAGCAGCTCCGCTCGGCGGCCGTCGGCGCGCTGCCCGGTCTGCACGCGCTGTGCGACACCCTCCTGGCCTGCTTCGGGCACGACCGCGAGGACGACATCGCGATGCTCGCGCTCCAGCTGAGGAATTAGGCTGCCCGTGTCGCTGCCGTTCCGGATCAGGAGTGCCCCATGCCGCAGATCACCGTCGACCATTCGAAGTCGATCGACTTCGACCGGGAGGGCTTCGCCCACAACCTGCACACCGCGCTCGTCGAGATCGCGGCCGCCAAGCCGGAGGCCTGCAAGACGCAGTTCCGCGCGTCCGAGGTGACCGCGTTCGGCTACGAGGACCCCTCGGACCAGGGGCACGCCGTGGTGCACGTCATGATCGGACTGCTGGCGGGCCGCACCGAGGAGACGAAGGCGAAGCTCACCGAGACCGTCCTCGAGCTGCTGAAGAAGCACGTCGAGGACGACGGCCACGCGGTCCTGCACGCCTCCGCCGAGGTCCGGGACCTCGACCCGTCGTACCGGAAGTTCGAGCGTTAGACAGTCCTACGACGCCAGCGAGAGCAACCGGGCGACCAGGTCCGCGAACGGGCCGTCCGGCGGCTCGTCCTTGACCATGCGGCGCAGCAGTGCGCCCATCTCCTCGTCGTAGGCGGCGCTCACCGCGGCCAGCGCCGCGAAGTCGTGGACGAGTTGGGCTTCCAGTTCGGCGCGGGGGATGCGGCGGCCGTCCAGCCAGATCAGGGCGGTCGACTCGGCCAGGGAGATCCAGGAACGTACGACCAGTTCCAGTCGGGCGGACGGTTTCTGGACGTCCAGGTGCGACAGGATCTGTTCGTACGCGGCCTGGCGTACGGAGTCGATGAGGGCATTGGTGGCCGAGGAGCCCACCGCCGGGCCGCCGCGCATCAGTGCCGAGAAACCGGGGCCGTGGTCGTCCACGAAGTCGAAGAAGCGGCGCATCGCCCGCAGCAGCCGCGCGCCCAGCGGGCCCTCCTGCGGCTCCTTGAACCGGCCCGCCAGATCCTCCGCCGCACGCCTCAACGCGGCCTCGTACAGGCTGAGTTTGCCGGGGAAGTAGTGGTACACCAGCGGGCGCGAGATGCCCGCGGCGGCGGCTATCTCGTCGATGGAGACGTCGTCGGGAGAGCGTTGGCTGAACAGTTCGAGGGCCACGCCGATCAACTGCTGCCGCCGCTCCTCGACTCCCATTCTGCGGCGTACCCCGGTAGTCATGCGAACACCTTACCGATCGGATCCGGCCCGGAACGGTCCGGTCCGGCCATCGATGTTCACATATCCAGCACGAGACGCTCACTTCGTGCCCGCGAAACACAGATCAGCATCGAGTCCGCGCGCTCGGCGTCCGTCAGCAGTTCGTCCCGGTGCTCCACCTCGCCCTCCAGGACCCGTTGTTGGCAGGTTCCGCAGAAGCCCTGTTCACAGGAGTAGGCGGTGTTCGGCAGCGCGGCGCGCACGGCGGCGAGCACGGTCGAGTCGGCCGGCACGGTCAACGTCCGTCCGCTGCGCCGGAGTTCGACCTCGAAGGCGCCGTTGCCGTCGGCCGCCGTACGGGGTGTGAACCGCTCCAGGCGGACCCGCGGGAACCGCTCCTCCATCGCGGCGATGAGCCCCTCCGGGCCGCAGCAGTACACGGCGGCGTCCTCGGCCGTGTCCGCCAACAGGCCGTCGAGATCGGGCAGTCCGTCCTCGTCCTCGGCGACGACGGTCACCCGGTCACCGCCCAGCTTCCCGAGCTCCTCCAGGAACGGCATCGACGCCCGCGTCCGCCCGCCGTACACCAGCCGCCACTGCGCGCCGTCCCCGAGCGCCCGCAGCATCGGCAGCACGGGCGTGATCCCGATGCCGCCGACGACGAAGACGTACGAAGGGGCCTCGACGAGCGGGAAGCGGTTCCGCGGCCCGCGCACCTCCAGCTCCATCCCCTTCGTGATCTGCTCGTGCACCTCGCGCGAGCCGCCCCGCCCGTCCTCGATCAGCCGGGTGGCGACGGTGTACGCGGAGGTGTCCTCCGGGTCGCCGCACAGCGAGTACTGCCGCACAAGACCCGAAGGCAGTACGAGGTCGAGATGCGCGCCGGGCTCCCAGCGCGGCAAGTCCCTTCCTTTCAGGCGCAGTTGTACGACGCCGTCGGCGACCGTCTCGCGCGAGGCGACCAGCAGCCTGACCGCCCGCGACCGCGGCCGCCCGGAGGTCGGGTTCTCCAGTGCGGGCATCGGCCACAGCGGCGAGGTCCGGATGCGGCGCCGCATCGCCCGTCTGACCAGCATGGCCGTGCCCGCGACGACCGCCACCGTGCGCAGCTTCGGCATCACAGGGCTCCCTTCTCTGCCGCGAGGGCCGCGACCGCCGCGGGGGAGGAGGCGAGATAGGCGACGGCCTGCTCGGTGGAGCCCTCCTGGGAGGGGTGGTAGGCCCGGCTGAGGTACCGCGGAATGGACCTGAGCATGTCGCCGGTCGCGGGCAGCGTGCCGCGCCTGCCGCGTACGTAGAACTCCTTGAAGCTCGCGTGGCCGTCGATCAGCGTCGGGTCGTTCTCCATGAAGAAGCGCGCCCCGCGCTGCCACAGGAAGACCAGTGCCGTGAACGCGGTGGCCCAGGTGCGCACGCGGCGCCGGTAGCCGCCGTCGACGTGCAGGAACAGGTCGAAGGCGACGGACCGGTGCTCGACCTCCTCCGCGCCGTGCCAGCGCAGCAGATCCAGCATGGTCGGGTCGGCACCGCGCCGGTCCAGTTCCTCGGCGTTGAGGACCCAGTTGCCGAGGAACGCGGTGTAGTGCTCGATCGCCGCGATGATCGCCACCCGCTCCATCAGCCACCACCTGCGCGCCCTGCCCGGCGGCAGCGTCCGGTCGCCGAGCAGCTTCTCGAAGAACCAGTCGACCTGCGCGGTGTAGGGCGTCGGATCGAGCCCGAGCTCCTTCAGATGCGGCAGGACCTCGTCGTGGGCCTGTGAGTGCATCGCCTCCTGCCCGATGAACCCGATGACGTCCTGGCGCAGCCGCTCGTCACGGATGTACGGCAGCACCTGCTTGTAGACGTGCACGAACCACCGCTCACCGGCGGGCAGCAGCAGATGCAGCACATTGATGGTGTGCGTGGTGAAGGGATCCCCAGGCACCCAGTGCAGCGGGGTCTCCTCCCACGAGAAGGACACCTTCCGCGGCTTGAGGGCGACCCGCTCCGAGGCCTGACTGTTAGACATGGCGTCAATGTACTGACGGGTAAGTCCGAGGGGAACCCTTCGGCGGGGACTTGTTGACGCCATTGTCAGCAAGGGGCGGGGGAGCGCGCGAAGGGGCGCGGGACTGTATGGAATTTGCGGCTACCGCCGCGTGGGCGCGACCAGCCACGGACGATGCCGCAGACAGGGAAAGCACATCGCGGCACCTCCCGCGGAGCGCTCAGTGCAGGCCGCTGATCTGCCGACCGTCCTCCAGGGTCCCCGCCAGCTCCGCCCGCACCCCCTGCTTGGCCCGTACGGCCAGCAGGCTGCCGGGGGTGGAGGCGCTGACCCCACCCGTCGTACTGATCGACGCCGTTCCCGGGCTGCCGGCCGCGAGGAGGTACCAGTTCTTCGCCTCCGACTTCCACAGCACCCCGGCGAGCACATGCGGGTCCTTCGTCCCGCACGCCGGTACGTTCTCCGCCTTCGCGGCGACCGCCCCGTACGCGCCGCCCGGCGTGTGGAACTGCGCCAGTACCCGCGTCCCGCCGCCCCGCCAGGTCTCGGCCCGGGTGCACACCCAGTCCGCCGCGCCGCTCGCGTCGGGCAGCGGCTGCCGGCCGTAGGCCCAAGCGTTGACCGTGCGCACGCCCGCCGAGCGCATCGAGGCCAGCGAGCAGGCGTACGGCGCCCAGGTGTGCAGAGCTGCGGCGCCGGTGACCTCGTGGGTGGCGCCGGGCCGTCCGGTGGTGAGGTGGGCGGGGACGAGTTCGCCGAGGTCGGTGCTGAGGCGGGTGCCGGTGGCGTCGGTGAGCTGGAGCACCTTCCACGACGTGCAGTCGCCGCTCTCGGCGGCGGGGCCGGCCAGTGGTGCCGTGACACCGCCGGTCAGGGCCAGGGGTGTCGTGCCGGAGGCCGGCTTGAGCAGGTCCCGCTCGGCGGCCTGCTTCACCCAGGGGGCCGTCAGATAGCGGACGTTGCCGTCGGCCCGGTTCAGGACCAGCGCGTCCGCCTCGGAGCGGTCGGCGCCGTCGACCCGTGCGAAGTCGAGGGCCGCGCCCTTCGTACCGCTCTTCGGCTCGGCGTACCGGGCGATGCGCAGACCGTCGTAGAGCATCACCACCCGTGCGCTGTCGACGTTCCCCGCGTACAGCAGCTGGGGCGGGCCGGAGGGGCCGCCGGACGGGGTGCCGGGGGTCGCGGAGACCTGGACGCTCTCGCCGGGGCGGGCCCAGACGGCGAGGGCGCGGCGCAGCAGGGCCTTGTCGCCGGTGAGGTCGCCGCGGGCGGGCCAGACGGAGAAGTCGGTGCGCGCGGAGGTCGTCCAGGCGGTGGGGGCGACCCGCAGCAGCTCGGCCGGGTCCAGGGCGGCCTCGGCCGCCGGGTTCTGCGCGTACACGGGGGCGGCGGCGCCGTCGGGGGCCCAGCCGTCCCCGGGCAGACCGAACAGCACCCCGCAGACGGCGACGGCCGCCGCGGCGGCGAGCGCGGCCCTGGTGTGCTGTCTGCGGCGCATCAGATCGGTGGGCCGGGCATGCAGTGAACAGGGGTCGAACTCGGGGGAGTCGAGCAGGGCGTACTGCTCCGGGACCTCGTCGGCCTCCCGGAGCGCATCCTGCGGGTCCTCGCAGCCGGCGGCGGTCAGCACCTCGGCCACCTCACCGTCGGGGAGTTCCTCCAGGCCGCGCAGGACGTAGGCGGCGCGGGCGGGGCCGGACAGGGCGGACAGCCGCTGGTCCAGGGCGAGTTCGTCGGCACCGCCGGAGCGCGGGAAGAGGCGCAGGCCCCACACCTGGGGGAGCAGCGGCGGCAGCTGGGACCGCTTGGGGAGTGCCGTGCGCTTCAGCGGCAGGCCCGCCTCCAGCGCCGTACGCAGCACCTGGAGGCGGACGAAGGCGTACCCGGGGTCGCCGTTGCGCCCGGTCGAGCGGGCCGGGATCGCGGGTGCCTGCGCCCGGCTCCGGGGCAGGGCGCGCTGGGTGAGGGCGTGTGCGGTCACCACGCGCCGGTTGCGGCCGAGGCTCGGCGGCAGCACCAGATAGGCGAGCCGGACCAGCCGCGGGTAGTGCTCGACGAGCGCGGCCTCGGCCTGTTCGACGTCGACGGCCAGGTCGGAAGGGGACGGTGCGGGGCGCGGGGCGACATCCTGTGACTGCACGTTCAGCAAAACGAGCGAATCGTGGGATAGTCACCGCTGCGCGAGTGGCTCAGTCCTCCGGCTCGACCAGTGCGCGCGCGTAGTTCGCCATCGAGCGCTGGTAGCGGGGGAGATGGGGCGCCAGGGCGCCGAGCACCAGGGAGAGGCCCTCACGGTCCCGGCCGAGGCTGGACAGGCACAGCGCCAGACACGCCCGTACCGCGTCGTCCAACTCGTCGGAGGGAGCGTCCAGTTCCGGCGTCAGCAGCTTGACGCCCTCTTCCGCCCGCCCGGTGTTCCTGAGGGAACTGGACAACTGGATCTTGGCCCTGCGGCCCTTGTACTGGCTGATCTCGCCCAGCCCGCGCGCCAGCGCCTCCTGGTACAGCGGTACGGCCTTGTCCGAGTGCCCGGTGGAGTCCCAGGCGCAGGCCTGCTCGAAGAGACCGAGCGGGCTGCCCTCCGGCAGTTCGGCGGCGAGGGCGTCGACAACGGCCCGGAAGTCGGCGGCCTTCTCCTCCGGATAGTCGTCGAAGGTGGCCCAGGCGGCGGTCACGCGATCTTCCCAGTCTTGATTCACCGGAGAAGCTTCGCACACACGTGCACGGCCGGACCGTCGTATTTTTGAGCGCACCGGCGTTCACAGCCGTATCGAAGGGGACGGGCCCTCAGTGCCTGGCCGGCACATTCCCGCCTGCCCCGCGAATGTGCCGGTCAGGCCCGGGCCAGCAGAGCGACCCGGAGGAACAGATGAGGTTGACCCGACCGATGCTCGCCGTGGCCGGAGCCGCGGGCGTCCTGGCGCTGGCGGGCTGTGGAACCGGAAACAGCGACGCGGCCGCCAAGGTGCCGACCGCCGCCACCGGCTCTCTGGAGAGCCTGGCCGCCAAGGTGAAGTGCAAGCCGGACATGCAGATCGACTCCGACGAGGTCCGCCAGGCCATCTGCAAGACCTCCGACGGCAAGTTCGTCTTCGCCACCTTCGCCACCGACCGCGGCCAGCGCGAGTGGATCAACGACGCGAAGGACTACGGCGGGTTCTACCTCGTCGGCCGCAAGTGGGTCGCCGTCGGTGAGGACAAGGTGGTCAAGGCGCTGCAGCACACCCTGGGCGGCGACGAGGAGATCGGCACCAACCACAGCGCGCACTCCGGCCACAGCGGCTGAGCTTCGCGCCACATACGAAAAGCGGGCGGTGGGAGATTCCCACCGCCCGCTTTCCTAGGGCCTCGTCACTGGCAACGCTGCCCGCTGTTGATGCAGTTGGCGATCTTGTTCGCCAGGTTGTTCTTGAAGACCGCGATGAAGTCGTCGTGGTCGGTGGCCGCCTTGTGCAGCTGCTCGGGGAAGCCGTCCACCGCGTAGGCGTTCTTCACCTGGCCGTTCTGCAGGACCGGCGGGTTGATCTTGTACACCAGACGCATCGTCAGCTGCGGGATCGCCTTGAAGCCGTTCTGGCAGTTGCCGTTGGCGTCGGCGAAGGCGACATGCGTGCGGTGGTTGGCGCTGTCGATGTTCTTGCCGTCCCAGCAGGACTGGAAGGCGAAGGTGCGCACCACGTTGCTGCCCTGCGGGCAGATCGGGTACTGCGTCGTCAGCTGGACCTTGTTCTCGAAGCCGGTGCAGCTCCAGTGCGCGTTGGCGTTCGCCAGACCGTTGGTCGTGGTCTTGGCGTCACCGGTGATGATGCGCAGGAACTGCGGCATCGCCGTGACCTTGCTGGTCGGGCTGCCGACGTACTTGATCTGCGCCTGGACCGGCGTCAGGATCTTGCCGACGTTGCCCTCCTTGCCGCCGCCGTCCCTGTTCTGGTCGAAGTCCTGCGAGCCGTCCTGGATGCGGACCACCGGCCAGTAGTAGGCCGACAGGTCGCCCTGGTTCTGGCAGCTGGTCTGGTCCGCGATCAGCGTGTTGTTGTTCGCGAACGCGTCGACCTTCTGGTTGCCGACGTAGTCGTGCAGGTGGTGCGCGCCGTTGGTCACGCCGGGAGCCACGATCACGTTGTCCGTGTTGTGGTTCTTGTTGGCGTTCACACCGCACTTGGTGATGAAGACGCCCTTCGAGGCGTTGCCGTTGGCCCGCGGCTTCGCGGCCACGTTCGGCTGGACCTTGGTGATGTCCACGAAGTCGGCCGCGACCGGGCCGTTGCCGGCCTGCCCGCCGATGTTCTGACCGGCTCCGGCCTGTCCGTTGCCCTGCTGCTGGCCGCCGTTCTGCTGCTGGCCACCGTTCTGCTGCTGGCCGCCATTTTGCTGCTGGCCGCCGTTCTGCTGCTGGCCGCCGTTCTGCTGGCCGCCGGCGGTGGTCTGGTTGGCGGTCTGCGTGGTGCAGGCGGCGAGCGCCTGCAGCCCGGCTGCGTCGACCTGGCCGCCCACCCGCTGGATGTCGATGCGGATGCGGTTGAGCGTCGCGGCGCGCTTCTCCTTGAGAGGGCCGACGATCGCGTTCTGCACGAAGTTCGCGTCGCCCGCCTGCGCCTGCCGGGTGGAGGCGAGCCGGGCGTAGGCCTCGGTGATCTGCTTGTCGAGGTTCGCCAGCTCCGTGGCCACGCCCTGCTGGGCCTGGGCCGGAATGTTCGTCAGCTTCTGCTGGACGTCGGGGCAGGCGATCGTGGCGACCTGACCGGCGGCGGCCTTGGTCTGGTTCATCCCCGAGTTGTTCGACTCGTGTGCCGAGGCGTAGAAGTTCGCCCAGATCAGCCCGCCCCCACCGAGCGCTAGGGCCGCCGATGCGGCTATGGCCTTGGTGGCCAGCGGCGTACGGCGTTTGCGTGTGTTGCGTCCCATGGAACTCCTCTGACTTCCTTGCGGGCTTGGCGGGGCATCGAGGCGCCCGACAGGAGTGAAGCGGCGCCTACTCATACGCGCGTGGTCCCAGGGGTGTTCAGCAGCCCCACAAACAAATCAGAGGTTTACCGGGCCTTTGCGACCCAACCGCCGCCTGAGCAGCGGAAGTTACGCAGAATCAGCAACCGCTTACTGGTCCCGGTCCAGATAGGCGAGAACCGCCAGGACGCGACGGTTGTCGTCGTCCGAGACCTCCAGGTCCAGTTTGGTGAAGATGTTGGAGGTGTGCTTGGCAATGGCCCGTTCTGTGACCACCAGCTGCCCTGCGATCGCCGCGTTGGAGCGGCCCTGCGCCATCAGTTCCAGCACCTCCCGCTCCCGGGGCGTCAGCCGCGCGAGCGGCCGGTCGTCGGCGGCCCGCCGCGACAGCAGCTGCTGGATCACCTGCGGGTCCATGGCCGTACCGCCGGCCGCGACCCGCCGTACGGCGTCCACGAACTGGTCCGCGTCGAACACCCGGTCCTTCAGCAGATACCCGACGCCGCCGCTGCCGTCGGCGAGCAGCTCGCGCGCGTACAACTGCTCCACGTGCTGGGACAGCACCAGCACCGGAAGCCCGGGTCTGTCCCGGCGGGCCTGCAGTGCACACTGCAGCCCCTCGTCGGTGTGCGTGGGCGGCAGGCGTACGTCGACCACGGCGACGTCCGGCTCCAGCTCGGCCAGCGCCCGGGCGAGCTCGGGGCCCGACTCGACGGCCGCGGCGATCTCGAAGTCGTAGGCCTCCAGAAGCCGTACCAGGCCGTCGCGCAGCAGGAAGAGGTCTTCGGCTAGGACAACACGCACGGGATCTCCATGGTGACCATGGTGGGACCGCCCGCGGGAGAGCTGACGGCCAGGACGCCGTCGAATGTACCCAGGCGCCGCTCGACCCCGGCCAGGCCCGAACCGGCTCCGATCGCCGCGCCGCCCTTGCCGTTGTCGGTGACGCTGATCCGCAGCTTGTCCTCGCTGTGATGCAGGTCGATCCAGATGCGGTCGGCGCCGGAGTGCTTGACCGCGTTGGTGAGCACCTCGCTGACCGCGAAGTACGCGGCCGACTCCACCGGTGCGTCCGCGCGCCCGTCCAGCTCGACGTTCACCTCGGTGGGCAGCGACAGCCGCAGCGCCAACGCCCTGACCGCGTCGCCGAGTCCGCGTTCGGCCAGCACCGGCGGGTGGATGCCACGCACCAGGTCGCGCAGCTCGGCGAGCGCGTCCACGGAGGACTGCCGGGTCTGCGCGAGGAGCTGCCTGGCCTTCGCCGGGTCCTTGTCGAGGAGCATCTCGATGGTGCCCAGGTGCATGCCCATGGCCACCAGCCGCGCCTGCGCCCCGTCGTGCAGATCCCGCTCGATACGGCGCAGTTCGGCGGCGGAGGTGTCGACGGCGTCCTTCCGGGTCTCGGTCAGCACCTGCACCCGCTCGGCCAGTTCGGCCTGGCTCGCGCCGAGCACGGACCGGGTGAGCCGGAAGTGCGTGGTCAGCAGGGACGGGGCGTAGCGGTAGGCGAAGGCGAGGATCACGAGGGCCAGGGCACCGGCGCCGAGCGCGGAGGCCTGGTCGGTGACGTGCACGAAGCCGTACCAGTACCCGCCGTACGAGGAGAGCGGCCGCCACAGCCCGGCCGCCACCGCGAGGCCCTCCAGGGGGTACAGGACAAGGACGGCCGGCAGCAGTGCGGTGATGTACCCCGCCGTCATGTCGACCTGCAGCCACCGCAGATCGCGCCAGACCGCCGGGTCACGGAGGAGGGCGTACGTTCGCGTCCAGGGGCCGGCGCCTTCGGGTATCGGCCGGTACGCCGACGGGATCCGCACCCCGCACCACCGCGCCGCGAGCGCCCGCCGCCGGTCGGCGAACGCCCGCACCCTCGCCAGCACCCATGGCGTCGTGACGAGCCCGATGCCGATCGGTACGAGTGAGATCGACACAAGGGCCAGCGTGAACCACAGAACCGCTCCGGGAAGGCTCACCAGTGCCAGCACGAACCCCCGCCCGGCCGCCACAGCAACGGCCCGCACCCTCGCGGAGAGGGAGCTGCTTTTCGTGTTGGTGTTCATGGCAGAGAGTCTGACCGAGCGCGGTGGGGGCGGTCACGGGGTCAGGCCCCCCGGGCTGGGGGTGGTGCCAGCTACACCCCTTGCCCCAACACCTTCGCCTCCACCTCCGGATCCAGCCCCACCGGCGGCCGGTCAGGGCGCTGCGGCGCCGCACCGCCGATGCCCTGCAGCCACCGCCAGGTGTCGGCCACCGTCTCGCCGACGGGACGGCACACCAGCCCCGAAGCCAGCGCACGCGAAACGTCCCCGCTGTGCATCGAGTCATGCATGTCGGTGCCCGGCGGCACCCACACCGGCAGCTGGGTCCACGGCGCGATCCCGGCATCGAGGACGACCCCGGGGTCGATCCACCGCAGCTCCGCGTCCGACCCGGTGACGGCGACGCACGCGTCCAGCAGGCTGCCCATGGTGGCGTGCCCCTGCTCGCTGACCATGTTGTACGGCCCGCTCAACTCCCGCTCGACCGCTCCGAGGATCCACTCGGCCATGTCCCGCACGTCGACGTACTGGAGCGGCAACTCACGCGGCCCGGGGGCAAGGACCGGCCCGCCCCGTGCGATCCGCCCCAACCACCACGGCAGCCGCCCGATGTTCTCGTACGGACCGAGGATCAGCCCGGCCCGTACGAGCACGGAGCGGTCCGTCCCGAACGCCTCGACGGCGGCGATCTCCGCACCCCGCTTGTCCCGCGCGTAGTCCGTCTGATCCGCGTCGGGCTCCGCCCCCTCGACCAGCGGGGCGCTCTCGTCGTGCCCGGCCGGCGCGGGCCATGCGTACACCGAGCAGCTCGACACATACACATACCGCCCGGCACGACCCCGCAGCAGCCGTGCCGCGCCGTGTACCGCCCGGGGCGCCGCCGACCAGGTGTCGACCACGGCGTCCCACTCGCCCTCCGTGAGGGCGGCGAGGCCGTCGGGCGCGGTGCGGTCACCGGTCAACGCTCGTACCCCGGACGGGACTTGGTGCCGTCCCCGGTTGAGGACGGTCACCTCCCAGCCGCGCCCCAGGGCCGCCTCGACGACGGCCCGTCCCGCGAACTCCGTTCCACCCAGCACCAGAAGTCTCATGCCGGTGAGCCTGCCCGGTCGGCCCGCGGGACGGAACGGCAATCTGCCGTCAGCAGAGGACGAACGCCCGGTGGACGGTCAACGGCCGGTCGGCGGCGTGTACTTGTACCCGACCCGCCGTACCGTCTGGATCGTCCCGCGGTGCTCGGCGCCCAGCTTGCGGCGCAGACGCGCGATGTGGACGTCGACGGTGCGGCCGTCGCCCACATGGCCGTACCCCCATACCGTGGTGACCAGCTGGTCGCGGGTGTGCACCCGGTGCGGATGCGCCACGAGATGCGCGAGCAGCTCGAACTCCAGGTAGGTGAGGTCGAGTTCGCGCCCGTCCACCTCGGCGGTGCGCTGCACGGAGTCGATCCGCACGAGCGGGTTGCCGCTGCCCCGCTCCTCACCGGTGGGGTCGGGCACCGCCACCGGAAGGAACGGCGGCTGCTGGTCGGCCGGGACGAGCACCAGGTAGCCGATCATCGGCGGCTGGCCCGGCAGGGTCGGCAGGGTGTGCTGCGGAGCGGGCAGCCAGGTGGCGCCCGGCGGCAGGAAGTCCGTCACGTCCACGACCTCGTCCCGGTCGACGGCCCGCAGCCGGTGCCGGGCGCCGCTCTGGGCGGGGGAGGTGAGGGTGGCGGTGGAGAGAGAACGAGTGGTCGCCATGAGAGGTCAGCTCTTTCGCGCGAGGAGTTCGTCTGGGAGGACGGCGGCCGCGATTCGTGGTCGGGCTCGCCGGGACGTACGTCGTGTCGCGCTGGCCGAAGGCCGGGGGTGTACGGCTTTAGAGGGCCGGCGCGTTCATCGCGCGGCAACACACCCGGTCGAAGTCGTGGTGCTGACGGGAAGGCCAGAACGGCTCGAGGTCATGGCGACCCGTCGCGGTGTGGTTCTTGAAGCTGGCCATGACCTCATTGAAGCAGACACCGGCCCCGACGAGGACCCTTCTCTCACTACTTGGACGGCAAAAGGGGCGCCCACCGTGAACGGCGGGCGCCCCTTTTGCCGAAAAAGCGGGGATCAGACCTGGCCGGCCTTCTCCAGAGCGGAGCAGCAGGTGTCGACGAGCAGCCGCGTCACGACGTACGGGTCGACGTTGGCGTTGGGACGGCGGTCCTCGATGTAGCCCTTGCCGTCCTTCTCGACCTGCCACGGGATACGGACCGAGGCGCCGCGGTTGGAGACGCCGTAGGAGTACTCGTTCCACGGGGCGGTCTCGTGCAGACCCGTCAGGCGGTCGTCGATGCCGGCGCCGTAGTTCTTGACGTGGTCGAGCGGCTTGGAGCCCTCGCCCAGCGACTCGGCGGCGGTGATGATCGCGTCGTAGCCCTCGCGCATCGCCTTGGTGGAGAAGTTGGTGTGCGCGCCGGCGCCGTTCCAGTCGCCCTTCACCGGCTTCGGGTCCAGCGTCGCGGCGACGCCGAAGTCCTCGGCGGTGCGGTAGAGCAGCCAACGGGCCACCCACAGGTGGTCGGAGACCTCCAGCGGGGAGACCGGGCCGACCTGGAACTCCCACTGGCCGGGCATGACCTCGGCGTTGATGCCGGAGATGGCGAGACCCGCGGCGAGGCAGTTCTCCAGGTGGGCCTCGACGATCTCACGGCCGAAGATCTCGTCGGCGCCGACACCGCAGTAGTAGCCGCCCTGCGGGGCCGGGAAGCCGCCCTTGGGGAAGCCCAGCGGGTAGCCGTCCTGGAAGAAGGTGTACTCCTGCTCGATACCGAAGATCGGCTCCTGCGCGGCGAACTTCTCGGCGACCTCGACCAGCGCTGCGCGGGTGTTCGACTCGTGCGGCGTGAAGTCGATGTTGAGGACCTCGCACAGCACGAGGACGTCGTCGCCGCCGCGGATCGGGTCCGGGCAGGTGAAGACCGGCTTGAGGACACGGTCCGAGGAGTGGCCCTCGGCCTGGTTCGTGGAGGACCCGTCGAAGCCCCAGATCGGCAGCGCGTCCAGACCGGCGGGCTCGCCCGCGATGATCTTCGTCTTGGAACGGAGCTTGGCGGTCGGCTGGGTGCCGTCGATCCAGATGTACTCAGCCTTGAAGGTCACGGGCCACTTCCTTCGGGGATGTGTCTACGCACTTGCGGGTGCTGCGGCGCTGCGGCACTGAGGCGCCGCGGTGGATGCCCGCGAGCCTGTCAACAGGCGATTTCCCGGCCATTGCTCGAGTGTGAACCCCGTGTTACCTGGCGGTGGTGTGGCGCGATTCACGGTGTGAGGGCCGGTGGTGCACAGCAAGTCGACAGGTCGACCAGGCCGGCGGGAGCGGTCGGCCCGTCGTACGGCGGCTCGTATGCGATGGGGTTGTGCGGGGGCCGGAGGGTCAGCCACCCCCCGCGGCCGCGTCCCGCACCCCCGCCAGGAACCCCTTGATCGCGCCCAGCTCCCGCTCGTCGTACCCCTGCAGCAGCTCCACCGTCTGCTCGATCAGCGGTCCGAAGGACGACCACCCGAGTTCCACTGCACGCTCGGTCACCTCGATCACCACCTTGCGCCGGTCCCGCGGGTCACGGAGCCGCCGTACATGTCCGGCCCGCTCCAGCCGGTCGACCAGCGCGGTGGTCCCCGCCGAGTTCAGCCCGAGCGCGGTGCCGAGCCGCCCGGCCGACATCTGCTCACCCGCGCGGGAGGCGTCCATGAGGGCGATCAGGGCGCGTACGTCCGTGGGGTGCATGCCGTTGCGGGACGCGAACCGGGCGCTGTGCAAGGCGAGTTCGACGGTCGCCGCACGCAGCAGATGGACGACCTCCATCTCTGGGCCCCGGGGGTTCGGCACGGGCTGCCTCCGACTATTATCTCGCTCGTCGAGTATCTCGCTCAACGAGATAATAAGGGGGTTCCGGTGTCTGCTCGCAGCACCTACGACATGGACGGCTTCCTCGCCGCCTACGACAAGGTCATGGCCAAGTGGCCCGCCGAGCGCGAGGCGGTGACCGTCCCCACGCCCTTCGGGACGACCTACGTCAACATGTGCGGCCCTCTCCACGCGCCCCCGGTCGTCCTGCTCCCCGGCGGCGGGGGAGCCACCTCCGCCGGCTGGTACGCCCAGGCGGGCGAACTGGCCCGTACCCACCGCGTGTTCGCCGTCGACCTCCCCGGCTGCGCGGGCCGCGGTACCGAGGCCGGCGACCGTCACCCCCGTACGGTCGCCGACCTGGTGGCCTGGCTGGACGCGGTCCTGGACGACCTCGGCCTGGCGGAGACGGACCTGGGCGGGCACTCGTACGGCGGCTGGATCGCCCTGCACTGCACGCTGCACGCACGCGCACGCGTACGTCGCCTCTTCCTCCTGGACCCCACCCAGTGCTTCGCCGGCTACCGGCCCGCCTATCTCCTGCACGCCCTGCCGCTGGTGCTGCGCCCCTCGCCCCGCCGGGTCCGTGCCCTGCTGGAGTGGGAGACCGGGGGAGTGCCCCTCGACCCCGACTGGCTCCGCCTCCAGGAGGCGGCCGCCGGCTTCCCCTCCGTCGCGAAGCCGGTGACCGGTCCGCGCCCGGCGCCGGAAGCGCTGCGCGGCCTGGACATGCCGGTCCTGCTGTTCCTGGCCGGGAACAGCAGGACCTGTGACACGTACGAGATGGCGGCGAAGGCGGATGCGCTGCTGCCGCGCGCGGAGACGGTCGTGGTCCCCGGCGTCTCCCACCATGCGCTGCCGCAGTCAGCACCCGCCGACCTCGGCCGCCGCCTCACGGAGTTCTTGACCCCTTGAGTCTCACCCCACCTTCTCGATCAGTGCGTGGCGGATGAGGAACTTGCCGGGCTCCCGGACCTGTTCGAAGGCCGCGTTGTTGAGCAGGGCACAACTGCCGGAGACCGAGGTGACCTTCACCGTCGTGGACTTGTTGTTGTCCAGGTTGGTGACCTTCAGCGTCGTCCCCGCCGGGAACTGGTTGCTGGAGGCGGCAGGTGCGCCGCCCTCGCCGGAGAGGGTGACGGTGGAGCCGTTGCACACCTGTCGGCCCGAGGCGGCAGCGCCACCACCCGCGTTCGCGTTTCCCGCGGGTGCCGAGGCCGCCTGCGAGGGCTGCGCGGACTGCTGCGCACCGCCGGCCTGCTGTCCGGCGTTCTGCGCCGGCTGCGTCGCCTGGGAGCCCTGAGCCGACTCCCCAACGGTGCAACCGGACGCCTTCTGCTGGACCTTGATCTGCGCGATGACCGCCTCGCGGTTGGCGATCCGGGCCGCGGACTGGGCGTCGGGGTTGGCCTTCTGCCCGTCGATGAACCTCTGGTTGTTGCCGAGGGCAGTGGCGAGCCCCTGGCAGACGTTCGAGTCCGCGGCCGACAGGGTCTTGGCCTGAGGGCTCTGTGCGGCGTTCGAGGTGCTCGCCATGACGAAGGCGCCGCCTCCCGCCACCGCCGCCGCGCTCACCAGCAGCGCGATCTTCTTCTTCGTACCGAGACTTCTCCTACGCGACATGCGCGCCTCCTGCGAGGTAGGGGAGCGTACGCCGCTATGTACGAGATACCGAACGAAGTTACTCAGTGGTTACAGGAGTCACTGAAGTAACCTGCGTCACAGGAAAGTTGAAGTCGGCTCACAGCGTCGGCCCCCGCCCCCTGCTGTCGGGCCTGTCGTCACTATCGGGACAGGGCGTCCCGTACGGCCTCGTCGGTGCGGCCGACCACCGCGGTGCCGTCGTCGGCGGTGATGATCGGGCGCTGGATCAGCTTGGGGTGCTCGGCGAGGGCCTTGATCCACCGTGCGCGCGACGAGTCGTCCCGCGGCCACTCCTTCAGCCCGAGCTCCTTGGCGTCGGCCTCCTGGGTGCGGGTGATGTCCCACGGTTCGAGGCCGAGACGGTCGAGTACGTCCCTGATCTCGTCCTCGCTCGGTACGTCCTCCAGGTAGCGGCGGACGGTGTAGTCGGCGCCCTCGGCGTCGAGCAGGCTGATGGCGCTGCGGCACTTGGAACAGGCCGGGTTGATCCAGATCTCCATGGGGTCAAAGGTACCCCTGAGGTCCCCTCAAAGGCGCTGTGGCCAGGGCCTTTTGTCAGTGCCGGGCGGTACACTAGAAGAAGTGTTCGAGGGTGTGGGGGGTGCCGAAACCCCCGTTCGTTCCCACACCCTCACCGCGACAGGAGGATGCCTGTGCCCGCTGCCGCACTGAAGCCGAAGCCGACCCAGTCCACCGCCAAGCACCCCGTCCTGCTCGACCTGCCCTACGCCCCCGTGGAGAAGCGCCCGCTGCCGCCGGGCCGTCCGCGCGAGTGGTACGTCACGCACAACCGCCGCCTCAAGGCGATGCGGCTCGCCATCGCCCTGCTCGACAGGGGGGTGTACGTACCGAACCAGGCCCGCAACGAGACGATCCGGAGCACGGCCGAACTGATCGGCGTCCACCCGCCGTCGGACACGACGTGCCACATGGTGCGGGCGCTGATGCGGTATTCGCGTTGAGCGTGGTGCCGGGTGCCCCGTGCCTGCGGGGTGCCCGGCACGTGCGTCGCCGTCTGCTGGGGGCTGCCGCCCCCAGACCCCCGCTTCGGCCCTGAAGGGGCCTCGTCCTCAAACGCCGGACGGGCTGAAAAGACGCCGGACGGGCTGAAGATGCGCGATCGGCGCTCAGAGCTTGCCCGCCAACTCCTTCTCCAGCGGCGTCCGGAACCGGGGTGTCACCTTCGTGGCCCCCACCCACCCCTGCAACCGCTCAGCCTCGGCCGCGATCGTCGCCTCGGCCTCGCGTCCCACTCCGTCCTTGTCGAGCAGCCGCCAGACGATCTCACCGTCGGGACGCTGAGCCCATCCGCCCACCACTCGGCCGTTCCACCACACCGTCGGCCCCACGTTGCCGCTGTAGTCGAACAACGACGGCCGCAGTTCGGGCGCCAGATACCAGTCCCGCTCGCGCCACCCCATCGCCGTCGGATCCAGCGCGGGCAGCAGCGCCGCCCAAGGCCGGTCCGGGCCCGCCACCGGCTCGACGTCACCGTGGGCGACGTACCCCACACCCTCGTCCAGAGACACCTCCTGCGCGCCGATCGCCGCCAGCGCACGCCGGACGTCCGTGACCTTCCAGCCCGTCCACCACTTCAGATCGGCCTCCGTGGCGGGCCCGCATGCCGCGAGCCAGCGGCCGAGCAGTACCGACTGCGCCTCGGCCACGTCGAGTTCGGGGTGCAGCGGGGCCACGGCCCAGCGGAACTGGCTGGACGTCCACGAGCCGAGCGGCCGCCCCCGTACGACCTTGCCCTCCACGCCCAGCACCCTCAGCAGCCGGGTCGAAACGGTGTGCACGCCCTCGTAGCTCTTGCCGGCCGCGTACGCGAACTGCTCTCTCAACCGCGGCTCGTCCTCGGCTAGTTCGGCCGCGGTCGCCTGCCCGCGCCGCGCCAGGGCCGCCAACGCCGACTCCTCGACGTCCTTCAGCCAGGCCGCGTCCGGCGCCCCGGCCTTCGCCATGTCCTTGAGCAGCGAGGCCCGTTCGCGGCCCGCGACCGTGAGCCCGGTCGAGGCGTGCACGACGGCGGTGAGGTCGGTCGGGAACACGAACACCGTGTGCCGCATGCCGTGCATCCGCACCAGTGAGCGGTCCGTGTACAGCGCCCGCTCGGTCTCCGCCACGGTCCGCGCCGCGTCCACGAGCCGCGCGCCCACCGCCAGATGCACCGTCGCCGGGTCCGACCCGTGCAGCGCCACCAGCGTGCCGGCGACCTCCTCCGGACTGCCCGCCCGCGCCCCCGGAGCCAGCCGCTGCCGCAACGCAAGCCGCGCCCGCCGCTCCGCCACCCCGATGTACCGCACCATTCCGGCCTCCCCGTCACACCATCCGTCCCCTCATCCTGCACGAGTGCACTGACAACGAGGGGTCCTCCCTCTCAGCCCGTCCGGCGTTTGAGGACGAGGCCGTTCAGGCCGAAAGCGGGGGTCTGGGGGCGCAGCCCCCAGGTACGGGACGGGTAGGGGCGGCGGGGGCGCGAAAACCGGGGCGTCGGCGCAAGCGTCCTCACCCGATCGCCGCCCCCGGCATGCGCACGCCCCCGCCCCCGCCTTCACTGCGAACAGGAGGCGATGGCGGGCGACCGCACCGGAGGCGTGATGGGCAGGCGCGGTGTATCGCGGTGGGTGTCGTGAGCACGTCCGTCGTTCGCGCCGAACGGGGGAAGGCCGCCCGTCGGCGGGTGGCACGTTCCGCGCATGCCGGGTGGGTCCCGC
The DNA here is from genome assembly GCF_042893475.1 of Streptomyces sp. NPDC001604. Taxonomy (NCBI): domain Bacteria; kingdom Bacillati; phylum Actinomycetota; class Actinomycetes; order Kitasatosporales; family Streptomycetaceae; genus Streptomyces; species Streptomyces sp. NPDC001604. The sequence goes on along the minus strand of NZ_JBIAUY010000001.1, from coordinate 115,540 downwards.
CCGTCGACCGGGCCGACCCCGTTGCCGTACTGGAGCGGCAGGGACGTGACCGGCTGCCGGAGCTGCTGCCGATCCGGTACGGACGGATGGCCGCGTCGCCGTTCGCGTTTCTGCGCGGTTCGGCCGCCGTGATGGCCGCCGACCTCGCCTCCCGGCCGCACACCGGCCTGACCGTGCAGCTGTGCGGCGACGCCCACCTGCTGAACTTCGGTCTGTACGCCTCCCCGGAGCGGGCGCTTCTCTTCGATCTCAACGACTTCGACGAGACCTTCCCCGGGCCCTTCGAATGGGACGTCGAGCGGCTCGCCGCATCCGTCGCCGTGGCCGGGCGGGCGAACGGGCACGCCGAGGCCAAGGTGCGGCGCGCGACGCTGGAGGCGGTGGCCGCCTATCGGATCGCGATGCGGCGGCTGGCCCGGCGGGGCGAGCTCGCCGTCTGGTACGAGCGCATCGACGCCGACAGCCTGCTGCCCCTCGTCCGCTCCGCCGGCCGCCGCAGACAGGTCGCCTCCAGCCTCACCCGGGCCCGCCGCCGCACCAGCCTGCAGGCCCTCGGCAAGCTGACGGAAGTGGTCGACGGGCGCCGCCGGATCATCCACGACCCACCGCTCCTCGAACCGACCGGCGCCTCCGACATGGCCTCCCTGCGCAAGATCTTCAGCGACTACCGTTCCACCCTCTCCGAGGAGCGCCGTCTGCTCCTGGACCGCTACCGCTTCGTGGACGCCGCCCGCAAGGTCGTCGGCGTCGGCAGCGTCGGCCTGCGCTGCTTCGTCGTACTCCTGACGGGACGGGATCACAGCGACCCCCTGTTCCTGCAGATCAAGGAGGCTCGGAGGTCCGTCTGGGAGGAACATCTGCCACACGGGCCGTACGTTCACCCTGGGCATCGCGTCGTCGCAGGTCAGCGGCTGCTGCAGGCGGGGAGTGACATCTTCCTGGGGTGGATGAGCGGGCCGCAGGGGCGCGCCTTCTACTGGCGGCAGCTGCGCGACATGAAGGGCTCCGCGGACGTGGCCGGCATGAGCCCGGCCGATCTGCTCGGATACGCCCGCCTCTGCGGAACCGCCCTGGCCCGCGCCCATGCCCGCTCCGGCGACCGCATCGCCATCGCCGCGTATCTCGGCGGCGCCGACACCTTCGAGCAGGCCGTCGCCGACTTCGCCCTCGCCTACGCCGACCAGACCGCCAAGGACCACGCAGCCCTCGGCGCGGCGATCGCCGCGGGCGTGGTCGCGGCGGCCCCCGAAGCGTGACATCCGGGCCTAGGCTGGCCAGGTGCAGTTCTCCGCACCACAGTCCGACGGCTTCGAAGTCGTCGTCGCCGCCTCCTCCGCCGGTGGCATCAACGCCCTCGTCGTCCTGCTCGGCGCCCTCCCCGGTGACCTGCCGGTGCCGGTACTGGTCGTGCAGCACCTGGACCCCCGCCACCGCACCGTCATCGCGGACGTCCTGGGCCGCCGTACACCGCTGGCCGTGAAGCTCGCCGAGGACCACGAGCAGACCCACCCGGGCACGGTGTACATCGCGCCCCCCGACCGGCACCTGCTGGTGCGGCCCGGCGGCAGGCTGGCCCTCACCGACAGCGAGCTGGTGCACTTCGTGAGGCCCTCCGCCGACCTGCTGTTCGAGTCCGTCGCGGGGGCCTACGGGCCGAAGGCCATCGCCTGTGTGCTCAGCGGCACCGGGCGGGACGGCGCGATGGGCGTGGACGCGGTCAAGTCGCGCGGCGGCACCGTGATCGTGCAGGATCCCTCCACCGCCGAGTTCAGCGGCATGCCCGAGGCGGCCGTGGGTACGGGGACAGTGGACTTCGTGCTACCTCTGGAGGAGATCGCCGCGGTGATCCGCGGTTTGGTCGGGACCGAGAAGCAGTAGCAGAGAAGTGGCGGCAGCAATGGGCGAGCGACAGCCGGACCTGGAGACCGACGAGGAACTGGAGCAACTCCTCGGTTTCCTCCGCGACGCCCGTGGATTCGACTTCACCGGTTACAAGCGCTCGTCCCTGGGCCGCCGCATCCGCAAGCGGATGGCGGACGTCGACGTCGCGACATACGCCGACTACCGCGACCGGCTCGAGGCCAATGCGGATGAATTCAACGCCCTGTTCAACACCATCCTGATCAACGTCACGTCCTTCTTCCGCGACCCCGACGCCTGGACCTTCCTGCAACGTGAGGTACTGCCCGAACTGCTCGCCCGGAACAGCGCCGACGACGAGATCCGGGTCTGGAGCGCCGGCTGCTCCAGCGGCGAGGAGGCCTACTCCCTGGCGATCATGTTCGCCGAGGCGCTGGGCCTGGACGAGACCCTGGACCGGGTCAAGATCTACGGCACCGACGTCGACGACGAGGCGCTGCGCGACGCCCGCTCCGGTCTGTACTCGGCCAAGTCGCTCGCACCGCTGGAAACCGAGCTGCGCGACAAGTACTTCGAGCAGAGCGGCGCACGCTTCGCATTCCGCCCCGATCTGCGCCGCAGAGTCATCTTCGGCCGCCACGACATCACCCGCGACGCCCCGATCTCCCGCCTCGACCTGCTCGTGTGCCGCAACACGCTGATGTACTTCAACGTCGAGGCGCAGACGCAGATCGTCGACCGCTTCCACTTCGCGCTCGGCGAGGGTGGCTTCCTCTTCCTCGGCAAGGCCGAGATGCTGCTCAACGACGCCGAGCGGTTCTCGGTCATGAGCATGCGGCAGCGGGTGTTCCGGCGCCGTCCCAGCGAGGCCACGGCGCCGTACCAGGCCGCTCCGGTGAAGATCAGGAGCGGTCTGAGCGGCGAACTGCACTCGGTCGCCCGAAACCGGCAGCTGCGCGACCTCATCCTCGACTCGACCCCGAGCGCGGCCGTGGCCGTCGACTCCGACGGCACCGTCCTGCTCATCAACAGCCACGCGCGCGTGCAGTTCGGCCTCACCGCGAACGACATCGGGCGCCCCTTCCAGGATCTGGAGATCTCCTACCGCCCCGTGGAACTTCGCTCGCTGATCGAACAGGCCACGCACGAACGCCGCACCCTTCGCGTCAACGGCGCCGAGCGGCGGACGGGCGAGGAGGTCCAGTACTACGACATCCTGGTCCAACCCCTGAACGGGGTCGACGGAATGACCGCCGCCACCAACATCACCTTCACCGACGTCACGGTCACCACCCAGCTCAAGGCCGAGATCAAGCGCGTACGCGAGGACCTGGAGACGGCGTACGAGGAACTCCAGTCCACCAATGAGGAGCTGGAGACGACCAACGAGGAGCTCCAGTCGAGCATCGAGGAGCTGGAGACGACCAACGAGGAACTCCAGTCCACGAACGAGGAACTGGAGACCACCAACGAGGAACTCCAGTCCGGCAACGAGGAACTGGAGACCATGAACGAGGAGATGCGGGTCCGCACCGAGGAACTGGACGAGGCCCGTACCTTCCTGGAGGCCGTGCTGACCTCCATCGCCGCCGGAGTCGTCGTCCTGGACCAGGGCCTGAAGGTCAAGAGCTGGAACCGCGGCGCAGTGGACCTGTGGGGCCTGCGTCCCGACGAAGTCATCGACCAGCCCTTCTTCGGTCTCGACTTCGGTCTGCCCACCGAGAAGCTGCGCGAGATCATCCAGAACTGCGTCGACAGCGGCCGGCGGGGAGACCCGCTGCCCGTGCCGTCCGTCAACCGTCTGGGCAGGGCCATCACCTGCCTGGTGCAGTGCAGCCCCTTCGACGCCCACAACGGCGGTGTCGTGCTGCTGATGGAAGAAGGCCGGGCGAACGGCCCCGGGTGAGCGAGCGGGGCGTACGCTTCCGGTATGGCCACTGTCGGCGGGTCCCAGGACCCCATGGCTTCCGCGGAGCGGAGAGCCGCTACGGCGCGTGCACGTTCCGCGCAGGAGACCAGGAGCGCCGAAAGGCAGGAGGCCCTCGCCGAGCAGGCGGTCAGCGAAGTGCGCAGGGACACGCACCTGCGGATGGCCGCAGTCCACCGCTCGACCGCGTCCTGCCATCGGTCCGCGGCCCGGCTCCACGAGAGCTACGCGGCCCGGCTCGCGGGCTGGGCAGGCGCCACGAGCACTCCGCGGCCGCTGTTCATGACGGGTGTCGCGGCAGCCTGCGGCACCCGGAGCGCCGCCCTCACGCTGGTCGGAGCCACCTTCGACCAGCTTTCGCTCGCCGCCTCCGACGAGCCCTCCCGTGCCGCACAGGAGTTGGAGTTCCTGCTCGGTGAGGGCCCGGCCCGGGACGCGACCAGGCAGGTCCGGGCGGTGACGGCGACCGGCTCGGGAATGACCGACCGCTGGCCCGGCTACGGGCCGGCAGTCAGCGAACTCGGCATCGAGGAGGTGACGGCCGTACCGCTCAGCATGGAGGGCACCTGTGTCGGTGCCCTCACCGTCTTCGACGCCGCCTCCCGAGTGACCGGCTCGCAGACCTTCGCGGAGGTCGCCGAGGTCCTGACCCGCACCATGATCCTCAACCCGGCCGGTGACCCCGAACTGTACGGCGGCACTGACCTGCGCGCCCTGGTGCACCAGGCCGCCGGCATGGTCTCCGTCCAGCTCGACTGCTCGGTGAGTGACGCACTGGAACTGATCAAGGCACGTGCCTTCACCGAGGGCGTCTCCGCGCACGCCGTCGCGGAACGCATCGTGCGGGGCGAGCTGCGACTTGCCTGAAACGGGTGGCAGCCGGGCGTCGACAGGGAAGACTGCGGAACCCGAGCCGCGACCGGTTCCGGGAGACGACGGGAGACGAAGGGAAGCTGATGAGCACGGTATCCCCGTCGCGGCAGCAGCTGGCACAGGCGTTCGTCGACCTGGCCGCCAGCCCGGTCACGGAGGCCTCCGATCCGACGGGGCTCCTCGCGGCCCTCGCCGCGCACGGAACTGAACTGCTCGGCGACTGCGCCGCGGTCGTGCTGTACGCACCCGACGACTCCTGCGGTCCCGAGGTGGCCGGCACCGGCAAGGAACTGCTGCACCTGGCGCGCTCCGCCGCCACCTGGGGCGAGGGGCCGGGGTCGGAAGCCCGCCGCACCGGCCTCCCGGTGCCGGACACCGCCCTGGACGGCGACCGGGCCCGCCGGGACTGGCCGCGCTACACGGCCCACGCGGTGGAACTGGGCTACGACCGGGTCGCCGCGCTGCCCCTGCGCGCCGGCGAGGACACCCTGGGCGCCCTGGTGCTGCTGGGCCGCGGCGGCACACCGCTGCACCCCGACCTCCTGGCGCTGGGCCAGTCCCTCGCCGACGCCGCCGGCTGGACCCTGCAACGGGAGCGCCGGCTGCGCGAGAGCCGGGCCCTGGCCGACCAACTGGGCCAGGCGCTGACCAGCCGTATCGTCATCGAACAGGCCAAGGGCACGCTCGCCGCCCGGCACTCCATCACCGTCGACGAGGCCTTCCGCGTTCTGCGCTCCCACGCCCGCTCGCACCGCCGCCGTCTGACGGAGGTGGCCCGCGAGGTGGTGGAACGGAAGCTGGACCTGCAGCCGGACTGAACGCCGAGGCAGCCGGAAAACCGGATGCACGCCCGGTGACCGTCTCCCTACGCTGGACATGCATTGCGGAGCTGCCCACCACCGCTTGCCGCAGGACAGGCATCACCCTGCGGACTCGGGGCTACTCTCTACGCACCGCCGGACGGGCGCCCATCCCCCAGCGCCCCGCCGGGACGGAAAAACCATCACCGCTCACTCATCCACGCCCACACGGAGGCCCGTCATGGGCACCATCGTCATAGCCGGGACCGCCGTCCTGGTGCTTTTAGGATTCGGAAACCACGTCTGGTGGCTGGCCGCGGCCGCCGTACTCTTCCTGTACACGCAGTACGGGCGCAGCGGCACCAAGGGCGGCTCCGCCTCGCAGTCCTCGCAGTCGTCGGGGGGCTCCTCGTCGGGGTCGATGCCGGCCACGTACCAGGCCTACCGCAAGCGCCGTGACATGCAGGCCAAGTGGGAGCGCCGCTACGCTCGCGAGCGCCCCCTGGAGTCGCGCCGCCAGCAGCGCGAGAAGAGCAAGTGAGACGAACCGACCTGCTGACAGGCGCCGGTCACAGTCCCGGCGCACCCCACACCGGGAACCAGCGGCTCAGGTCCTGCTCCATCCGCAGGTCGTCGGCGAGCGCCGCCTTCACCTGCAGTTCCAGCGCGTTGTCGCGCCGCTGCCCACCGCCGGGCAGCGGCGCGAACGGGTAGAACGTGCCGCGCTTGTAGAGATAGACCAGCGCGAGCCGCCGGCCCCCCTCGCCCTGGAAACCGGCCAGGGAGCACAGCAGTTGCGGCCCGAAGCCGTTGACCTCCATCGAGCTGTTCACCGCGTGCAGATCGTTGACCAGCTCGGACAGCTGGCCCGGGGAGCGGCGTGAGACCAGCCAGGAGTAGCCGTACCCGTCCTGGCTGAGCTCCACCGGGGGTCCTTCCCGGTCGGCATCCGCGTCAAGGAGGGCCTGGACCTCCCGGTGCGTCTGCTCGAAGGCCCCGCCCTCGACCGTGGCAAAGCACACCGCACCCGTGCCGGTCGGCGTGAAACCGGCCGCGGCCTCGAGGGTCACGGCCGCCGACGGCAGCGCGAAGAGCTGATCGAGATCGGGCAGGACCGGTTTCGTACGGCCGAGCAGAATGTCCAGGAGCCCCATGTCACCCCTTTCCGGGTGTTGCCGCCTCACCCAACTCGGCGGAGATCCGCCCCAGTTGGTCGAGCCGCTGCTCCAGGCTCGGATGCGTGGAGAAGAACCGCTCGATGCCGGGCTCCTTGCCGGCCGCGGGGGTGAAGTAGAAGGCGTTGAAGGCCTGCGCCGTCCGCAGGTCCTTGGTCGGGATCCGTGCGATGTCGCCGGAGACCTTGGTCAGCGCGGAGGCCAGCGCCGAGGGCCGCCCGGTGAGCAGCGCCGCCGCCCGGTCCGCGGCCAGCTCCCGGTACCTCGACAGCGCCCTGATCAGCAGGAAACTGATCGCGTACACGGCCGCCGACACACCCATCACCGCGGCGAAGACGGCAGCGGTGTTCTGGTCCCGGCGCCCTCCGCCGAACAGCTGCGAGTAGAAGGCGAACCGTACGATCAGGCCCGCGATCACGCCGAGGAACGACGCTATCGTGATCACGGCGACGTCCTTGTGCGCCACGTGCGACAGCTCGTGCGCGAGCACGCCCTCGAGCTCCGCGGGCTCCAGCCGCCGCAGCAGCCCGGTCGTCACACACACCACCGCATGGTCGGGATTGCGCCCGGTCGCGAACGCGTTCGGCATGTCCATCTCGGACACCGCCACCACCGGCTTGGGCATGTCCGCGATCGCGCACAGCCGGTCGACCACCGCGTGCAGCTCGGGATACTCCTCGCGCTCCACGACCCGCCCGCGCATGGCGAACATCGCGATCCGGTCGGAGAACCAGAACTGCGCAACGAACATCGCCGCCACCAGCACCACGACCAGCAGCCACGACTTCAGCAACACGATCAACGCGGCGACGAACGCCACGTACAGCAACCCGAGCAGGAACATCGTGACCGTCATCCGCACGGTCAACCGCCGGTCGCTCCGGAAGCGGCTCTGCATCTGCCATCACCCCGCAGTCAGGCACTCGTCCCACTGCCAGTGTGCACCCGGCCACTGCCATGAAGTGGTTCCGAACGGCTCTAGGAGCCGCAAAAGGTCCCTGTGAGGGGCCTCTAGTACGGCGCCCGGAACTGTGCGTACCCCAGCAGCAGGATGATCGCGGCGACACTGCCCAGCACGATCGCCGTCGACACCCACGAGGAGCGGCGCGGCGCCACCGGCTCGGGATCCGCGCGGAACGGCTGCGGCTCCGGCGGGTTCTCCCTCCACCGCGCGGCGAGCATCCGGGCCCGTGCCGAAGGCTCCTTGTGCTCCGCGTCGTCCGCCCACCGCAGGTCGAACTCCCGCTCCTGGTCGTCGTGTTCGTGCTCCGGCATCCCGTCCACCCCCGTGTCATGTCATCGGCAGAGGCAGAATAGAACATACGCCCGCGCCCCCGCTGTCGTACGACAACGGGGGCGCGGGCGCAGTGCCTGGGACAGGCGTCGATCACACGTCGAAGTACAGCTCGAACTCGTGCGGGTGCGGACGCAGCTGCAGCGGAGCGATCTCGTTCGCGCGCTTGTAGTCGATCCACGTCTCGATCAGGTCGGACGTGAAGACGTCACCGGCGAGCAGGAACTCGTGGTCGGCCTCGAGGGAGTCGAGGACCGCCGGGAGCGAGGTCGGGACCTGCGGGACGCCCGCGTGCTCCTCGGGGGCCAGCTCGTAGAGGTCCTTGTCGATCGGCTCGGCGGGCTCGATCTTGTTCTTGATGCCGTCCAGACCCGCGAGCAGCAGGGCCGAGAAGGCCAGGTACGGGTTGCCGGAGGAGTCGGGCGCACGGAACTCGACGCGCTTGGCCTTCGGGTTGGAGCCCGTGATCGGGATACGCATGGCCGCGGAGCGGTTGCGCTGCGAGTACACCAGGTTGACCGGCGCCTCGAAGCCCGGCACCAGACGGTGGTAGGAGTTCACCGTCGGGTTGGTGAAGGCGAGCAGCGACGGGGCGTGCTTGAGGATGCCGCCGATGTAGTAGCGGGCGGTGTCCGACAGGCCCGCGTAGCCGGCCTCGTCGTAGAACAGCGGGTCGCCGTTGGCCCACAGCGACTGGTGGACGTGCATGCCCGAGCCGTTGTCACCGAAGATCGGCTTCGGCATGAAGGTCGCGGTCTTGCCGTTGCGCCAGGCGACGTTCTTCACGATGTACTTGAAGAGCTGGAGGTCGTCGGCCGCGGCGAGCAGCGTGTTGAACTTGTAGTTGATCTCGGCCTGGCCGGCGGTGCCCACCTCGTGGTGCTGGCGCTCCACGTTCAGCCCGGCCTTGTTCAGCTCCAGGGAGATCTCGGCACGCAGGTCGGCGAAGTGGTCGACCGGCGGGGTCGGGAAGTAGCCGCCCTTGTAACGGACCTTGTAACCACGGTTGTCCTCGAGGGCACCGGTGTTCCAGGCGCCGGCCTCGGAGTCGATGTGGTAGAAGGCCTCGTTCGCGGAGGTCTGGAAGCGCACGCTGTCGAAGACGTAGAACTCGGCCTCGGGGCCGAAGTACGCGGTGTCGGCGATACCGGTGGACGCCAGGTAGGCCTCCGCCTTCTTCGCCACGTTGCGCGGGTCACGGGAGTACTGCTCGCCCGTGATCGGGTCGTGGATGAAGAAGTTGATGTTGACCGTCTTGTCGCGGCGGAAGGGGTCGACGCGCGCGGTGGACAGGTCGGCGCGGAGCGCCATGTCGGACTCGTGGATGGCCTGGAAGCCGCGGATCGAGGAGCCGTCGAAGGCCAGCTCCTCGGCCGGGTCGAAGGCCTCTGCCGGCACCGTGAAGTGCTGCATCACACCGGGCAGGTCGCAGAAGCGGACGTCGATGAACTTGACGTCCTCGTCCGCGATGAACTTCTTGGCCTCGTCGGCGTTCTGGAACATCCAGCTCCTCCTACTCCCGACCGCCTCGCCGGGGTGGTAGTTCGTTCGTGCGGCCAGTGCGGTGGCACACGCTGTCCCCGACACTAGGGACGGGTGATTTCTCGGGCGTGACCCATTTGTTTCGCACAAGTTAACCGGAGCGGGTCCGCTCTACCCCCACCTGTCCGTATCGCGAAACGGGCGCAGTACCGTGGACGCGTGGACAACAGGGATGCAATCGGCTCATGGCTCTCGGGCCCCCGCGCGGCCGCAGAGGAAGCCGGTGTCGACTTCGGATACCGCGGCGAGCAGCTCGGTCTGCCGGAGGAGGGGCCGGGCTCCGTCGCCCGCCCGGGCCGCCGGTTCGGCGCCCTTCTCGTCGACTGGGGGCTGTGCCTCTTGATCGCATACGGTCTGGTCACGCACGGCTACAACCAGGCGACCGGCAACTGGGCCCTGCTCATCTTCTTCCTGCTCGGCGTCCTGACCGTCGGCACGGTCGGCTTCACTCCCGGTAAGCGCCTCTTCGGCCTCCGCGTGGTCGCCCTGGACACCGGCCGCCCGAGCCCCCTCCGCGCCACCCTCCGCACGGCCCTCCTGTGCATCGCGATCCCGGCCCTGATCTGGGACCGAGACGGCAGGGGCCTCCACGACCGCCTGGCCCGCACCGTCGAGGTGCGGATCTGACGCTGGTACGACGATGGGGGCGCCCGGATCACTCCGGGCGCCCCCATCGTCGTACCAGGAAACTCAGCGGGCCTTCGGCCCACCCCTGGGCAGCTTCATGCCCTTGGGCATGGGCCCCTTCGGCAACGGCATGTTGCTCATCAGGTCACCCATCGCCCGCAGCCGGTCATTGGTGGCCGTCACCTGCGGCCCGGTGAGCACCCGCGGCAGCTTCAGCATCGTGGTCCGCAGCTTCTTCAGCGGGACCTGCCCCTCGCCCGTGCCGACGATGACGTCGTGCACCGGTACGTCCGCCACGATGCGGTTCATCTTCTTCTTCTCGGCGGCCAGCAGGCTCTTCACCCGGTTCGGGTTGCCCTCGGCGACCAGGACGATGCCGGCCTTGCCGACGGCCCGGTGCACCACGTCCTGACTGCGGTTCATCGCCACCGCGGGCGTCGTCGTCCAGCCCCGGCCGATGTTGTCCAGGACCGCCGCGGCCGCGCCCGGCTGGCCCTCCATCTGCCCGAAGGCCGCCCGCTCGGCCCGGCGCCCGAACACGATCGCCGTTCCGAGGAAGGCGAGCAGCAGGCCCAGGATGCCGAGATAGATGGGGTGACCGATCAAGAAACCGATCGCGAGGAAAACACCGAAGATGCCGATGCCTACAGCCGCGAGTACAAGACCGATCTTCTTGTCGGCCTTGCGGGTCATCTTGTAGGTCAGAGCGATCTGCTTCAGTCGCCCGGGATTCGCAGCGTCCGCTGCAGGTTCCTTCCTCGCCATGCCACGAAGTCTACGTGGCCCCGGGAGCGCCGTACGACGGCACTGTCCGGAGGGTGGGATTCAGGGACGTACGAGGGTGGTCTGTTCCATGACGCGCTGGGCCTCGACCCGGTCCTTGGCGCGGCGGCGGTCCTCCAGGACGGAGGTCCAGGCATTGCGACGGGCGGTGCGCTGACCGCTGCTCATGAGCAGCGACTCGACGGCACGCAGTGCAGTGGTGAATGACGGGATGGCGTTGGCGCGAACCGGCGCGGCCTGCATAGTTGAGGTCCCCCCTCGGGATACGGGCACTGGGGCGGGTGTACGTGGCGTGAGTCCAGCGTCACTGATTGGTGTTACCAGGGCGTGACCGACCGGTCAAACACCCATGAAGCCTTGATGCGACGAGCGCAAACACCGACGCGGCCCTGACATGTGCCCTCATCTGCGAGGACTGTCAGGACCGCGTCGAATCGGCCGTTACTGGCGGGTAGTTTCTTGTGCCCAGATTCACACGGAGTAGTGGCACTCCGTGCCATCGGGCGAGGGGGCGTGCGACCGTCAGACGGCCTGTGAAGCGACGTAGGAACCGCGCTTCTCGACGGCCATCTGGTACAGCCGGCCGGCCCGGTAGGACGACCGGACCAACGGGCCGGACATCACGCCGGAGAAGCCGATCTGCTCGGCCTCCTCCTTCAGTTCCACGAACTCGTGCGGCTTCACCCAGCGCTCCACGGGGTGGTGGCGCACGGAGGGCCTCAAGTACTGGGTGATGGTGACCAGTTCGCAGCCCGCCTCGTGCAGCTGCCTCAGTGCGTCGCTGACCTCCTCGCGGGTCTCGCCCATGCCGAGGATCAGGTTCGACTTGGTGACGAGCCCGTGGTCGCGGGCGGCCGTGATGACCTTCAGCGAGCGGTCGTAGCGGAAGCCGGGGCGGATGCGCTTGAAGATCCGGGGAACGGTCTCCACGTTGTGCGCGAAGACCTCGGGGCGGGAGGAGAAGACCTCTTCGAGCTGCTCGGGGATCGCGTTGAAGTCGGGGGCGAGCAGTTCGACCTTCGTCCGCCCGGCCTCGCGGCCCGCGGTCTGCTGGTGGATCTGGCGGACCGTCTCGGCGTACAGCCAGGCGCCGCCGTCCTCCAGGTCGTCGCGGGCGACGCCGGTGATGGTGGCGTAGTTCAGGTCCATCGTGACCACGGACTCGCCGACGCGGCGCGGCTCGTCACGGTCGAGCGCCTCGGGCTTGCCGGTGTCGATCTGGCAGAAGTCGCAGCGCCGGGTGCACTGGTCGCCGCCGATGAGGAAGGTCGCCTCGCGGTCCTCCCAGCACTCGTAGATGTTCGGGCAGCCGGCTTCCTGGCAGACCGTGTGCAGGCCCTCGCTCTTCACGAGGTTCTGCATCTTCGTGTACTCGGGGCCCATTTTCGCCCGGGTCTTGATCCACTCGGGCTTGCGCTCGATGGGGGTCTGGCTGTTGCGGACCTCCAGGCGCAGCATCTTGCGTCCGTCGGGTGCGACTGCGGACACGACCGGCTCCCTAGCGTTGATTCTTCGGCGTGCTCAAGGGTACGCCCGTTGATTTGAAAGCTTTCGGCGGTCTTCAGGCGGCCGGTGTCTTCTCGATCACCCTCGGCCTGAGGTCCGCGTTCTCCAGTACGTCCCTCAGGTGCCGCTCCACGACCGGCAGCACTTCCGCGATCGTCACGTCGCGGCCCAGTTCACCGGCGAGGGAGGCGACGCCCGCGTCGCGGATGCCGCACGGGATGATGCGGTCGAACCACCGGTTGTCCGGGTTCACGTTCAGCGCGAAGCCGTGCATCGTGACGCCCTTGGCCACGCGGATGCCGATGGCCGCGATCTTGCGGTCCTCGCGGCGCTGGCCGGCGTTGGACGGGGCGTACTCCGGGCCGTTCATCCGCGGGTCGAACTCCTCGTCGTGCAGGCGGGGGTCGAAGTCCAGGGACAGCCCGCCGAGCGACGGACGCTGCTCGACCGGGTCGCCGAGGACCCACACCCCGCTGCGGCCCTCGACCCGCGTGGTCTCCACCCCGAACTCCGCGCAGGTGCGGATCAGGGCCTCCTCCAGGCGCCGTACATGGGCCACCACGTCCACCGGGCGAGGGAGCTTCTGGATGGGGTAGCCGACCAGCTGGCCCGGGCCGTGCCAGGTGATCTTGCCGCCGCGGTCCACGTCGATGACGGGGGTGCCGTCCAGGGGGCGTTCGCTGTCCGCCGTGCGGCGGCCCGCCGTGTACACCGGCGGGTGCTCCAGGAGCAGCACGGTGTCGGGGATCTCGTCGGCGAAGCGCGCCGCGTGCACCCGGCGTTGCTCGTCCCACGCCGTCTGGTACTCGACGGCCTCGGCACCGAATCCCATGCGGACGAACCGCAGCTCACTCACGGCAAGCGCCTCCCTAGAAGGTCGTAAGGCACGAAACGCGCCTACGCCACTGTACGACCGACCGTCTCACGTCAGCCCTGGGGCCAATCCTCACACGATCGGATGAACGAGGGTCGAAATGTGCGACCACCTGCTCACTCTCCGCTACATTCGCGCCGTTCACAGAGGCCATAAGGGCTGCTCACAGGCAATCCGGGCACACGGGGCCGACAGAGGTCCCGGTAGCCCGAAAGGCAGGAGACCGCACCGCAGATGACGGAACGACCCGCGCAGCGCACTCCCAACCGCCAGCTCGCCGCGCTCATCGCAGAAGCCGGGTTCTCCAACGCGGGTCTCGCCCGCCGAGTCGACCAGCTCGGCCTCGAACACGGGCTTGATCTCAGATACGACAAGACGTCGGTCACCCGCTGGCTGCGCGGGCAGCAGCCCCGCGGCACCACTCCCGCCCTGATCGCCGAGGTCTTCACCCGCCGCCTCGGCCGCCGCCTCACCGCCCAGGACCTCGGCCTCGACGCCTGCGCGCCGGTGTACGCCGGGCTCGAGTTCGCCGCGACCCCCGAGGAGGCCGTCGACATCGTCGGCGGCCTGTGGCGCAAGGACTCCGGTTCGCACGCCGAACTCCGCAAGATCGCGTTCACGCCCGCCGGCCTGGTCGTGCCCAGCCGGGACTGGCTGATCGGCCGCGCCGACGACAAGGTCGCCCGGGGCGAACAGCCCGCCCGGGTCCCCGCCCAGGGCCGCCCGGTGGTGCCCCGCCAGCGCGGCCAGGCCGAACGCGGCCCCGGCCAGAAGGTCACCGCCGGCGACATCGCCGCACTCCGCTCGGTCGGCGAACTGTTCCGCACCCTCGACGACAAGTACGGCGGCGGCCACGCCCGCCAGGCCCTGGTGCGCTACCTGGAGCACGAGTGCGAGCCGATGCTGCGCGGCACCTACGGCGAGCAGACGGGCCGCCGGCTGTTCGGCGCGGCCGCCGACCTGACCCGGCTCGCCGGCTGGACGTCGTACGACATCGCCGCACACGGGCTCGCGCAGCGGTACTTCGTGCAGGCGCTGCGGCTCTCCCAGGCGGCCGGGGACCGGGCGTACGGCTCGTACGTGCTCGTCACCATGAGCCGGCAGGCCGTCTATCTCGGCCATGGGCGGGAGGCCGTGCAGCTGGCGCGGGTCGCCCAGCAGGGTGTCGGGACCACCGCCCCGCCGGTGGTGCAGGCGCTGCTGCACTCGGCCGAGGCACGCGGGCACGGGGTGCTCGGCGAGGTGCGCAACTGCACCGCCTCGCTGGTGCGGGCGGAGCGGGCCCTGGAGGCCGCACGATCCGGTGACGAGGTGCCCTACTGGGCGCGGTTCTTCGACGAGGCGCAGCTTGCCGACGAGTTCGGGCATGCGCACCGGGATCTGCAGCAGTTCCGTGCGGCTGCGCAGCATGCGGAGCGGTCACTGCAGTTGCGTGCGCCTGCGTATGCGCGGAGTCGGCTGTTCTGCCGGGTGGTGCTGGCCTCTGCGAGGCTTGGGCTGGGGGAGCTGGATCAGGCCTGTGCGCTGGGGGCTGAGGCGGCGAGTGCTGCGGCGGAAATGCGGTCTGTCCGTGCTGTTGAGTATGTCCGGGAATTTGAAAGGCGGTTGGAGCCCTATAAGGATGCGGCGCCTGTGCGGGGGTATCGCGACAAGGTCGCGGCGCTGGGGTGACTGTTCGCCGTAACTCCGAGCGCTGTATGTCTCGTGCGGCGATCGTCGTGGTTTCTCGCGCAGTTCCCCGCGCCCCTTTGGGGGCGCGGTTGCTCACGCTGCCTGTTTGACCGCGCTGCTGGGTGGGTCCGCCCTGTGCATCGAGCCCGCCGCCCCGAGGTCCGTGAGGATGGCTGTGGAGGCCCTGTGGGCCGAGTGCAGGGCTCCCTGCACCGTGCTGGTGTCCCGGTGGTCGCCGCAGACGTACAGGCCTGCCAGCAGCCTTACGGGGCGCCGGAGATCGTGCGGTGGGCGCATGGCGGGGACGGCCTCCGGGGTGTGGTGGACGGCCAGCGTCTCCCAGCGTGTGGTCGAGGTGCCGTAGAGGCGGGAGAGGTGCATGCGTACGGCGGTGTCCAGTTCGGGCGGGGGTGGGCCGAGGACCGTGGTGGAGATGAGGGCGCGGCCCGCGGGGGCGCGGCTGGGGTCCACCGCGCTGACGATCGCGGTGTGGGCGACCGGGCCGCTGCGGTCGGCGTCCAGGAGGAGGGAGGCGCCTGTGGTCGGGGGCTCGTCCGTGGTGTGGTGAAGGACCGTCAGCGGGTGGAAGTCCGGTACGCGCAGGCCGGGGAGCAGGTCGGCTGCGGCGCGGGCGTCCGTCGCGAGGAGTACGGCTCGACAGCGGATCTCGCCGTGTTCGGCGGTCGTGACCGCGCTGGTCGAGACCGAGGTGACGCGGACGCCGGTGTGGACCGTGCCGGGCGGCAGCGCTCGGGCGAGCAGCTCCGGGAGCAGCTCGGCGCCGCCCTCCGGCAGACACAGGCGCCCGCAGGCGAAGGCGCGCAGCGCGAGGTCGGCGCACCGGCTGGAGGTGGTCAGGTCCGGGTCGCAGAGCAGGGCGGCCAGCAGCGGGCGCAGGAAGCCGTCGATCGTGCGGGCGGGGACACCGCGGGCCGTGAGGGCCTGGGCGGCGGGCAACTCCGGTCGCGACAGCAGGCGTTCGATGGGGATCGTGGCGAGCCGGGACAGGGCGTTGCCGAGGCGGGCCTGGTCCACTGCGGTGCCGAGCGGGGCAGTGGTCCGGGGGGCGTTCTTGGCGGGGGCGCTCGCCAGGGCGCGTACCGCATGGAGTGCGCCCCTTGCGCCCCCCGCGGCCGCCGGGGCGCCCGCGTGATGGTGGCGTCCGTCGCTGTGCAGCAGGACGCCGGGCGCGAACGGGCGCAGCGCGAGCGCGTCCAGCCCCGGGGTGAGCCGTAGCTCGGGATATGCCGTGGACAGCAGCTGGCCGATCCGGTCGAGCCGGAATCCGTCGACCTTCTCCGTCGACATGCGGCCCCCCACGCAAGGGGCGGCCTCCAGAACCGCGGTCGTCACTCCTGCGCTGGTCAGCCGATGCGCGGCGGAGAGTCCGGCAACCCCGGCTCCCACGATCACGACGTCCGCCTGGTACGCGGGCTCAAGCACGTGCCCCTCCTCGAGGTTGCGCGGCCGGTGGAGACGTCATGCCCCCAACTGGCTCCAGGGATACCCGAGTTCGGGTCGAGGTTAGGGCCGCGATCGGTCAAGTGCAGTCGCGCATGAACAGAGCACGGTCGCACAACGGTCGCATACGGTCCCCCCTTCTTTCTTGCGCCCCCGGACCGCCTGAGCCCTACGGCTCCGCGAGTGCGGCCGTGAGTGCTCCTTCGATGTCCGGGAACGTGAAGGTGAAGCCGGACTCCAGGAGTCGTTTCGGTAGTACGCGTGCGCTGCCGAGGACGTCCCCGGCCATTTCGCCGAGGACGGTTCGCGAGCACGGGATCAGCGTCCGCCGGCGCAGCACGTTGTCCATGGCCGTGGTGATCTTGGGGCGCCTCGGGCCTATGGTTCCGCGAGTGCGGCCGTGAGGGCTCCTTCGATGTCCGGGAACGTGAAGGTGAAGCCGGACTCCAGGAGTCGTTTCGGTAGTACGCGTGCGCTGCCGAGGACGTCCCCGGCCATTTCG
>NZ_JBIAUY010000001.1:0-98549 GCF_042893475.1 Streptomyces sp. NPDC001604 | reverse complement strand
TTCGCCGAGCGCGGTTCGCAGTACGGGGGCGGGTACGGGGAACAGCGTCGGGCGGTGCAGTACGCGGCCCATGGCTGCGGTGATCTCACGGTTGGTGAGCGGGGTCGGGGCGGTGAGGTTGAACGGTCCGGACAGGGCGTCGGTGTCGATGAGATGGCGGATCGCGGCCACCTCGTCGTGCAGCGCGATGTACGACCAGTACTGGCGGCCGTCGCCCATGCGCCCGCCGAGGCCCGCCTTGAACAGCGGGAACAGCCGGCCCCAGGCGCCGCCGCCGCGGGCCACCACAAGACCCGTCCGGGTGAACACGGTCCGTACGCCCGCCTCCTGCGCGGGGGCCGCGGCGCCCTCCCACTCCACGCACAGCTCCGGCAGGAACCCCGTCCCGGGCGGTGCGCTCTCGTCGACCGCCCGGTCGCCGGTCTCGCCGTAGTAGCCCATCGCGCTGCCGTTCACGAACACCCGCGGCTTCTCGTCCAGCGCTGCGATCGCCCCGGCCAGCGCGGCGGTGCCGAGCACCCGGCTGCTCCGGATCCGCCTCTTGTACGCGTCCGTCCAGCGGCGGTCGCCCACACCGGCGCCCGCGAGGTTCACCACCGCGTCGCACCCGGCGAGCACGGCAGGATCCACGCGCCCGCCCTCCGGGTCCCAGTGGACCTCGTCCTTCGCCCGGGGTGCCCGGCGCACCAGCCGCAGCACCTCGTGCCCGTCCGCGGTCAGGGACCGCACCAGGGCGCCGCCGATGAGCCCGGACGCACCGGCCACCGCGATTCGGGAACGTTCCATGGGCCCATTCTGCTCGGGGGACTCATAAGGTGGCCGTCATGCCGGTTCCGTTCATACGCCACGCAACCCTCGGCGACGAGGAGACGCTGGGGCGCCTCGACCGTGTCACCTGGTCCCCGCTGCACTCCGTGCAGCCGCGCCCCCAACCGCCGTACGAGCCCTTCTACAACGAGCGGTTCGGGCCCCGGGACCATCTGGTCGCGGAGCTCGAAGGGGAGGTCGTCGGCTACATCCGCCTGGCCCGTCCCACGCCGCTCGTCTGCAACGCCCACGTCCGGCAGATCCAGGGGCTCGTCGTCGCCGAGCAGGCGCGGGGCGCCGGCGTCGGACGGGCGCTGCTGCGGGCGGTGCGGGAGGAGGCCCGCAACCAGCGCGCGCGCCGGCTCACACTGCGCGTCCTCGGCCACAACACCCCGGCCCGCAAGCTGTACGAGGCCGAGGGGTTCGTCGTCGAGGGGATCCTGCCCGGCGAGTTCCTGCTGGAGGGCGAGTACGTCGACGACGTGCTCATGGGGTGCAGTCTGTGATCCGCCCGCGCTACGACGTGACCAGGTCGCCCGTGTCCACCGACGCCGTCGTGTCCGCCGCGCGCCGGGCGTCGGACGCGACCTCCGCCGCCGTCAGGACGTAACCCGTCTCGTTGTCGGACGTCGAGCGGGCGAAGACCACGCCGTAGACGCGGCCGTCGGTCGTCAGCAGCGGGCCGCCGGAGTTGCCGGGGCGGACGGTCGAGCGGATCGAGTAGATCTCGCGGGTCACCGTGGCGTCGCCGTAGATGTTCTGGCCGGTCGCCCGCACCCGGTTCGCGACCGTCGCCGCCTGGAGGTCGAGGTCGCCGTCCTGCGGATAGCCGGCCACGACCGCCGAGTCGCCGCGCGCGGCGCCGTCGTCGAACTTCAGGACCGGCGCGCCCAGCCCGGGTACATAGAGAACGGCCACGTCCCTGTCGGGGTCGAAGAGCACCACCCGTGCCTCGTACGTCCGCCCGACCCCGCCGATCCGCACGTTCGGGTCGTTGATGCCGGCCACCACGTGCGCGTTGGTCATCACATGGTCGCGGGCGTACACGAACCCGCTGCCCTCGCGGCCCTGGGTGCCGGAGACGCCCTCGATCTTCACCGTGCTGCGCTTGGCCGCGTCGGTGGCGCTCGCCGTGACGCTGTCGCCGGTGGGCTTGGCGACCTCGGCCGTCGACTCGTTCTCGAACGGGTTGAACACCTGCGGGAAGCCCGCCTGGGTGAGCGCCGAGGTGGCCCGGGAGAACCAGGCGGGGGTGGTGTCCGGCATGGCGTCCTGCACGGCACCGAGCAGCGCCGAGTCCCGGATCGCGGTCGTCAGCAGCGGTGAGGAGGAGGCGCCCAGCACGCTCGCGGCGACCCAGGCCACGATCAGCACGGCAGCCGAGTTGGCCGCGGCCCCGCCGACCCCGTCGGCCACCCTGAGCGGTCCCCGGTCCAGCTCCCGGCGCAGCCTGAGCGCGAGACGCCCCGCCAGCTCGTGGACCACCACGGCAGGGAGCAGCACGGTCAGCACCGCGGTCACCGTCGCCTGGGTCGTGCCCGCCGTCACCAGGTCCATCATCCAGGGCAGGATCCACACGCCGAGCACCGCGCCGCCCACGAACCCGGCGAGCGAGACACAGCCGGCCACCAGTCCGCGCCGGTAGCCGGATGCCGCGTAGGCCACGACCACCAGCAACAGCAGGATGTCGAGCAGGTCCACAGAGCCGCCTTTCTCTCAGACCCCTTAGTACGCGCGGGACGGGCCCAGTGATCAGCCACGCGCGCGTGCATGAGGAGAAACGCCCCGGACCAGGACGATGGTTCCACCGGGTGGCACAGCACACATCGCGGACGGAGCGGATCCGGCCGCCACACCGGCACCCGTCCTCACCTGCGCCCGAGATACGCCCCCAGCGCCCGCTGCAGCCCCTTGCCCTGGCTGCCCACCGGCAGATCGTGCAGAGGGCGTACGCCGGGGTCGCCGTCATGGGCGGGCCCTCACAGGTTCCTCGTAGCCGCCTCACGGAGCTTCCCGAGGCGGCCTCCCTATCGTCATGCGCACGCACTGACCGGAGGTGGGGAAGACGTGAACAGTCACCACAAGACAAAGCACAAGACCGGGGGCCGGTCCCGGAGCGCCCATGGCCCCTGGGCGGCGCTCTGCGCGGCCGCGGCCGTCGTCCTGGGCCCGGCCGCCCTCACCGCGTCCGCGCTCGACCAGGCCAACGCCGCGCCGATGCACCACGCGGTCAAGGCCGAGCAGGCGCAGGCGTACATCCCCTCGGACCCGAGCCGGCGACGGACGTCCTGACCCTCAGTCGGAGTCGCCGCCCACGAGTGGCAGGAACTGCTCCCCGGACGGGTCGATGTCCACCCCGAGCCCGTTCAGCAGGCCCGCCAGCATGACGTAGTAGCCGGTCGTGGTGACGATCTCGATCACCTGCCGGTCGGTGAAGCCGGCGCGGAGAGCCGCCAGCGTGCCCTCGGACAGGGTGTGCCGGGACACCAGCTCGAAGGCCGCCGTCAGCGCCGCCGACTCGGGCTCGTCGAACTCCGGCCCGTCGGCGCGCCGTTCGGCGACCGCCGCCAGCTGCTCGGGCGTCACCCCCGCGTTCAGGGCGATCGGGCGGTGCTGGACGGACCCGTACGCACACTGCGTCGCAGCCGCGACCGCCATCACGACCAGCTCGCGCAACCGGACCGAAAGCGTCGACTCGCGCAGCACGGCCAGGCCCAGCTCGATCGCCGGGCCCGTCAGCGGCGGGGAGTGCGAGAGCATGCGGAAGGCGTTGAGCGGCACGGGCAGCCGGGCGACGGCGTCGGACGGCCGCTCCGGGTACGGGATTCGAGCCATGGTCCCCCTCGTCGAACCGGTCCCACCGGACCGCTGGTTCCAGTGAACCGGTGAAACGTCACTCCCGGAACCGTTCCCACAGCTTCGGGTAGCGCTCCGCCAGCAGCCGCTCGTTCTCGAAGTCGAGCGGCGTGCCCGCCGGCTCGGAGGGCGCGGCCGGGATGCCCAGGTCGGGCGCGACGGTACCGGTGAGCTGCTCGTAGGCCTCGTCCGCCGCGTAGCCCAGTTCCTCCCCGTCCCCGTCGATCTCCTCGTCGAAGTCGTCCAGGAGGTCGGCCAGAGCGTCGGGGTTGTGCACTGCCCCCTCGTACACCTCCCGCCCCTGTCCGATCAGCCAGCACCGGAAGAAGTCGAAGGCGTCGTCGCTCGCCCCGTCGAGCAGCACCCAGGCGGCACCCCACAGATCCCAGCTGTAGGCCCGGTTGTAGCGGGACTCGAAATGCCGGGCGAAGTCCAGGACCGTCTCCGGGTCGAGCTCCAGAAGCCGCTCCACCAGCAGGTCCGCCTGCTCCTCGGGGTCGCCCTCGGCGGCCTCACGGGCGGCGTCCACCAGCTCCCAGAACTCCGACTCTTCCATCACGGGTCCAGCATCGGGCCTGGGCGGGTGGGGCGCACGTGGAGTGTGGCGGATTGTTATGTCCCGTACAGCAGGCCCAGCCGTGCCGCGTCGTCGGCGAACCGCGCCCGCAGACTGTCCGGCGCCAGCACCTCCACCTCCGGGCCGAGCCCCGTGAGCTGCGCATGGGCGACCTCCTCGGACTCCACGGGGAGCGTCACCGTCAGCCGGCCGTCCTCGTCCGGGGCGTCGGCGGCCGCCAGCGCCTCCCGGGCGGAGACGGGATCGACGGCGTACGGCAGTCTCCGCGCCCCGGCCGCCGACAGCCGCACGACGACCTCGGCCCGCAGGATCGACCGCGCGAACTGCTCGGCCCGTTCCGCCCAGAAGGCGGGAAGGTCGAACTCCTCGTCGCGCACGAAACGCTCCGCGGAGGCAGTCACCGCCGTGAACCGGTCGATCCGGTAGACACGGTACGGCCCGTGGTCCTCCGCCACCCGCGCACACACGTACCAGACCCCCGCCTTCAGCACGAGCCCGTACGGCTCCAGCTCCCGCTCCACCTCGGCCTCCCGGCTCCGGTAGCGCGCGGTGATCCGGCGGTCGTCCCAGACGGCATCGGCGACGGCGGGCAGCAGCTCGGGTGCCTTCGGCTCCGTGAACCAGTTCGGGGCGTCCAGGTGGAAGCGTTGCGCGGCGGTCTTCGAGGCGTCGCGCAGGGAGGGCAGCAGGGCCGCCGACACCTTCAGCCGGGCCGCCGAGGCCGCGTCCTCCAGCCCCATCTCCCGCAGCGCCCCCGGCACCCCGGACAGGAACAGCGCCTCGGCCTCACCGCGCGCCAGCCCGGTCAGCCGGGTGCGATAGCCGCCGATGAGCCGGTAGCCGCCGGCCCGGCCGCGGTCCGCGTACACCGGCACCCCGGCCTCCGACAACGCCTGCGCGTCCCGCGTGACGGTCCGCTCGGACACCTCCAGCTCGCGCGCCAGCTCGGCGGCGGTCATGGAGAGCCGGGACTGCAGGAGGAGCACCATCTTGATGAGGCGGGCGGCACGCATGTCTTTCATGATGCGGGGCGCTCCGCGGGGGAGCCGCAAATCGATGCAGCCCGCGCCCCCGAAAACCGGGCCCCGTCAGGGGCGCGGGGAACTGCGCGACAGGCCCCCACCGGCCGGCAGCCGACGAACAACCGGAAAAGGGTGAAGGGACCCCGCGGCCAACCGGCCCGGGGTCCCTTCGTCACGCAGGCCTACAGCCCGTACTTCTCCCGCGCTTCCTTCACGGCAGTGGCCTTCACCTCGCCGCGGCGGGCCAGCTGGGCCAGGGCGGCCACGACGATCGACTGGGCGTCGACGCCGAAGTGCCGACGGGCCGCCTCACGGGTGTCCGACAGACCGAAGCCGTCCGCGCCGAGCGAGGAGTAGTCCTGGTCCACCCACTGCGCGATCTGGTCCGGGACCTGCCGCATGTAGTCGGAGACGGCCAGCACCGGGCCCTCCGCGCCGTGCAGCGCCTGACGGACGTACGGCACCCGCTCCTCGCCGCGCAGCAGGGCCGCGTCGGCCTCCAGGGCGTCGCGCCGCAGCTCCGTCCAGGAGGTCGCCGACCAGACGTCGGCCGCGATGCCCCACTCCTCCGCGAGCAGCTTCTGCGCCTCGAGCACCCAGTGGATCGCCGTACCGGAGCCCAGCAGCTGGATGCGCGGGGCGTTGGCCACCGGCGAAAGCCCGGCCGACTCCGCGGTGTTGAAGCGGTACAGGCCCTTGACGATGCCCTCGTCGATACCGAGGCCGGCCGGCTTCGCGGGCTGCGGCAGCGGCTCGTTGTAGACGGTGAGGTAGTAGAAGACGTTCGGGTCCTCGCCCGGCGCCGCCTCGCCGTACATACGGCGCAGACCGTCCTTGACGATCGTCGCCACCTCGTACGCGAACGCCGGGTCGTACGTCAGCGCCGCCGGGTTGGTCGCGGCGATCACCGGCGAGTGGCCGTCGGCGTGCTGCAGGCCCTCGCCCGTCAGCGTCGTACGGCCGGCCGTCGCGCCGACGAGGAAGCCGCGGCCGAGCTGGTCGCCGAGCTGCCACATCTGGTCGGCGGTGCGCTGCCAGCCGAACATCGAGTAGAAGATGTAGAACGGGATCATCGCTTCGCCGTGCGTGGAGTACGCGGTGGACGCGGCGATGAAGTCGGCCATCGAACCGGCCTCGGTGATCCCCTCGTTGAGGATCTGGCCGTTCTTGGCCTCCTTGTAGTACATCAGCTGGTCGCGGTCGACCGGCTCGTACGTCTGGCCCTTGGGGGAGTAGATCCCGAGGGACGGGAAGAGCGACTCCATGCCGAAGGTGCGCGCCTCGTCGGGGACGATCGGCACCCAGCGCTTGCCGGTCTCCTTGTCGCGGACCAGGTCCTTGATCAGGCGTACGAAGGCCATCGTCGTCGCCACGTTCTGGGAGCCCGAGCCCTTGTCGAAGGAGGCGAAGGCCTTCTCTGCGGGGGCGGGCAGGGGCGCGAGCGCATGGGTACGGCGGGCCGGGGCCGGGCCGCCGAGGGCGGCGCGCCGTTCCTGGAGGTAGCGGACCTCGGGGGAGTCCGCGCCCGGGTGGCCGTAGGGCACCTGACCGTCGACGAACTGGCTGTCCGAGATGGGGAGTTCGAGAAGGTCACGCATCGCCTTGAACTCGTCCACCGACAGCTTCTTCATCTGGTGGTTGGCGTTCTTCGACGCGAAGCCCTCACCGAGCGTGAAGCCCTTGACGGTCTGGGCCAGGATGACGGTCGGGGCGCCCTTGTGGTCGAGCGCGGCCTTGTAGGCGGCGTAGACCTTGCGGGCCTCGTGACCACCGCGGGAGAGGTGGAAGCACTCGAGGATCTTGTCGTCGCTCAGCAGCTTCGCCATGTCGACGAGCGCCGGGTCCTTGCCGAAGAAGTCCTCGCGGATGTAGGCCGCGTCACGCGTCTGGTACGTCTGCACCTGGGCGTCCGGTACCTCGCGCAGCCGGCGTACGAGTGCGCCCGTGGTGTCGAGCTGGAACAGCTCGTCCCAGGCCGTGCCCCACAGCGTCTTCACGACGTTCCAGCCCGCACCGCGGAACTGGGCCTCCAGCTCCTGCACGATCTTGAAGTTCGCGCGGACCGGGCCGTCGAGGCGCTGCAGGTTGCAGTTGATGACGAAGGTGAGGTTGTCGAGGCCCTCACGGCTGGCGAGTGCGAGTGCCGCCGTCGACTCCGGCTCGTCCATCTCGCCGTCGCCGAGGAAGGCCCACACGTGGGACGAGGAGACGTCCTTGATGCCGCGTGCCGTCAGATAGCGGTTGAAGCGGGCCTGGTAGATCGCCGACAGCGGGCCGAGGCCCATGGAGACCGTCGGGAACTCCCAGAGCCAGGGCAGGCGCCGCGGGTGCGGGTACGACGGCAGGCCGTTGCCCCCCGCCTCCTGGCGGAAGTTGTCGAGGTGCGCCTCGGTCAGCCGGCCGTCGAGGAAGGCGCGGGCGTAGATGCCGGGGGAGGCGTGGCCCTGGATGTAGAGCTGGTCGCCCGAGCCGTCGGCCTCCTTGCCCTTGAAGAAGTGGTTGAAGCCGGTCTCGTACAGCCAGGCCGCGGAGGCGAAGGTGGCGATGTGGCCGCCGACGCCGTGTTTCGCGCCCCGGGTCACCATCGCGGCCGCGTTCCAGCGGTTCCACGCGGTGATCCTGCGCTCCATCTCCTCGTCACCGGGCACGCCCGGCTCGGCGGCGGTGGGGATGGTGTTGACGTAGTCCGTCTCGAGGAGCTTGGGCAGCGCGATGCCGGTGCCCTCCGCGCGCTCCAGCGTGCGGCGCATCAGGTACGCGGCACGGTGCGGGCCCGCCGCCTTGGCGACCGCGTCCAGGGAGGCCTGCCATTCGGCGGTCTCCTCGGGGTCCCGGTCGGGGAGCTGGTCGAGCTCGCTCGGCTGGATGGCGTTGGGGTCGGTCATGTCGCCGCCTTCCTCAGTCGAAGGGGGTTCCCTCATCGGTAAGGGTTCGGGGGTGCCCTTGGTCTTTGGCAGGACAGGGCAGGGCCGTGGTGCTGTAGCACTGTGCGGCTTCCGCCGCGTGGCCCGCCGGTGACTCTAACTCCCTGATCGATGATCGATCAAAGGCTTGCAGGCAAAACTTCTCGATTACGAGAAAGTAGGCACGCGGTGCCTTTGGGACGGGCACCCGGTGCCGTGATTTTCGCGGGTTTCCGCAGGTGAGCGTACGTATGCTCGGCTGTGTCAGGCCCGCGGCGCGCAGCCCAGCACATGCGCCTTCACCAGTTCCGCGATCCTCGGGTCACGCCTGCGGAACGCCTGGACGAGCTCCTCGTGCTCCTCCGCGTACGACTGCTGCACCGTTCCCAGCCAGCGGATCGACAGTGCCGTGAACACCTCGATGCCCAGGCCCTCCCAGGTGTGCAGCAGTACGGAGTTGCCCGCGGCGCGCACCAGTTCGCGGTGGAAGGCGACCGTGTGCCGCACCTGGCCCGTGCCGTCGGCGTGGCGGTCCGCGTCGTAGAGGGCGACGACGTGCGGTTCGAGGGCCGAGCAGTCCTCCGCCAGCTTCTCCGCGGCGAGCTCCGCCGCGATCGCCTCCAGACCGGCCCGGACCGGGTAGCTCTCCTCCAGGTCGGCCGCCGTCAGGTTCCGCACCCGCACGCCCTTGTTCGGCGCCGACTCGATCAGCCGCAGCGACTCCAGCTCGCGCAGCGCCTCCCGCACCGGCGTCTGGCTGACCTCCAGCTCGGTCGCGATCCGCCGCTCCACGATCCGCTCGCCCGGCTTCCAGCGCCCGCTGACGATCCCCTCCACGATGTGCTCGCGGATCTGTTCGCGCAGCGAGTGGACGACGGGCGCGGTCATGAGAGCTCCTTAAGGGCGTTTGACGTTTAGACAATAAGGCCGCGAGCGCTTTCGGGAGGGGCGCACGGGGGCGCTTACATGCAGGTGAGACGAGACTTACACGCCCGGCAGACACGGCCCCCCTGTAAAGACCCGTACCGGATGCGGTCCGGAGCCGTCACCGCCGTGTCACCGACGGAACCTGGCCGCCCCGATCCGTGTGGCGTTCGGCAGGGGCGCACGCAAAGAGGCGCGCCTGGGAACGGCAGGGGGACGGCATGGACATCGGGGGACGACGAGGAGCGCTGCGCTGGACGGCCGCGGCGGCCGTGATCGGCGCGATCGTCGGGGTGACAGGCTGCCGGCAGATGCCCACACGGGCGACGACCGAGCCGAAACCGAGCAGGACCGAAGCGATCACGAACATGGCGGGCGCGGCTCTCAGCGGCGCCGCACCCGGCGGCGCCTGCGTCTTCGTCAAGCCGGACGGCGCGCAGAACTTCGGCCATGTCGGTTGGGGCTTCCGGATCACGGGCACGAAGCAGTGGGTCTACGGCGCCGTCGAGAACCCCACGAACAAGCTGTACACCCCGCCGGGCGGCTACATCGGCGCCTGGCATGCGCAGGGGACCTACGCGCGGATGCTCAGTGACATGTCCCGGGACGCGTACTACCCCGGCAAGTCCACGCACCCGTACAGCCGTTACCGCTGCATCTCCTCCTCGACCGGTGACGTGAACAACGCCCGGTCGATGATTCGCACCGTCGAGAGCCGCGGCTTCCTCGTCGGCTTCGACCGGAACACCGGCGACCTCACCTCCCGGGACTGCCTCGACGCCACGTACGACGTCCTGCACGCCTACCGGGCGCGGGACCTGACGTACGCGCCGCACCTGGACGCCCCCAATGTGTGGGTGGAGACGCTGTGGGACTGGAGCGACCACACGCTGACACCCCGGTAGCGCACACGACGGTGCCCCCGTCCGGAAAGCTCCGGGCGGGGGCACCGACGTACGGCCGTTGAGGCTTACAGACCGAGCTCGACCTCGAACTCGCCCGCCTCCAGGATCGCCTTGACCGCGGTCAGGTAACGGGCCGCGTCGGCGCCGTCCACCAGACGGTGGTCGTAGGAGAGGGTCAGGTAGGTCATGTCGCGGACGCCGATGACCGTGCCCTCCTCGGTCTCGATGACCGCCGGGCGCTTGACCGTGGCACCGATGCCGAGGATCGCGACCTGGCCCGGCGGCACGATGATCGTGTCGAAGAGCGCGCCGCGCGAACCCGTGTTGGAGATGGTGAAGGTCGCACCGGACAGCTCGTCCGGGGTGATCTTGTTGGCGCGGACCTTGCCGGCCAGCTCCGCCGTGGCCTTCGCGATACCGGCGATGTTCAGGTCGCCCGCGTGCTTGATGACCGGGGTCATCAGGCCCTTCTCGGAGTCCACCGCGATTCCGACGTTCTCGGAGTCGAAGTAGGTGATCGTGCCCTCGGCCTCGTTGATCTTGGCGTTGATGACCGGGTGGGCCTTCAGCGCCTGGGCCGCCGCCTTCACGAAGAACGGCATCGGGGAGAGCTTGACGCCCTCGCGGGCCGCGAAGGAGTCCTTCGCCTTGGCGCGCAGCTTCATCAGACGCGTGACGTCGACCTCGACGACCGAGGACAGCTGCGCCTGCTCGTGCAGCGCCTTGACCATGTTGTCGCCGATGACCTTGCGGATGCGGGGCATCTTGACGGTCTGGCCGCGGAGGGGAGAGGCCTCCAGGGTCGGCGCCTTCTTGGCGGCCGGGGCGGCAGCGGCGGGAGCCGGAGCAGCGGCGGCGGCCTTCGCGGCCTCGGCGGCGGCGATGACGTCCTGCTTGCGGATACGGCCACCGACGCCGGTGCCCTTGACGGAGCCCAGGTCGACGCCGTTCTCCGCGGCCAGCTTGCGCACCAGCGGGGTCACGTAGGCACCCTCGTCGGTGGCCTGCGCGGCGGGGGCGGGCGCAGCCGGGGTCACCGGAGCCGGAGCGGCCGGCGCGGGGGCCGGGGCCGGAGCGGCGGCGACCGGGGCGGGCACGGGAGCCGGTGCGGCAGGAGCCGGGGCCGGGGTCGGCGCGGGGGCCGGCGGAGCCACCGGGGCGGCCGGGGCCGGAGCCGGGGCAGCGGCGGCGGGCGCCGGAGCCGGCGCGGCGGGGGCCGGGGCGGCCGCCGGAGCGGCACCGGGAGCGCCGATGACGGCGAGCTTGGCGCCGACCTCGGCGGTCTCGTCCTCGCCGACCGTGATCTCGAGCAGCACACCGGAGGTGGGCGCCGGGATCTCGGTGTCGACCTTGTCCGTGGAGACCTCGAGCAGCGGCTCGTCGGCCTCGACGGAGTCGCCGACCGACTTCAGCCAGCGGGTGACGGTGCCCTCGGTGACGGACTCGCCGAGCGCGGGCAGGACCACGTCGGTGCCCTGGGCGCCGGACGCGCCGGCGGCGGCCTCGGGGGTGGGAGCCGGGGCGGGCGCGGCCTGCTCGGTGGAGGGCTGCGCGGCCGGCGCCGGGGCGGGGGCCTCGGCGGCCGGGGCCGGAGCCTCGGCGGCTGCGGGGGCCGGGGCGGCAGCGGGGGCGCCCGTGCCGTCGTCGATGACGGCCAGCTCGGCGCCGACCTCAACGGTCTCGTCCTCGGCGACCTTGATGGACGCCAGGACACCGGCGGCAGGGGAGGGGATCTCGGTGTCGACCTTGTCGGTCGAGACCTCGAGCAGCGGCTCGTCGGCCTCGACACGCTCGCCCTCGGCCTTCAGCCAGCGAGTGACAGTGCCCTCGGTGACGCTCTCGCCGAGCGCCGGAAGGGTTACGGAAACCGCCATGGTTTCGGTTGCTCCTTACGGAAAGTGCGGAAGTCTGTGTCGTCGCTTCGTCGACCGAGGGATCAGTCGTGCGAGTGAAGGGGCTTGCCGGCCAGAGCCAGGTGGGCCTCGCCCATCGCCTCGTTCTGGGTCGGGTGGGCGTGGATGAGCTGGGCGACCTCGGCGGGCAGCGCTTCCCAGTTGTAGATCAGCTGGGCCTCGCCGACCTGCTCGCCCATGCGGTCGCCGACCATGTGGACGCCGACCACGGCACCGTCCTTGACCTGGACGAGCTTGATCTCGCCCGAGGTGTTCAGGATCTTGCTCTTGCCGTTGCCCGCGAGGTTGTACTTCAGAGCGACGACCTTGTCCGCGCCGTAGATCTCCTTGGCCTTGGCCTCGGTGATGCCCACGGAGGCGACCTCGGGGTGGCAGTACGTCACCCGCGGCACGCCGTCGTAGTCGATCGGGACGGTCTTGAGACCGGCCAGACGCTCCGCCACCAGGATGCCCTCGGCGAAGCCGACGTGCGCGAGCTGGAGCGTCGGGACCAGGTCACCGACGGCGGAGATGGTCGGGACGTTCGTCCGCATGTACTCGTCGACCAGGACGTAGCCGCGGTCCATCGCGACGCCCTGCTCCTCGTAACCGAGACCCTGCGAGACCGGGCCGCGGCCGACCGCGACCAGCAGGAGCTCGGCCTCGAACTCCTTGCCGTCGGCCAGGGTGACCTTGACGCCGTCGGCGGTGTACTCGGCCTTCGAGAAGAAGGTGCCCAGGTTGAACTTGATGCCGCGCTTGCGGAACGCGCGCTCAAGAAGCTTGGAGGAGTTCTCGTCCTCGACCGGGACGAGGTGCTTGAGGCCCTCGATGACCGTGACGTCCGTGCCGAAGGACTTCCAGGCGGAGGCGAACTCGACGCCGATGACGCCGCCGCCGAGGACGATCGCCGACTTCGGCACGCGGTCCAGGACGAGGGCGTGGTCCGAGGAGATGATGCGGTTGCCGTCGATCTCCAGGCCCGGCAGCGACTTCGGCACGGAGCCGGTCGCGAGGAGCACGTGACGGCCCTCGACGCGCCGGCCGTTCACGTCGACGGAGGTCGGGGAGGACAGTCGGCCCTCACCCTCGATGTACGTCACCTTGCGGGACGCGATGAGACCCTGCAGACCCTTGTACAGGCCGGAGATGACGCCGTCCTTGTACTTGTGGACGGCGGCCACGTCGATGCCCTCGAAGGTGGCCTTGACGCCGAACTGCTCGCTCTCGCGGGCCTGGTCGGCGATCTCGCCCGCGTGCAGCAGGGCCTTGGTGGGGATGCACCCCCGGTGCAGGCAGGTACCGCCGACCTTGTCCTTCTCGATCAGGGCGACGTCCAGGCCCAGCTGGGCCCCGCGCAGCGCCGCGGCGTAACCACCGCTGCCACCGCCGAGGATCACTAGGTCGAAAACGGTGCTGGCGTCGTTCGCCACGTCACGTCCTCCATGCATGTGCGCCACGCCGGTCAGCGGTGACCGGTCGGCGGCTGGTGTCCGGCCGCTCTTTCTTCGGCCCTGTGATGGGGGCCCTGTCCTGCCGTGCCCCATCTTCGCACTTGTCGAGGGGCAACGAGACGCCGGGCCGGTGTGTGAGACGTCCCACGTTCAGTTGAGCGGATGGGTGAGGCGCATGAACGAGGGGGCTCCGCCCTACCCGCGCGCGGAGCCCCCTCGTTCTCAGAGCAACCTCACCCCAGGTCGCCGGCCGCGGTGAGCTCCGCCAGCCGCACCAGCGTGCGCACCGCCGTGCCCGTGCCGCCCTTCGGCGTGTAGCCGAACGGTCCGCCCTCGTTGAAGGCCGGCCCCGCGATGTCCAGGTGCGCCCAGGTGATGCCCTCGCCAACGAACTCGCGCAGGAAGAGACCGGCGACCAGGCCGCCGCCCATCCGCTCGCCCATGTTCGCGATGTCGGCGGTGGGGGAGTCCATGCCCTTGCGCAGGTGCTCCGGCAGCGGCATCTGCCAGGCCGGCTCGCCGACCTCCTCGGCCGCCTCGTGCACCGCGGAGCGGAACGCGTCGTCGTTCGCCATGATCCCGAAGGTCCGGCTGCCCAGCGCCAGCACCATCGCGCCGGTCAGGGTCGCGACGTCCACGATCGCGTCCGGCCTCTCCTCGGAGGCGGCCCACAGCGCGTCCGCGAGGACCAGTCGGCCCTCGGCGTCGGTGTTGAGGACCTCGACCGTCTTGCCGCTGTACATGCGCAGCACGTCACCGGGACGGGTCGCGGAACCCGAGGGCATGTTCTCCGCCAGCGCCAGCCAGCCGGTGACGTTCACCTCCAGGCCCAGGCGCGCGGCGGCGACCACGGCGGCGAAGACGGCGGCCGCCCCGCTCATGTCGCACTTCATCGTCTCGTTGTGGCCGGCCGGCTTCAGCGAGATGCCGCCCGAGTCGTAGGTGATGCCCTTGCCGACGAACGCCAGGTGCTTCTTCGCCTTGCCGGAGGTGTACGACAGCTTCACCAGCCGCGGACCCGCCGCCGAGCCGGCGCCGACACCGAGGATGCCGCCGTAGCCGCCCTTCTCCAGCGCCTTCACGTCGAGCACCTGCACCTTGATGCCGTGCTCCTTGGCCGCGGCCGTCGCGACGGCGGCGAACGCCTCCGGGTTCAGGTCGTTCGGCGGGGTGTTGATCAGGTCGCGGGCGCGGTTGAGCTCCTCGGCGACGGCGGTGGCGCGCTCGACGGCCGCCTTGTGCTCCTTGTCGCGGGGCCTGGCGCCCAGCAGGGAGGCCTCGGCGAGCGGCGCCTTGCCGTTCTTGTCCTTGGCGTCCTTGCCGCCCGCGTTGTTCTTGTAGGCGTCGAAGGAGTACGCGCCGAGGAGCACGCCCTCGCTGATCGCGCCGACGTCCGAGGCGTCCTGGACGGGCAGGGCGAAGGCGGCCTTCCTGGCGCCGGTGAGGGTGCGGGCCGCGGCACCGGCGGCCTTGCGCAGCGCCTCTCCCTCATAGCCGGAGTCCTTCTCGGGCTCCGCGCCCAGGCCCACAGCCACCACGAGCGGGGCCTTGAAGCCGGCCGGCGCCGGCAGCTTCGTCACCTCGCCCTCGGCACCGGAGGCACCAAGGGTCTCCAGGACGCCGGCGAGCCTGCCGTCGTAGGCCTTGTCAACGGCCTCGGCGCCCGGTGCGACGACCGGGCCCTTCGCGCCCTTGGCCACACCGATCACGATCGCGTCGGCCCGAAGACCGGCCGCCGCGGCGGTGCTGAGAGTGAGAGCAGTCACGGTGGTGAATTCTCGCTTCCAATGTGAAGTTTCTGTGGTCGATCTGTGTGGGTCGACCGGGCCCGACAGCCGACCCTAGGACCGGCCTCAGGGTGCGGTCTCAGCGGGGCCTTCCCCGGTACGGCGAACACTCGGGATGAGCCTACGCGTGTGTGCGCCTTCACTCATTCCTGTGGGCGTGCGCGGTGCCCGGCATCGGAGATCATCCGTGGGGAACACTTCTACGCACCCTGGAGCCCGTCCGGTGAAACGTCCGATACGCCTGCTTGCCCTGCTAGCCCTGCTCGTGCTCACGGCAGGCTGCAGCAGCGCGCCCGACTCCGGGACGTCCGGCGGCCGTTGGCAGCCGCGCCCCGGCGTGGCCTGGCAGTGGCAGCTCAGTGGCCGCGTCGACACCTCCGTCGACGTGCCGGTCTACGACATCGACGGCTTCGACCAGCCGAAGGCCACCGTCACCACCCTGCACGGCAAGGGCCGCAAGGTCATCTGCTACCTCTCCACCGGAGCCTGGGAGGACTGGCGCCCCGACGCGAAGAAGTTCCCCAGGTCGGTGCTCGGCAAGGGCAACGGCTGGAAGGGCGAGCGCTGGTTCGACATCCGCCGCACCGACGTACTGGAGCCGCTGATGGCGGCCCGCTTCGACATGTGCCGCAAGAAGGGCTTCGACGCGGTGGAGCCCGACAACATGGACGGCTACAAGAACACCACCGGCTTCCCCCTCAAGGCCGCCGACCAGCTCCGCTACAACCGCCTGATCGCGAAGCTGGCCCACGACCGGGGCATGGCGGTCGGCCTGAAGAACGACCTGGACCAGATCCCGCAGCTGGTCGGGGACTTCGACTTCGCGGTCAACGAACAGTGCGCCCAGTACGGCGAGTGCGCTTCCGAGAAGCCCTTCATCAAGGCGGGCAAGGCCGTCTTCCACGTCGAGTACGAGATGCCGACCAGCCGCTTCTGCGCCGAGTCCCGCCGGCTGAAGCTCAGCTCGATGCTCAAGAAGTACGAACTGGGGGTGTGGCGCCGGGCGTGCTGACCCCCAGCACGGTGACCGCCGTGCCCGCCAGCCGGTCGGCGAGGGAGCGGCGGGTGGGGGAGAAGACCGGCAGCGCGTTGAGCAGGAAGACGACCACGGCCAGCGCCCACACCAGCGCCGACAGCACGAACTGCCCCTCCACCAGCAGGATGCAGGCGACGGCGTAGACGGCGATGTCGGCGGCCGTGGTGACCGCGGCACGCACCGCGGCCCGGGAGGGGGCGCACGGGCTGACCTGCAGCCCGAGCAGCCCCTTGCCCAGGGTCCGCCCGGCGAGGGCGAGGCAGCCCCACTGGTAGAGGAACGTCGCCACGACCAGCATCCCGAAGGCCTCCTCGACGTCGAGTACGGCCTTGTGCCACAGCGACAACCCGAGGGTCTCCGAGGCGCCGACGACATCGCCCTGCGAGGTCAGCAGGTCGAAGCCGCCGTGGACGGCGAGTTCCGGCGCGTCGGTGAGCAGCCCGGCTATCCGGTGGAAGGTCAGCACGGCGAGCAGATACGCCAGCGTGAGCACCAGCGCGAAGTCGATGAACCAGGCCACGGCACGACGAAGCTTCGGCACGAACATCCCCCGATCACGATCACTTGTCCGTGTACGGCGGAAGAGACTACTGCCCCAGCGAAAGCACCACGAGCGAGACCGTCGCAGCCGTCTCGGCAAGCCCCCCGAACACATCACCGGTGACCCCGCCGAGGCGGCGCGTGCAGTGCCGCAGCAGGAGTTCGGCCACGGTGAGGGCGGCGACGACCGCGACCGCCGTACGGACCACGTCGTACGTCCCGACGAGCGCACCCCCGGCGGCCGCCGCACCGGCCACCACGACCGCCGCGACCACCGCCGCCCGCACCGGCACCACGCCCGCGACCGCCGCCCCCAGACCCTCGGGCCGGGCGGCCGGCACCCCGGCCCGTGCGGCCAGGGTGAGCGCCAGCCGGGCGGCCGTCGCCGAGACGACCGCGGCGAGCGCACCCCGGGCCCAGGAGTCGCCGTACGCCTGAGCCAGCGCCGCCACCTGCGCCAGCAGGACGAGGACGAGTGTGATCACCCCGAACGGCCCGATGTCCGACTGCTTCATGATCCGCAGCGCGTCCTCGGCGGGCTTGCCGCTGCCGAGGCCGTCCGCGGTGTCCGCGAGGCCGTCGAGATGCAGACCGCGGGTGAGGACGGCGGGCACGGCGGCCGAGGCGACGGCGGCGAGCAGCGCCCCCGCGCCCAGCGCCAGCAGCACCACGCCGGCCAGCGCCGCGCACCCGCCGACGACCAGCCCGGCGAGCGGGGCGCAGAGCATGCCGCCGCGCGCTGCGTCCCGGTCCCAGCGGGTCACCTTCACCGGGAGCACGGTGAGGGTGCCGAAGGCGAAACGGAGGCCGTCCGGCCAGGGGGTCTTGGAGGGATCGGGCATCGGCGCAGGTTACTAGGGTTCCCTCGCGGTGTCCGCACCGGTCATCCAGGCCGACCTGCTTTTCTGCCGGGGGTCTGGGGGCCCGCGGCGCAGCCGCTGATGTCACGGTCCCCAGGAGAGTGCAGTCCGGCGGTCCGCAGGAGGGCCGAGGCGGCCGTGGATACAGTGCGCATATGGGACATTGGCTGCATCGCAACATCGTCGAGCCCGGCAAGCTGCCGCTGTTGCTCGCCCTCACCGCGTTCGTGCTGACGTTCCTGATCACCCGGCTCGTCACCCGTCTCATCCGGGCCGGCAAGGGGCCCTTCGGGAACGTGAAGGCGGGCGGGCTGCACATCCATCACGTCGTGCCCGGCGTCGTCCTCACCGTCGTCGGCGGCTTCGGGGCGGTGGCCAGCGGCCGGCACGGCTTCACCGCGGCCCTCTGCGCCGTCCTGTTCGGCATCGGAGCGGGACTCGTCCTCGACGAGTTCGCGCTGATCCTGCACCTCGACGACGTCTACTGGACCGAGGAGGGCCGCAAGAGCGTCGAGGTCGTCGTCCTCACGGCGGCCCTGGTGGGGCTGGTGCTCTCCGGGTTCTCGCCGTTCGGCGTCAACGACATGAGCCGGCAGGAACTGCACGACCGGGGCGACGTGATCTCGACCGTCGTGGTCAACTTCCTGTTCTCGCTGGCGGTCCTCAGCAAGGGCAAGACGCGGATGGCGATCTTCAGCGTGATCGTCCCGCTCATCGGCCTGATCGGTCTGATCCGCCTGGCCCGCCCCGGCTCGCCCTGGGCCAGACGCTTCTACCGCCGCCGCCCGCGCGCCAGGGCGAAGGCCACACTGCGGGCGTATCGCCACGACCGCCGGTGGGCAGGGCCCCGGCGCAGATTCCAGGACCTGCTCGGCGGCAAGCCGGACCCGGTGGCGGACCGCTCCCTGGGCCGGTGAGCGTCCGCGGCCGGTGAGTTGTCCGCGGCGGTTCGGCCGCGCCCCAAAGGGGCGCGGGGCCGTGTCGACATGCGGCTCCGCCGCGCGGGCGCGACCAGCCACGACGGCGCGGCAGTCAAAATCTCGCAGGCGGAAAGCCCGACCCGGAGCCGATCCGCGCAATCGGCCCGTGCCGGTGCCGCACCGCCGAAATGAAGCACAGCACCCCCACCGCCGCGATCGCCGCCATGTGCTCCTTGCCGGCGAGATTCCCCTTCAGCAGCACCTCGACCGCCATCGCCGCCGTCACCGCACACGCCGTGACATACGCGCCGTAGCGCCAGCCGAGGAACACCGCGAGGCCCACCACCGCCGCCGACGGGCCGGTGTCCACGACCGAGGCGTCCGAGGAGGGCAGCCCGAAGGCGTTGTCGAAGCCCAGCCAGATGCCCAGGCGGGCGTAGAGCGTGCCGGCGAGCGTGGCGGCGTAGGCGATGACGAGGGTGCGCCAGCGGCCGAGGCAGATCTCCGCGACGCCGAACACGAACAGGACCTGCGCGAGCGCACCCCACACGGGCAGGTCGAGAGCCGGGACGAACAGCGACAGCGGAGTACGCAGCAGCGACAGCCACAACGGGTCCTCGGCGCGCACGCCCCCCGTGTTCTCCACGAACCGATAACCCCACGACTCGTTCTGCACGACCTGTATGACCGTCGTCAGCACCACCGCCCCGAGAGTCATCGGGATCGCCCGCCAGCGCCGCTTCATCAGCGGCTCACGCACCGTGACGAACAGGAGCCCCCATTCGGCACGGGCCCAGCGGGCGAGCCTGTTCATCCGGCAATCCTCATCTGTGCGTCTCCAGGTGCTTGCGGTGCAGCCACTTCGGCAGCCCCGGCGCCTCCAGGAACCCTTCCGCTCTCGCCGAGGCGATGCCGATGCGCGGCAGGTCCGCGCTCTTCTCGAAGAGCAGGAACCGCGGCTCCCAGATGGGCCGGTACTTGGCGTTGGCGCGGTACAGCGACTCGATCTGCCACCAGCGCGAGAAGAAGCTGAGCAGCGAGCGCCACAGCCTCAGCACCGGCCCGGCACCGAGGCGTGCACCACGTTCGAAGACTGAACGGAACATCGCGAAGTTGAGCGAGACCTGCGTGATCTCGATCTCTCGGGCCCGCCGCAGCAGCTCGATGACCATGAACTCCATCAGGCCGTTGTCGGATGCGCGGTCCCGGCGCATCAGGTCGAGGGAGAGCCCGCGCGGGCCCCACGGCACGAAGGACAGCAGCGCCCTCAACTCGCCCTGGCCGTCGGTGCACTCCAGCATCACGCACCGCCCGTCCTCGGGATCCCCGAGCCGGCCCAGCGCCATGCTGAACCCGCGCTCGGTCGCCCCGTCGCGCCAGTCGTCGGCCCGCTTGAGCAGATACGTCATCTCCTCTGCCGGAATGTCCTCGTGCCGCCGGATACACACCGTGTACCCGGCCCGCTTCACCCGGTTGTAGGCCTGCCGCACGGTGCGCATGGCCCGTCCGTCGAGGGTGAAGTCGGCCACCTCCACCAGTGCCTCGTCGCCGAGCTCCAGGGCGTCCAGGCCGTGCCGCGCGTACACCGTGCCGGCCTCCTCGCTCGCCCCCATCACGGCCGGGATCCACCCGTGCGCGCGTGCCTCGGCGAGCCATGGTTCGATGGCGCCCGGCCAGGCCTCCGGGTCCCCGATCGGATCACCGGACGCCAGCGAGACACCCCCCACCACCCGGTAGGCGACGGCCGCCTTACCGGTCGGCGACCACACCACGCTCTTCTCCCGGCGCAGCGCGAAGTACCCGAGCGAGTCCCGCTCGCCGTGCCGCTCCAGCAGCTCCCGCAGCCGCTTCTCGTCCTCCTCGGTGAGCGGGTCGACGGCCCGCCGGGAGCGGAAGGCGGCGTAGAAGACGGCGAGGACGAGGACCGTGCTGAGCACGTTGATGGCGACGTTCACCCAGTTCGGCGCGTCGATGCCGGGAAAGCGGGACTCGTCGACGGCGACGGATACGAGCCTGAGGGCGCCGTAGCGCCAGCGCTCCAGGAACGTCGAAACGGCCGCGTCCGGCGCCTGGTTGGTGACCGTCACCAGCAGCGCGGCGAACAGCGAGGCGACCAGCGTGCCGCCCACCGCGACGGCGGCGGCGAGCTTCGGATTCGAGCGGTCGCCCCTGGCATAGAACTCCCGCCGCCCGACCAGCAGGGCAAGGACGAACAGGGCCGTGAGGCCGAGCGAGATCCAGTTCTGGGCGTACTGCCGGATCTCCGGGTACGCCATCGCGAAAGCGAACAGCCCGAGGAACGAACCGGCCAGCGCGAGGTTGAGGATCCATGCGGCGCGCTTGCGGCGCCGCATGGTGACGGCGAGGAACGCCGTGAACACCCCGGAGGCGAAACCGGCGGTCAGCAGATACGGGGTGAAGAAGTTCTCCTGGTTGTGCCGCCGCACGTCCTGCCCCAGAGAGACCCAGACGGCACTGAGGAAATTGACGAACGCGACGGCCCGCAAATACCAGACGGCGAATGCGGCAGCGCGCCGCGAGGCAATTCGGGCATCTCCCATGAGTGAGGATCATATGGGCGATGTCTTGATGAACCCATCCATCCTTTGTCTGTGGCTCTGTCGACTTTCGTCCCTCCTGCGGCCTACTCGGTCTCCTCCTTGGTGTCGACGTCCTGCGCCCACTCGGCCTCGGGTTCATCCTTCTCAGGTACCCCCAAGGACTGCGGCTTCTCCGGCAGTTCCGCGGACAGCGCCGCCGCGGCCTGCACCAGCGGCAGCGCCAGCAGCGCCCCCGCACCCTCGCCCACGGTCACCCCGTGCGAGAGCAGCGGCTCCAGGGCCATCCGGTCCAGCGCCTTCGCCTGGCCCGGCTCCCCGCTGTCGTGCGCGGCCAGCCACCAGTCCGGCGCC
This sequence comes from Streptomyces sp. NPDC001604, assembly GCF_042893475.1. Lineage (NCBI taxonomy): Bacteria > Bacillati > Actinomycetota > Actinomycetes > Kitasatosporales > Streptomycetaceae > Streptomyces > Streptomyces sp. NPDC001604. Next base: position 77,154 of record NZ_JBIAUY010000001.1, on the reverse strand, counting down.
CGGAACGCGATCCGCTGCCCCACCAGGGCGCAGGCGGCCGTCACGACCCCGTCCAGGACCACCGGCATCTTGCGCACCGCGCTCTGCAGCAGGAACCCGGTGATCGCGGCGAGGTCGGCCCCGCCCACGGCCGCCAGCAGTTGCAGCTGGTCGCCCAGCACCGGCCGGGCCCGGCGCAGCGCGTCCCGGATCGCCGCGCACTTGCGCATCCATGCCAGGTCGTCGATGGCGAGGCCGCCCCGCCCGGTGACCACGGACGCGTCGGTCCCGCACAGCGCGGCGATCAGCACCCCGGCCGGGGTCGTCCCGCCCACGCTCACATCGCCGAGCACCACCAGATCCGTACCGGAGTCGGCCTCCTCGTCGGCCACCGCGACACCGGCCCGGAAGGCGGCCTCCGCCTCCTCGGCCGTCAGCGCGTCCTCGAGGTCGATCCGTCCGCTGCCGCGCCGCACCCGGTGCCGTACGACCTCGGCGGGCAGGGTGTCGGGGTCGCAGTCCAGCGCCATGTCGACGATCCGCACCGGCACGCCGAGCCGCCGGGCGAGCACCGACACCGGGCGGCCGCCCTCGAGGATCTCCCGCACCAACTCGTGGGCGCCGCCCGCGGGTCCTGCCGAGACACCCAGTTCGGCGACTCCGTGGTCGCCGGCGAAGAGGACCACCCGGGGCCGTTCGATCGGTCGCACCGGCACGGCGGACTGGGCCGCCGAAAGCCACTCACCCAGGTCGTCGAGCCGGCCCAGCGACCCGGGCGGCACGATCTGACGCTCCCTGCGCGCCTCGGCGTCGCGGCGCACCCCGCCGTCGGGACGCTCGATCAGATCGGTGAAGTCGTCGAGATTAAGCGAGCTCATTCGCCGAACAGTACCGGCACCGGCCGAACGGGACAGCGCCGCAGGGGGACCACGCGCGCGTGACGTCTTTGCCCCCGGGACATGGATCCCATACGTTCCGTTTTGCAGCGGATTGTCCTACGCCTCCGGGAGCCGCCATGACCTACCCGAGCACCCATGTCAGCGCCCGTGACCGGCGCAGGCACCTCTCGGCGGCCCGCGCGGTCCTGCGGCTCCTGCCCGAACCGGAGAGCTGGCTGGACGTGGGCACGGGCGACGCCCACTTCCCCGGCACGGCACGCGAACTCTTCCCCTACACCTCCTTCGACGGCCTCGACCCCACCCCCCGCGTGTCCTACGCCTGCCACGCCGAGCGCGTCGAGGAGGCCTTCGTGGGGCATGTGACGGACCCTCACATCACCACGCTCCTGCGCGGCCGCTACGACGTCGTCACACTCCTCCAGCACCGCTCACCGGTCACGGACCCCCGCGCGGAACTCCGCGCCGCCCTCACGCTCGTCCGCCGCGGCGGTCTCCTCCTCGTGGAGACCCAGCCCGCGCAGTCGCCCGCGCTGCGCACCCAACTCGACTTCCACGGCTGCACGATCCTCGCGACGAGCCGGCACCTCCTCGGCCAGTTCCCCTACACGCACCGGATCATCGCGCGCCGCAGACCCTCAGCCCCGTAGCACCAGCGCCTGCCCGGCCACCACCAGCACCACCTGCTCGCACTCCCCGGCGAACGCCGCGTTCAGCCGCCCGAGTTCATCGCGGTACCGGCGCCCCGAAGCGGTCGCCGGCACGATCCCCGAGCCCACCTCGTTGGACACGGCGACCACGGTGCGCCGACTGGCCCGCACCGCCTCCGTAAGCTCCCGCACCCGCTCCCGCAGGGCCCGCTCCCCGCCGTCGGCCCACTGGGCGTCGTCCCACGCCCCTACGGAGTCCATCGCGTCCGTCAGCCACAGCGACAGACAGTCGATGAGCAGCGGCGGGCCGTCGGCCGCCAGCAGCGGCACCAGATCGCAGGTCTCGGCCGTCCGCCAGGACCCCGGCCGGCGCTCCCGGTGGACGGCCACCCGGGACGCCCATTCCGTGTCCCCGTTCCGCGAGCCGCCCGTCGCCACGTACAGCACGTCCGGAAAGGCCTCCAGGCGCCGTTCGGCCTCCACCGACTTCCCGGACCGCGCCCCGCCCAGCACCAGCGTCCGCCGCGGCACATCGGGCACGTCCTCGTACACCCCCACCGTCAGCGTCGCCCCGTCCGGCACGGCCCGCGCCCCCGCGGCGGCGAGCCGCCGCCTCAACTCGGGCCCCGGCGGCACGTCATGGCCGAGATGGACGGCGACCACATCCGTGGTCGGGCCGACGGCACCGACCGCCCGCAGCTTGGCCAGCGCGTCCGGCCGCCCCACCACATCGGTCAGCACCATGTCGTACGCCACGGTCCCGTTGTGCTCCAGACCGGCCGGCGCACCCCCCGGCGGCAGATACAGCAGCCGCTGCCCGTTCGGCCCGGTCACCGCGTACCCCGTGCCCGGCCCGTCGATCGCCACCGCCCGCACCCGATGCCCCGTCAGCAGCGCCAACTCCCGCCCGTCCGGCACCCGCCCGGGCTGCGGCAGTCCCGCCGGCACCTCGACCACGGGCCCGCGGTGGGGATGCGACAACAGCACCTGCCGTACGCCGCCGAGCGAATGCCCGGCCCGCGCCGCCGCGAACGCCGCGCCCGGCGTCAGATCGAGCAGCAGGGTCCCGTCCACGAGCACCGCGGTCGCCGCCCGGGCGTCCACGCCGAGCGCGGTCGCACAGGCGGCGCAGGGACAGTCGGGGCGGGGCAGGCCCGCGGGGGCACCGGTGCCGAGCAGAGTCACTTCCACGGAAGTGATTTTCGCGTGTCTGCGCAGGTGCTGCCCATCCGACTAGGCTTCTGGCAGGAGGCGGACCAAGATCCGCCTTCTGCTCTGCAGGTGCTCAGACACGGGAGGCGTAGATGGCGTCATGGACGTGGCGGTTCGAGAAGGCCGACGGGGCGGAGGTCCAGCCCGCGGTCCAGCCCGAGGAGTTCACCACGCAGGGGGACGCCGAGTCCTGGATCGGGGAGCACTGGAAGGCCCTGCAGGAGGGCGGCGCCGACCAGGTGCGGCTGTTCGAGGACTCCGCGGAGATCTACGGGCCGATGAGCCTGCACGCCGAAGAGGCGTAGCCGGTACGGAGGGGGAGGGGACGGCCGTGATCCGGCCGCTCCCTCCCGTTCCGGGTGAACGTCACCGAGGTCCGGTCACCCGGCTTCGGCACCGCCGCAGGCAACCGGCAACCCGTCCCGCCCACCAGCGGAGCTATCCGCGCACCCCACACAGGTGCAGCAACGCCGCCACCCCCCGATAAGGATCCGTCCGCCCGGCCCGCTCCTCGACCGCGAGCAAGGCCTCCATGTCGGCGGGGATCTCCGTCCCGTCCGCCGCGGTGTCCGTGAACACCCGCACCCCGTACCAGGCGTGCAGCGGTGCGGCGATCCCGGCGAGCGTCGCGGTCAGCGCCTCCAGGCGGTCGGCCCGTACGTCGAGCCCCAGCCGGTTGGTGTACGACACGGTGTCGAAGGAGGCCAGCGCCCCGGCCCAGTCCCCGGACAGCCCCGGCCGCATCGCCAGCGCGTCGCCGTTGCGTACGAGCAGCGACAGCAGCCCGCCGTGCGCCAGCATCCGGGCCAGCCCCGCCAGCAGCGGATCCGGCTCCTCGACGTACATCAGCACCCCGTGGCACAGCACCACGTCGAAGCTGCCCGGCAGAAAGTGCACCCCGGTGTCCCGGCCGTCGCCCTCAATGATCCGCACCCGCTCCCGGATGCCCTCGGGCTCACCGGAAAGGGCCTCGCGCGCGACCGCGACCATCGTCGGGTCCTGCTCAAGGCCGGTCACCTGATGCCCGGCCCGCGCCAGCCGCAGCGCCTGCGTGCCCTGGCCCATGCCCACGTCGAGCACCCGCAGCCGCTGCCCGACCGGAAACCGTCCCGCTATCTGCTCGTCGAGCTGCCGGGCCACCAGCTCCTGCCGTACGGCATTGCGCAGACCGCCCAGTTTGCCCAGCCAGGCATCCGCCGCGCCCCCGGAGAACGACGTAGTGCTCAGGGCCGCTCTCCGCGCTTGACCTGCGGCTTCGGCAGCCGAAGCCGGCGCATCTGGAGGGAGCGAACCAGGGCGTAGCGGGTGGCGCCCTTCGTGTTCTGGCCGGGGAAGCGCTCGGCGAGCTGCTTCCTCAGCCGGAAGGCGTTGACGATCGTGTCCAGCACGATCAGCACGATCACTACCAGCCACAGCAGCAGCGCGATGCTCTGCAGCGCGCCCACCTTCACCATGCTCAGCACCAGGATGACCACGGCCATGGGCAGGAAGAACTCCGCCACGTTGAACCGCGAGTCGATCCAGTCGCGGGCGAACTTGCGCACCGGACCCTTGTCACGGGCGGGCAGATACCGCTCGTCACCGCCGGCCAGCGCCTGGCGCTGCCGCTCCAGCGCGGCACGGCGCTCCTCGCGCTGGCGCTTGGCGGCGTCCTTGCGCGTCATCGAGGTGTTGGCGACGCTGCGGCGCTGGGACTGGGCCTCACTGCGCTTGGGCGTGGGCCGACCCTTCTTCGCCTGCGGGTCACGGGGCTGCTTGGAGTCGGTCAGCGGCGCCTTGTCGACGACGGCTGCCTTCTCTTCCTTGGCACGGCTACGGAACACAAAACCCAAGGGTACGGGGTGGCCGGGGTTGGACCCCAGTCCCGTGGGGAACGATCCGGCAACACCAGTCGTCATGTAAGGGACAGAGGGGACGTTGCACGTGCCTTCCGGCCACGGAGTCCGTGGGGGTCTCCCAGGGGTCTCCTTGGGGGGACACCTACTCCCTACGCCGGAGCGGGAGCGGTTGCAGTCGTCCTTGGGGATGAGCGCATCCGTCCCCGAACAGTGCGTCAATGGATGCAGGGCCCGTACTGTGGGTTCTGTCGCAGAGCTGGAGCTGGAAGTCCGTCAGAAGGGGGCGCGCGAAGCCCATGAGCGGTGTCATGAAGCGTATGGGGATGATCTTCCGCGCGAAGGCGAACAAGGCCCTTGACCGGGCCGAGGACCCGCGCGAAACCCTCGATTACTCGTACCAGAAGCAGTTGGAACTGCTCCAGAAGGTGCGCCGGGGTGTCGCCGACGTGGCGACCTCCCGCAAACGCCTGGAGCTCCAGCTGAACCAGCTGCAGTCGCAGTCCACCAAGCTGGAGGACCAGGGCCGCAAGGCGCTGGCGCTGGGCCGTGAGGACCTGGCCCGCGAGGCGCTGTCCCGCCGTGCCGCCCTCCAGCAGCAGGTCACCGACCTCGAGACGCAGCACGCGACGCTCCAGGGCGAGGAGGAGAAACTCACCCTGGCGGCCCAGCGGCTCCAGGCCAAGGTCGACGCCTTCCGTACGAAGAAGGAGACGATCAAGGCGACGTACACGGCCGCCCAGGCCCAGACCCGCATCGCCGAGTCCTTCTCCGGCATCTCGGAGGAAATGGGCGACGTGGGCCTTGCGATCCAGCGCGCCGAGGACAAGACCGCCCAGCTCCAGGCCAGGGCCGGCGCGATCGACGAGCTCCTCGCCTCGGGTGCCCTGGACGACCAGTCCGGTATGCACAAGGACGAGATCCAGGCCGAGCTGGACCGGATCTCCGGTGGCTCGGACGTGGAGCTGGAACTGCAGCGGATGAAGGCGGAGCTGGCCGGAGGCTCGTCCCAGCAGGCGATCGAGGGCGGCACGGGGCAGTCTCAGTCCCAGCAGCAGCCGCAGGACACCCCGCGCTTCGACAAGCAGTAGGGCCCACGCCTAGGAGGCCGACATGGGCGACATGATCGTCAGGATCATGGGGGAGGGGCAGGTGAGGCTGGCCGACAGCCACCTCACCGAACTCAACAAGCTCGACGACGTACTCCTGCAGGAAGTGGAGAAGGGCGACGGCCCCGGCTTCCGCCGTACCCTGGAAACCCTCCTCGCCAAGGTCCGCGAACTGGGCGAGCCCCTGCCCGACGACTCCCTGGAGCCGTCGGAACTGATCCTGCCGTCGGCGGACGCGACCTTGGAGGAGGTCCGGGAGCTGCTGAGGGACGACGGCTTGATCCCGGGCTGACGGCTTTCTCCGGCAGCCGGCCGGTGTCCTTCGGCCGGGCTCCTTTGTGGCGCCGGTCCGCACAATTCAGCCCGTCCGGCGTTTGAGGACGAGGCCCTTTCGGGGCCGAAGCGGGGGTCTGGGGGCTGCAAGCCCCCAGGGGCGGCCACCACCGGTTCCGGCCCGGACCACCGCCCCGTACTGTTCAAGCGTGGGCACACTAGAACGCACCCGGTGTCAGCTGAAAGCGCACCCCCTCGCGCTGGACGCGACCCTGGCGGCCGGTGTACTCGCGTGCATGGTGGCCGGCTCCTTCGTCGACCCGCACGGCAAGAACGGCGTCACCTGGGGCGTCCGCACCCCCGACACCCTCGCCCTCGTCCTCATGGTCCTCGGCGCCCTCGCCCTGGTCTTCCGCCGCCGCGCCCCCAGGACGGTCCTCGCCCTCACCGGCACGGTCTCCCTCGTCGAGTGCATCGTCGGAGACCCCCGCGCCCCCGTGGCGATGTCCGCGGTCGTCGCCCTCTTCACCGTCGCCGCCAGCACCGACCGCGCCACCACCTGGCGCCTCGGCCTGCTCACGATGACGGTCCTCACCGGCGCCTCCATGCTGTTCGGGGCCCTCCCGTGGTACGCCCAGGAGAATCTCGCCATCTTCGCCTGGACCGGCATCGGTGCCACCGCCGGCGACGCCGTCCGCAGCCGCCGCGCCGTCGTCCAGGCCATCCGCGAACGCGCCGAGCGAGCCGAACGCACCCGCGAGGAGGAGGCCCGCCGCCGGGTCGCCGAGGAACGCCTGCGGATCGCCCGCGATCTGCATGACGTCGTCGCCCACCACATCGCCCTGGTCAACGTCCAGGCGGGCGTCGCCGCGCACGTCATGGACAAGCGCCCCGACCAGGCCAAGGAGGCCCTCGCCCACGTCCGCGAGGCCAGCCGCTCCGCACTGAACGAACTCCGCGCCACCGTGGGCCTGTTGCGCCAGTCCGGTGACCCCGAGGCCCCCACCGAACCCGCCCCCGGCCTGGACCGCCTCGACGAACTCGTCGGCACCTTCCGCAGCGCCGGCCTGCATGTCGAGGTCGCCCGCGCCGACAACGGCACCACCCTGCCCGCCGCCGTCGGCCTGGCCGCGTACCGCGTCATCCAGGAAGCCCTCACCAACGTCCAGAAACACGCAGGTACGGAGGCGAAGGCCGAGGTCAGCGTCGTACGCGTGGGCCCCAACGTGGAGATCACCGTCCTGGACAACGGCTCCGGCGAGGACGACGCCCCCGACAGCGGCGGCGGCCACGGCCTGCTCGGCATGCGTGAGCGCGTCACCGCCCTGCGCGGCACCCTCACCACCGGCCCCCGCTACGGCGGCGGCTTCCGCGTCCATGCGATCCTGCCGGTCAAGACCCGTACGGCCACTCCGGGGGGAACTGCATGACGATCCGCGTCCTGCTCGCCGACGACCAGGCGTTGCTGCGCAGCGCCTTCCGCGTGCTCGTCGACTCCGAGCCCGACATGGAGGTCGTCGGCGAGGCCTCCGACGGCGCGGAGGCGGTGCGCCTGGCCAAGGAGGAGCGCGCCGACGTCGTGCTGATGGACATCCGGATGCCCGGCACCGACGGTCTTGCCGCCACCCGCATGATCAGTACCGATCCCACCCTCGCCCATGTCCGCATCGTCATCCTGACCACCTTCGAGGTCGACGACTACGTCGTGCAGTCCCTGCGGGCGGGCGCCTCCGGCTTCCTCGGCAAGGGCAGCGAGCCGGAGGAACTGCTGACCGCGATCCGGATCGCGGCCGGCGGCGAGGCCCTGCTCTCCCCGGCCGCCACCAAGGGCCTGATCGCCCGCTTCCTCGCCCAGGGCGACGCGGACGACGGCCGCGACCCCGCCCGCACCGAACGCCTGGCGGCGCTCACCGTCCGCGAGCGCGAGGTCCTGGTCCAGGTCGCCGGCGGCCACTCCAACGACGAGATAGCCGAACGCCTCGAGGTCAGCCCGCTCACGGTAAAAACCCACGTCAACCGCGCCATGGCCAAGCTGGGCGCCCGCGACCGGGCCCAGCTGGTCGTGATCGCGTACGAGTCCGGGCTGGTCCGTCCAAGGGTGGAGTGAGCTCTACCCGGCCCTACTGCGGCCAGAGTATGCGCCGTATAAGGAAATGGACCTGGGGCCTACGGATCAGCGCGCACCGATGGCACAGGGTGTAGGGGCGGGCGCTCAGATGTGCGCCGCACTTGGTACTGCCCGCCGTTCTGCCGCTCATCTGCCGTTCATAGAAAAGAGACCCCTGACCCATGTCCTGGCTGTCCAGATTCAGCCTCGCGCAACGTGCTCTGATCGGGCTGATGTCCGTCATCGCGCTCGCCTTCGGGGCGATCGCGATACCCCAGCTCAAGCAGCAGCTGCTGCCCTCCATCGAACTGCCCGTGGTGTCCGTCCTCGCGCCGTACCAGGGCGCGTCCCCGGATGTCGTCGAGAAGCAGGTCGTGGAGCCCATCGAGAACAACCTCGAAGCCGTGGACGGCATTTCGGGCGTCACCTCGACGGCCAGTGAGGGCAACGCCGTGATCATGGCGTCCTTCGACTACGGCAACGACACCAAGCAGCTCGTCGCCGACGTCCAGCAGGCCGTCAACCGGTCCCGGGCGCAGCTCCCGGACGACGTCGACCCGCAGGTCGTCGCCGGTTCCACCGACGACATGCCGACCGTCGTCCTCGCCGTCACCTCCGGCAAGGACCAGCAGGCCCTCGCTGACCAGCTCGACAAGACCGTCGTACCGGACCTGAAGGACATCGACGGCGTCGGCCGGGTCACGGTCGACGGCGTACGGGACCTGCAGGTCACCGTCACACCGGACGACAGGAAGCTGGCGAAGGCCGGCCTGACCAGCCAGGCGCTGGCGCAGGCCCTGCAGGCGGGCGGCGCGACCGTCCCGGCCGACTCCTTCGACGAGGGCGGCCACAACCGCACCGTCCAGGTCGGCGGCGGCTTCACCTCGCTCGCCCAGATCAAGGATCTGATGGTCACGGGCGGGGCCACTTCGGCTGCGGTCGGGAAACCGGTTCAGCCGGTCCGCCTGGGTGACGTGGCCACCGTCACGCAGCAGCAGGCCCCCGCCGACTCCCTCACCCGCACCGACGGCAGGCCCTCCCTCGCCGTGACGGTCACCATGGACCACGACGGCAGCGCGGTCGCCATCTCGAACGCGCTCAAGGACAAACTCCCGGCCCTCCGGGGGGACTTGGGCTCCGGAACGAAGATCACGGTCGTCAGCGACCAGGGCCCGGCGGTCTCGAGGGCCATCAGCGGTCTGACGACGGAGGGCGGGCTGGGCCTCCTCTTCGCGGTCCTCGTCATCCTGGTCTTCCTGGCCTCGGTCCGCTCGACACTCGTCACGGCGGTGTCGATCCCTCTCTCGGTCGTCCTGGCCCTGATCGTCCTGTGGACGCGCGACCTGTCCTTGAACATGCTGACGCTGGGCGCGCTGACGATCGCCATCGGCCGGGTCGTCGACGACTCGATCGTGGTCCTGGAGAACATCAAACGGCACCTCGGCTACGGCGAGGAGCGCCAGGCGGCGATCCTGAACGCCGTCCGCGAGGTGGCCGGTGCGGTGACGGCCTCCACTCTCACCACGGTCGCGGTCTTCCTGCCGATAGGCCTGGTGGGCGGCATGGTGGGGCAGCTGTTCGGCCCGTTCAGCCTGACGGTGACGGCGGCCCTGCTGGCGTCGCTCGTCGTGTCCCTGACGGTTGTACCGGTCCTGTCGTACTGGTTTCTGCGCGCCCCGGAGGCCACACCGGAGGATGCGGCAGAGGCCCGCCGCAAGGCGGAGGAGAAGGAGACGAGAAGCCGGCTCCAGCGCGTCTACGTCCCGGTCCTGCGCTTCGCGACCCGCCGCCGACTCACCAGCGTCCTGCTGGCGGTGGCCGTCCTGGTGGGCACCTTCGGCATGGCGCCGCTGCTGAAGACGAACTTCTTCGACCAGGGCGAGCAGGAAGTCCTCACCGTCAAGCAGGAGTTGAAGCCGGGCACGAGCCTGGCGGTGACCGACGAGCAGGCGAAGAAGGTCGAGCAGCTGCTCGCTTCGGTGAAGGGCGTCAAGGACTACCAGGTGACGGTCGGCTCGTCCGGCTTCATGGCGGCCTTCGGCGGCAGCACGGACACCAACCACGCGTCGTACCAGGTCATGCTGGCGGACGATGCGTCGGCCACACACGTCCAGGACGCCATCGAATCGGGCCTGAAGAAGCTCTCCGGCATCGGTACGACGACGGTCTCGGCCGGTGACGGCTTCGGCAACCAGGACCTGAGCGTGGTCGTGAAGGCAGCCGACGGGGACGTCCTGCGCAGGGCCTCGGAGCAGGTGCGGGCGGCGGTGGCCGGCCTCGACCACGTCACGGACGTGACCAGCGACCTCTCGCAGAGCGTGCCGCGCATCTCGGTCAAGGCCAACTCCCACGCCGCGGCGGCCGGTTTCAACGACCAGACGCTGGGCGCGGCGGTCGCCCAGGCGGTGAAGGGCACCACAGCGGCCAAGGCGATCCTGGACGACACCGAGCGCGACGTGGTCATCAAGGCGGCGACCCCGGCGACGACGCTGGACCAACTGAAGAACCTGCAGCTCGGCCCGGTGAAGCTGGGCGACATCGCCACGGTGCAACTGGTGGACGGTCCGGTCTCGATGACCCGTATAGACGGCCGGCGGGCGGCGACCATCACCGCGAAGCCGACGGGCAACAACACGGGCGCGGTCAGCACCAAGCTCCAGTCCAGGATCAAGGCCCTGAAGCTCCCGGCGGGCGCCACGGCCGAGATCGGCGGCGTCACGTCCGACCAGGACAGCGCGTTCAAGAACCTGGGCCTGGCGATGCTGGCGGCGATCGCGATCGTCTTCATGCTGCTGGTGGCAACGTTCCGCTCGCTGGCCCAGCCCCTGATCCTGCTGGTCTCCATCCCCTTCGCGGCGACGGGCGCGATCGGCCTGCTGGTAGCCACCGGCACTCCGATGGGCGTCCCCGCGATGATCGGCATGCTGATGCTGATCGGCATCGTGGTGACGAACGCGATCGTGCTGATCGACCTGATCAACCAGTACCGCAAGCAGGGTTACGGCGTTGTGGAAGCAGTGGTGGAAGGCGGCCGCCACCGCCTCCGTCCGATCCTGATGACGGCGTTGGCGACGATCTTCGCGCTGCTGCCCATGGCCCTGGGTGTAACGGGCGAGGGCGGCTTCATCGCCCAGCCCCTGGCGGTGGTGGTGATTGGCGGCCTGATCACCTCGACCCTCCTGACCCTGCTCCTGGTCCCGACGCTGTACGCGATGCTCGAGGTGCGCAAGGAGCGGCGGGCTGAGAAGCGGGCGGCGAAGAGGGGACAGAAGGCCGGTGTCCCCACCCAGGCGACGCCGGACACGGACATCGAGTCCGGCGACCCGGAGCCCGCGCGGGTCTGACAGCCGCACGGACGAAAAGGGGCACCCCGTATGTTGCGGGGTGCCCCTTTCGGCTGACCACCGAGCGGTGCAGGAGCGCTGTTCCTTAGGATTTCTCGTTACTCCTTCCGTGTGGATACGGGGCATCCGAGAAGATCTTAGCTTTCCGGTAGCGTAACTTCCTGAAGGCGCTGAATGATTAGGGATAGATCCGATGCCGCTCTCAAGCAGAAATCTTGATCCTCGATATTGATGGAGTGGACGCCGTCTGTGAATTCGGGATCGTCAAGCCCATGCCCTTCGGTGATGAGTCGGGACGGCAGTAGGATCCAATTCCTCCTGGTCCTGTCCAGCGTCCATTCCACCTGTGTCGGCAGATTTTTCACGGCATCCTCGATGAGCTGCGCGACGCCCTCTCGTGAGGACGTGTAACGCCAGCCCATATATGGCACCTGTGGGTGCCCGTACAGGGGATGGGTCTCTGCCGGCAAGGAGAACCAGGCCAGCTCCCCAAACCGGCTGAGCGCTTGCATTGCTTGCACGCTTCGTTTCGACATATTAACTGTATACCTCACCATAGGGGTCCCGAATACCCCCCGTTTTGGACGACTAGTTTCTTTCCTGGATTCAGTAGTCGAATGGATCGCTCGTAGTCCCCATATGGAATCGGGTCTGATCTCATAGCCGGGTCGTACACGTATCGACCATCGGTGTAGACGTCGTGATAACGATACTCTGTGACGACTTGCCCTGACCTCTCGGGGATACTGATAATGGGGTCGTCTTTTATGGTGAAGTTAACAATCTTTCCTTGCCCTCCGCTCTCCCGCATGATGTACTCGGCTATCTCTGAACAGTCGATATTTCCGCCAATCGGTGCTGAACGCATCGCCGCGGTCGCGGCTCCATCAGGAGGAAAATTCGGATTCGCCTCTCTGAAGTCGAAGGGACCTCGGGCCGCATCGCCGGGAGGGCACTCTGGTGCAAGCCCTAGTGAATCGGACCATGTTTGCGGGTTATGGACGTACGTGGTCGGATTCGGAGAGGGGGCCAAGCCCAGTGGCGCCCTGTCCGGACGCCGTCAGATCCGCCAGTCGCAGCCGCAAGGCATCGGCGCCCAAGTCGGCCCCTTCGTAGATGGTGTGGAGGTCGCAGGAGTTCGTTGCTCGTCGCACAAGTGAACGAGCATGCTATGCGGGCGAGTTCGAGGGACGCCAGCAGTGGCGTGTCGGTCACGACGGACTGAACCGGACTGCGCAGGCGGCCCACCCGTCACTGCCAACCCGTTACGTATCCTGTGGCCTCGAACTGCCGTGCATGGAAGGGGGTTCGGGCGTGCCGCTGCACAAGGACGACCCGAAATCGGTCGGCGGGTACAAGCTGGTCGACCGGCTCGGGTCCGGCGGCATGGGGGTCGTCTACTGGGGCAGATCACGCTCGGGCCGTGACGTCGCCGTCAAGGTGGTGCACGCCCAGTACGCGGAGGACAAGGTCTTCCGCGCCCGCTTCCGGCAGGAGATCGAGGCCGTCCGCAAGGTCAGCGGTGCTTTCACCGCCCCGGTCGTGGACGCCGACCCGGAGGCGGTACGGCCCTGGATGGCGACCCAGTACGTGGCGGGCAGCTCCCTCTCCGAACGGATCCGCGACCACGGCGCCCTCAAGGGCACCCAACTGCGAAGGCTGGCCCTGGGACTGGTGGAGGCGCTGCAGGACATCCACCGGGCCGGAGTGGTGCACCGGGACCTCAAGCCCGCCAACGTCCTGATGGCCGAGGACGGTCCCCGCGTCATCGACTTCGGCATATCCCGCGCCGTGGAGAACCACAACACCCTGACCGAGACCGGCCAGATGATCGGCACCCCGCCCTTCATGTCACCGGAGCAGTTCACCGACGCCCGCACGGTCGGACCCGCCTCGGACGTCTTCTCGCTCGCCGCGCTCCTGGTCTACTCGGCCACCGGACGCGGTCCCTTCGATGCCGCCAGCCCGTACCTGACCGCCTTCCGGGTCGTCCACGAGCCGCCCGCACTGGACGGCGTACCGGGCCCGTTGCGCGCGGTCCTGGAGCGCTGTCTGGTCAAGGACGCCGCCGACCGGCCCCAACTGGACGTACTGGCCAAGGAGTTCGCCGAGGCCCTGCCCGAGCAGGACCCCAGGGACCTGGACACCACGACCCTCCGCCTCGGCGAGCCGAGGACCTTCGAGGAGACCTGTGCCGGGACCGGCGGCGCGGGACCCGGAAAGGTCACCCGGTCAGGCCGCACACGACGCCGCAGGGTCCGCCCCTGGAAGGTGGCGGCCTGCGCGGTGGGCGCGCTGGTCCTGGGGACCGGGTGGTACATACGCTTCGGGCCCGGCTTCCCGGACGACGCCCCGGCGGTGAGTTCCGCCTCGTCCACGGACTCCCGCTGGGCGGCGCTCCCCACCGGCTGGCAGCCCTGGCAGACCACGATGTACGAGACGGCACAGCGGGGCGAGGTCAACCCGCCGGCGAAGGACGGCACGGACGCGGGCGACGCCACCTGCCAGACGTACGAGAACGCGGTCTACTGCGCCGGCAACAACATCCTCCCGGTCCGGCTGGACGGCCGTACCGGCAAAACCGTCTGGCGCTCCGCGCTGTCGACCTCCGCCGAGGGAGCGGACAAGGCGCGGGACAACTTCGAACTCCTCGGGGTGCGGGACGACGCGATGCTCCTCCAGCACTACGTCTACGGGACCGACGGGAGCGCCAAGGCGAGCATCGTCGCCCTCGATACCAGGACGGGCCGGCAGCTGTGGGCCCGTCTGCGGAACAACGTCACCGTCGACCAGATCGTCTCCGGCGACCTCGTGCTGACCCCCGACCCCACCGGCCGGCTGGTGTCGGCCCGTTCGCCGCGCACCGGCACCGACCGCTGGACCCTGCAGCTGCCCTCCGACGACTACTGCCAGTTCACGACGGCGGGCTCCCGCCTGTATGCCCAGTGCTTCCCGGACGGCGCGGCCAAGGGCGCCTCACTCCTGGAACTGAACAAGGCCGACGGATCGGTCCTGCGGCGTCTGAAGACCCCGTACACGAGCAGCCTGCTCGGCACCGTCGGCGGACGGCTGGCCTTCGTGGTCGGCGGCGAAACCGGCCCGGCGCGCCCCGAGGACCTGAAGTTCGGCGAGATCTGGCTGCTCGACCCGGACACCGGCTCCGCCACCACGACGAGGCTGACGACGACCTACGACGGCTCGGTGCGGCTGGCCGCCGACACCCTGTGGATCACCCAGGCCAACGGCAAGGTGACCGCCGTGTCCCCGCTGACCGGAAAACCGCTGTGGCAGACCCGCACCGACGTCGAGGGCTCGGGACAACCCACGTACGACTCCCGCACTCGCACCCTCTACCTGGCCAGCACCAGCGGCCGGGTCGCCGCCCTCGACACCCGCAAGGGCCCGCTGCTGTGGGAGACGGGCGCCCACGCCGACCAGCTCGCGAGCGGCGACGTGACCAAGTCCAAGGTGCTGCTCAACGGTGGCGCGCTGGTCGTGAGCACCCCGGACGGCACCGTCTTCAGCCTGGACCCCGGGCACCCCGAGCGGAAACCCGTCTCGGGGTGACAGCGGGGCGGACGGCTACGGCAGCGCCAGCATCCGCTCCAGCGCCAGCTTTGCGAACGCCTCCGTCTCCTTGTCGACCTCGATCCGGTTGACCAGGTTGCCCTCGGCGAGGGACTCCAGCGCCCAGACCAGGTGGGGCAGGTCGATGCGGTTCATGGTCGAGCAGAAGCAGACCGTCTTGTCGAGGAAGACGATCTCCTTGCCCTCGGGCGCGAAACGGTTCGCCAGCCGTCGTACGAGATTGAGCTCGGTGCCGATGGCCCACTTGGACCCGGCGGGCGCGGCCTCCAGGGCCTTGATGATGTACTCCGTCGAGCCGACGTAGTCCGCCGCGGCCACGACCTCGTGCTTGCACTCCGGGTGGACCAGCACGTTCACGCCGGGGATGCGCTCGCGTACGTCGTTCACCGAGTCCAGCGAGAACCGGCCGTGCACCGAGCAGTGGCCGCGCCACAGGATCATCTTCGCGGCGCGCAGCTCGTCCGCCGTCAGCCCGCCGTTCGGCTTGTGCGGGTTGTAGACGACGCAGTCCTCCAGGGACATGCCCATGTCGCGGACGGCGGTGTTGCGGCCGAGGTGCTGGTCGGGCAGGAAGAGCACCTTTGTCGAATCGGGCTCCCCCTGCTGGAAGGCCCACTCCAGGGCCCGCTGGGCGTTGGAGGAGGTGCAGATCGTGCCGCCGTGCTTGCCCGTGAACGCCTTGATGTCCGCGGACGAGTTCATGTACGAGACCGGGACGACCTGCCCGGCTATTCCGGCCTCCGTCAGCACGTCCCAGCACTCGGCGACCTGCTCGGCGGTGGCCATGTCCGCCATCGAGCACCCGGCCGCGAGGTCCGGCAGGACGACCTTCTGGTCGTCGGAGGTCAGGATGTCCGCGGACTCCGCCATGAAGTGCACACCGCAGAACACGATGTACTCGGCCTCCGGCCGCGCCGCCGCGTCCCGGGCCAGCTTGAACGAGTCACCCGTGACGTCGGCGAACTGGATGACCTCGTCGCGCTGGTAGTGGTGGCCGAGCACGAAGACCTTGTCGCCGAGCTTCTCCTTGGCCGCGCGGGCGCGCGCCACCAGGTCCGGGTCGGACGGGGACGGCAGGTCGCCGGGGCACTCGACGCCCCGCTCGCTCTTCGGGTCGGCCTCGCGGCCGAGCAGCAGCAGGGCGAGAGGAGTCGGCTGTACGTCGAGCTCCGGGGTCTGGGCGGTGGTCACGACACGCACCCTTTCTGTTCTGCGGGAGGTTCTGCTGGAGGTCCTGCGGGTGGACGTTCTCCGGACGTGTTTCTCGTCCTGCTCGCCCTTCTCGTCTAACTGACGCTATCTATCATAACCCGCTTCACGTCAGTTTGACGATGGTCATTGCGTCGATGTGACATGAATCCCGATGAGCCGTTTTCCGCTCGCCATCGCATGTGCGAGCATGAAGAGGGCGCCGAAAAACGGCGCCCGGCCCGGAATGAATCCGCGGCCTTGCCGGTTGCACCAGTCGGCAAGCAGTCTCCGTACAACCCGGGAGAGATGTAGATGTCCGTATCGGACGAGACCAGCACCGTCACCGACGGCATCATCCTGTCCGACGCCGCCGCGGCGAAGGTCAAGGCCCTGCTCGACCAGGAAGGCCGTGACGACCTGGCCCTGCGCGTCGCCGTTCAGCCCGGCGGCTGCTCCGGCCTGCGCTACCAGCTCTTCTTCGACGAGCGCTCCCTCGACGGAGACGTGGTCAAGGACTTCGGCGGCGTCAAGGTCGTCACCGACCGCATGAGCGCCCCGTACCTGGGCGGCGCGTCGATCGACTTCGTCGACACCATCGAGAAGCAGGGCTTCACGATCGACAACCCGAACGCGACGGGCTCCTGCGCCTGCGGCGACTCCTTCAGCTAAGCCCTTCCGGCCTGCTGGACAACTGAACAGACCGAAGGCGGCGGCCCCCTCCGACAGGGCCGCCGCCTTCGCGTATCCCGGCGGTCTACTGCACCCCGGCCGTCTTCCCCGGCAGCCGCTGCCCCGGGTTCGGCAGCAGAATCTGCTTGCCGTCGGTGCCGACGACCTCCCGGTCGCCCAGCGGCTTCTCCAGGTGGACCGTCTTCTCGATCGCCTTCGCGATCATGATGCAGATCTTGCCCTTCCACGGCGTCTCGGTCACCTTCACGGTCACCTGGTCGGAGCTCTCGCTCGCCGTCGCCTTGTAGTCGGCGCACACACCGCCCGTGAAGCTCACGGTCAGGTCCTTGCCGTCGGCGGTGTAGTAGTCCACCTTGACGTCACGGGTGGCCGGCGCGGTCGTGGAAGGGGCGGGCTGCCCGGACGGCGTCGTCGAGTTCGAGGCCAGGTACTTCGGGTCGACGGCCGGATACGTCACCGTGAAGCCGTTCTGCGCGCCCTTCACCTGGAACAGCCAGGACGGCACCAGCGCCTGCCGCCCGTCCACCACATGCACCGCCAGCCCGAAGACCGCACCGTCGACGGTGACGGTCTGCTTCTGTGGCGTCGCACCCGCCCCGGACGTCGGCTGCCCGCACGGAGCCTCCAGCCGGTCCTTCAGCGGTACGGGGCTGGCGCAGCCGCCGATGCCCATGCGGTGGTCGGTCGTGGGCGCCGCGTTCATCAGGTCCAGCGTCTTCTGCGCACCCAGCACGGGATACGTGTCGCCCTTCACCGGCGCCTTCAGCTGCCCACTGCCGCCGACCACCTCGCCCTGGGCGCCGACGGTCAGCCCGGTCGTCCAGCCGTAGGTGGGCAGCCCGCCGACCAGGGGGTTCGCGTTCACCACCCGCTGGGCGCCCATGACCTGGCTCGCGTCCACCTTCGCGTCGTCCTGGCCGACCGCCTTCAGCACCGGCGCCGCGGCCCGCTTCGCAGCGGCCTCGCTCACCGTGGCGCCGGCCGGGTTCGCGGGGTCCTTCGTACATGCGATGGTGCTCTGACAGGCGTCGGTGCCGGCCGCGTACCGGTGGAACGTCCACGTCCCGGGCGCCTGCTTGTCCACCACGAGGCTCGGCCCGGATCCGTCCTTGGCGGGCCCCACCTGCCACGCCTGCCCCTGCGCCACCGGCGTCCCGTCCAGCCCGAGCGCCTTGGCCAGCCGCGCCACCTCGTCCTTGGTGACCTCGCCGACCGCCCGGTACACGGGCGCCGAGTCCGGCCCGTCGGGCAGCGTGCCGTCAGCCTTGTACTGGACGCCGTACGGGTTGGGCTCCCCGGGCGCGATCCCGTTCGTACCACCCTCGGAGTAACCGTCGAGCGCGAGCGGCGGGGGAGTGGTGCCGTCGCCGGAGGCCCCGGCCCCGGTACGACCGCCGGACCCGCCGGAGGCCGATGCGGCGAGGTACGCCCCGCCACCGCTCACCAGCAGCACGGCAGCGGCGACGGAGGCGATGAGCACGGGGGAGCGGCGCCGCGGCGGACGGGGCTCCTCCGCCCCCGGATCGGGCGTGGCGTCGTGAACCTCGGTGTCACCGTCGACGGCGGTCGAAGGCTCGGCGATGGTCGGCCCCTTGGGGGCCTCGGTCTCCTCGGCGATCGTGGGCCTCTTGGCGGCCTCGGTCTCCTGGGCGATCCCGGTCTCCTTGGCGGCCTCGGTCTTCTCGGCGGGGGCGGTCGCTCCGACCAGGGTGGTTTCCTCGGTCCCGGCGGTCGCTCCGGCCTCGGCGGTCGAAGGCTCGGGCCCCTTGGCGGCCTCGGTCTGCTCGGCGGGGGCGGTCGCTCCGACCAGGGAGGTTTCCTCGGTCCCGGCGGTCGCTCCGGCTGCGGCGGTCTGCGCGGCCTCGGCGGTCGAAGGCTCGGGCCCCTTGGCGGCCTCGGTCTTCTCGGCGGGGGTGGTCGCTCCGACCAGGGTGGTTTCCTCGGTCCCGGCGGTCGCTCCGGCTGCGGCGGTCTGCGCGGCCTCGGCGGTCGTCCCGCCCGCGGCGGTCTCCTCCGGGGCGGTCCCCCTGACCACGGCGGTCGCCTCAGCCGCCTCGGCTCCCTCGACCTGTGCGGTCGCCCCGGTCTTGGCGGCTTCCTCGCCGGCGCCGGTCGCCTCGGCCTCGTCGCCCTTGTCCTCGGGCCTGGTCTTCGTGCCGGCGTCGGGTCCCTCGCCCCGTGTGCTCGCCGCGGCCTTGGCGGTTTGCTCGCCAGCGCCGGTCGCCTCTCCTGCTCCGGTCGGCTCGGCCCCCTCGGCCTTCCCCTCGGCCCCGGTCCTCTCCGTGCCGCCGTCGGGTCCCTCGGCCCCGGTCCTCTCCGTGCCGCCGTCGGGTCCCTCGACCCGTGCAGTCGCCTCGCCCCGTGTTGTCGCCTCGACCCGTGCGGTCTCCTCGCCCCGTACGCTCGCCCCGGCCCCGGCGGTCTCCTCGCCCGAGCCGGTTTTCCCGACCGCCTCGGCCGCCGCCTCGGCCTCGGCGTCCCTCCCCGCGGCCCCACCACGGTCCGCGCCGAGTTCCTCCCCAGGAGCGTCCGCGTCGCCCTCCGTGACACCCGGAGCCCCGGCGCCCACCGCGCCCTGCTCCTCCACGGCACCCTGCTCCTCGGTGGAGCCGGCGGTGCCGTTCTCGTCCGGGGCGTCGTTGTCGGGTCGCTCGGTGTTCACCGCATCGCTCCTTCGCCTGCACAGCTGTCCTGTGACCCTGACCCGGCCCTGTCAAAACGGGCTGCGGGGGGTCGTATCGCACATCCCCTCGACGGGGGACGGCGATGGGACGCAGCGGAGGAGCGCGCGGTTCCCTTCAGATGCGCCGGAGCGGCCACCGGGCCATGGCGGAGTTACGGACCGTGCTCAGTCGCCGTAGTCCGACATCGAGTCCAGCAGGCGGGCCGACTTCGGCGGCACGATCACGCCGTGGATGAGTGACGGGGAGACCGGACGGGAAGTGATGCGGTCGGGGGCGGCCCAGTGGGGGACCATCCGGGCGCAGTCGCCGCGCAGCGACGCGAGGTCGCCTTCCAGGTCGACCGGGACCGGGGCATGGACCTTCAGGTTCGTCATACCGGAACCGTATGCACGCAGCAGCCGACCGAGAAAGATCTACTATCGGGTAGTTTTGGCCACTTCAGAGCCCGGCTACGACCCGGTAGCGTGAACTGTCCATCAGCCCTCCCGTCTCTCACAGGAGAGTCCCCGCCGTGCGCATCGCAGTCACCGGCTCCATCGCCACCGACCACCTCATGACCTTCCCCGGCCGCTTCGCCGACCAGCTCGTCGCGGACCAGCTGCACACGGTCTCGCTCTCCTTCCTGGTCGACAACCTCGACGTACGCCGGGGCGGCGTCGGCGCCAACATCGCCTTCGGCATGGGTCAGCTCGGCACGACCCCGATCCTGGTCGGCGCCGCCGGCTTCGACTTCGACGAGTACCGCGCCTGGCTGGACCGGCACGGCGTCGACACCGACTCGGTCCGTATCTCCGAGACCCTGCACACCGCCCGCTTCGTGTGCACCACGGACTCGGACCACAACCAGATCGGCTCGTTCTACACGGGCGCCATGAGCGAGGCCCGCCAGATCGAGCTGAAGACCGTCGCGGACCGCGTGGGCGGCCTGGACCTGGTCCTGATCGGCGCCGACGACCCGGAGGCGATGCTCCGCCACACCGAAGAGTGCCGCTCCCGGTCCATCCCCTTCGCCGCCGACTTCTCCCAGCAGATCGCCCGGATGAACGGCGACGAGATCCGGATACTGCTGGAGGGCGCCACGTATCTCTTCTCGAACGAGTACGAGAAGGGCCTGATCGAGTCCAAGACCGGCTGGAGCGACGCCGAGATCCTCGCCAAGGTCGGCCACCGCGTCACCACCCTCGGCTCCCGGGGCGTCCGCATCGAGCGGGCCGGCGAGGATCCGATCGAGGTCGGCTGCGCGGAGGAGGAGCGCAAGGCCGACCCCACGGGCGTCGGCGACGCCTTCCGCGCCGGCTTCCTCTCCGGCCTCGCCTGGGGCGTCTCCCTGGAGCGTGCCGCCCAGGTCGGCTGCATGCTCGCCACGCTCGTCATCGAGACGGTCGGCACCCAGGAGTACCAGCTGCGCCGCGCCCACTTCATGGACCGCTTCGCCAAGGCCTACGGCGACGAGGCCGCCGCCGAGGTCCAGAAGCACCTGGCCTGATCTACGAGACCCGGCGGACCACGTACGCGGCACCGCGGTCCGCCGGCTCCTCACCCACGTACTCCTGGCCCCGCATCTCGCACCAGGCCGGGATGTCCAGCCGCGCCGCCTCGTCGTCGGACAGGACGCGCACCGTGCCGCCCACCGGCACGTCCCCGATGACCTTGGCGAGCTCGATGACGGGGATCGGGCAGCGCTTGCCGAGCGCGTCGACGACCAGCGCGTCGTCCTGCCGCACGGTCGCTGCCGCAGCCGGCGCCCCCAGCTTCTCCCGCACCCCCGCCACCGCCCCCGGCAGGACCTCCAGGAACCGCTCGACGTCTTCCTGCGGTGTCCCCATCGGCAGCGAAACCCGCACATTCCCCTCACTCAGTACCCCCATCGCCTTCAGCACATGGCTGGGCGTCAGCGTGCTGCTGGTGCAGGACGACCCGGAGGAGACGGAGAAACCCTCCCGGTCCAGCTCGTGCAGCAATGTCTCTCCGTCGACATAGAGACAGGAGAAGGTGACGATCCCCGGCAGCCGCCGCTCCGGGTCCCCGACCACCTCCACGTCCGGAACCGCCCGCGGCACCCGCACCCGGATCCGCTCCGTCAGCTCCTGCAGCCGTACCGCCTCTTGCTCCGCCTCAGCCCGCACCGCCCGCAACGAGGCGGCCGCGGCCACGATCCCCGGCAGATTCTCGAACCCGGCGGCCCGCCCCGACTCCCGCTCGTCCGCAGGCCCTTGCGACACGAACCGCACACCTTTTCGTACGACGAGCAGCCCCACCCCGGAGGGCCCGCCCCACTTGTGCGCACTGGCCGTGAGCAGCGACCAGTCACCCTCGACGGGGCCCCACCCCAGCGACTGCGCCGCATCCACCAGCAACGGCACACCGGACTCCCGGCACACGGCAGCCACTTCGGCCACCGGCTGCGCGGTCCCCACCTCGTGGTTGGCCGACTGAAGACAGGCCAGCGCGGTGTCCGGGCGCAGGGCGTCCGCGTACGACGCCGGCGTCACCCTGCCCTGCCGGTCCACCTCGATCTGCGTCACGCTCCCACCGCCGGCCTTGTGCGCGTCAGCCGCATGGAGCACCGAGGAGTGTTCGACCGCAGACACGATCAGGTGACGCCCAACCCGGTGACGCCCGGCCGACGCTCCGGCGATTCCCGCATGCACGGCCCGGGTCCCCGAAGACGTGAAAACCAGCTCGTCGGCCCGACATCCCACAGCCTCAGCGGCGGCTTCCCGCGCCGCATCGAGCAACATCCGAGCCCGCCGCCCCTCCCGATAGAGCCGTGCGGGGTCGGCCCATCCTTCATCCAGGGAGGCCAACAGCGCCTGACGAGCGACCGGATGAAGAGGAGCGGAGGAAGCGGCGTCGAAGTAGGACATACGGCAACCGTAGAACTTGGGGCAGGGCAGCCGCCGTTTCAGGGGCGCGGGACGAGGACATCAGCGGCTCCGTCGCGGGGCGCGACAAGCCACAACGAACCCGCAGCCGCCAATCCAGCGAACCCCCGGAGTGACTAGGCCCCCCTCCCCGCGAACCCCCGGAGGGCGTCGGCTAGGGTTTGGTCCGCATAAACATCCAAACCCCTGCCCGACGCAGGGCGGCGACCGACCACCGAAGAAGGCAGGCCGCAGCCAACCGCGCGGGCGAGACTCTCGGGAAGGCGCTACGTGAGTCCCAACGGCTCCGACCGCTCGCCGCGGCGCCCGATGCGGCGGAAGCTGCTGCAGGCAATGACCGCGGGCCTGGTCCTGGCGACCGCCACCGGTTGCACATACAAGGACTTCCCCCGCCTTGGTATGCCCACCCCGACCACGGAAGAGGCTCCGCGGATCCTCTCCCTGTGGCAGGGCTCCTGGGCTGCCGCGCTCGCCGTCGGCGTGCTGGTGTGGGGTCTGATCATCTGGAGCGCGATCTTCCACCGGCGCAGCCGCACCAAGGTCGAGGTTCCTCCGCAGACCCGGTACAACATGCCGATCGAGGCGCTGTACACGGTGGTTCCGCTCGTCATCGTCTCGGTGCTGTTCTACTTCACGGCCCGCGACGAGTCGAAGCTGCTCAGCCTCTCCGACAAGAAGCCCGACGTCACCGTGAACGTCGTCGGCTTCCAGTGGAGCTGGGGCTTCAACTACATCGAGCCCGTCCCCGGTGTCACCGGTGACGCGAAGACCGACAAGAACCTGGCCGCCATTCCGGACCGGTTCAAGAACGCGTTCCCGGCGAACGCCGGCGGTGTCTACGACGTCGGTACGCCGGCCTCGAAGAACCGGGACGGCGGCCCGGGTCCGACGCTGTGGCTCCCCAAGGGCAAGACGGTCCGCTTCGTCCTCACCTCTCGTGACGTCATCCACTCCTTCTGGGTGGTGCCGTTCCTGATGAAGATGGACGTCATCCCGGGCCACACCAACGCCTTCCAGGTGACCCCCAACAAGGAGGGCACCTTCCTCGGGAAGTGCGCCGAGCTCTGCGGCGTCGACCACTCCCGGATGCTGTTCAACGTGAAGGTCGTCTCCCCGGACCGCTACGAGCAGCACCTCAAGGACCTCGCCAAGAAGGGGCAGACCGGTTACGTTCCCGCCGGCATCGCGCAGACGAGCCACGAGAAGAACCGGGAGACGAACAACCTGTGAGCATCGTCAACGAACCCCAGGGCGCCGCGGCGGAGTCCCACTACGCGGACGAGCTGCCGGTCCGGCGCAAGCAGCCCGGCAACGTGGTCATCAAGTGGCTCACCACCACTGACCACAAGACGATCGGGACGCTCTACCTCGTCACGTCGTTCGCGTTCTTCCTGATCGGCGGCGTGATGGCGCTGCTGATGCGCGCCGAGCTGGCTCGACCTGGTCTGCAGATCATGTCGAACGAGCAGTTCAACCAGGCGTTCACGATGCACGGCACGATCATGCTGCTGATGTTCGCGACGCCGCTGTTCGCCGGTTTCACGAACTGGATCATGCCGCTGCAGATCGGCGCGCCCGACGTGGCGTTCCCGCGGCTGAACATGTTCGCCTACTGGCTCTACCTGTTCGGCTCGACCATCGCGGTCGGCGGCTTCCTCACCCCGCAGGGTGCGGCCGACTTCGGCTGGTTCGCCTACTCCCCGCTGTCGGACGCGGTCCGCAGCCCGGGTGTCGGCGCCGACCTGTGGATCATGGGTCTGGCCTTCTCCGGCTTCGGCACCATCCTCGGTGCGGTCAACTTCATCACCACCATCATCTGCATGCGTGCGCCGGGCATGACCATGTTCCGCATGCCGATCTTCGTGTGGAACGTGCTGCTGACCGCGGTGCTGGTCCTGCTCGCCTTCCCGGTCCTCGCCGCCGCGCTGTTCGCGCTGGAGGCGGATCGGAAGTTCGGGGCACATGTCTTCGACGCGGCCAACGGCGGTGCCTTGCTCTGGCAACACCTCTTCTGGTTCTTCGGCCATCCAGAGGTGTACATCATCGCGCTGCCGTTCTTCGGCATCATCTCCGAGGTCATCCCGGTCTTCTCCCGCAAGCCGATGTTCGGCTACATGGGCCTGATCGGCGCGACCATCGCCATCGCGGGTCTGTCCGTGACCGTGTGGGCCCACCACATGTACGTCACCGGCGGTGTGCTGCTGCCGTTCTTCTCCTTCATGACGTTCCTCATCGCCGTACCGACCGGCGTGAAGTTCTTCAACTGGATCGGAACGATGTGGAAGGGGTCCCTGTCCTTCGAGACCCCGATGCTCTGGGCGACCGGCTTCCTGGTCACCTTCACCTTCGGTGGTCTGACGGGTGTCATCCTGGCCTCGCCGCCGATGGACTTCCACGTCTCGGACTCGTACTTCGTCGTGGCGCACTTCCACTACGTCGTCTTCGGCACCGTCGTCTTCGCGATGTTCTCCGGCTTCCACTTCTGGTGGCCGAAGATGACCGGCAAGATGCTCGACGAGCGCCTCGGCAAGATCACCTTCTGGACGCTGTTCATCGGCTTCCACGGCACCTTCCTGGTCCAGCACTGGCTGGGTGCCGAGGGCATGCCCCGTCGTTACGCGGACTACCTCGCGGCCGACGGCTTCACCGCCCTGAACACGATCTCGACGATCAGCTCGTTCCTGCTCGGCATGTCGATCCTGCCGTTCCTCTACAACGTGTGGAAGACGGCCAAGTACGGCAAGCCGGTCGGCGTCGACGACCCGTGGGGCTACGGCCGCTCGCTCGAGTGGGCGACGTCCTGCCCGCCGCCGCGGCACAACTTCCTCACCCTGCCGCGGATCCGCAGCGAATCCCCGGCGTTCGACCTGCACCACCCTGAGATCGCCGCTCTCGACCAGCTCGAGAACGCGCCTCACGGTGAGAAGGCTCTGGCTGGTGGCAAGGAGGCCGGCAAGTGAAGGTTCAGGGCAAGATGTTCATGTGGCTGAGCGTCTTCGTCCTCGCCATGGCGGTGGTCTATGGCGTGTGGTCGAAGGAGCCGGCCGGTACCACGGCGCTCTTCCTGGCCTTCGGTCTGTGCATCATGGTCGGCTTCTACCTCGGCTTCACGGCCAAGCGGGTCGACGCGGGTGCCATGGACAACAAGGAGGCGGACGTCGCGGACGATGCCGGCGAGGTCGGGTTCTTCAGCCCGCACAGCTGGCAGCCGCTGGCCCTCGGGGTCGGTGGTGCGCTCGCCTTCCTGTCGATCGCGATCGGCTGGTGGCTGCTGTACTTCTCGGCGCCGATCATCATGATCGGCCTGTACGGCTGGGTCTTCGAGTACTACCGCGGTGAGAACCGCACCCAGTAGCACGCGCAGAGCCCACAGGGAGCCCGGACACTCCGTAAGGAGCGTCCGGGCTCCCACTTTTGCCCCAATAACGTTCCCCCGGACGGATTACCCCGCGCGCCGTCCTTGACGAACGTCCATAGCGTGAGGGACATGAACCACTCTCCGCGCACCCGCACCGTCGTCAGCTGCACTCTGCTGGTGATCGCCCTCGGCGCGGGCGGCACCGCTTGCAGCAGCGGGGGCAACCCGCTGGCCGGCAAGCCGTACGACGCGACGGACCAGGTCTCCCTCAGCGGGCTCAAGGGTGACGGGAAGAAGGCCGACCCGGACAAGGCCCTGGAGGTCACCGCCGGGGACGGCGGCCATCTCACGGACGTCACCGCCACGGACGCCGCAGGCCGCTTCGTGGCGGGCGAACTCTCCGCCGACGGCACCCACTGGCACAGCACCTCCCCGCTCGCCGCCAACGCCCACTACACGGTCCGGGTGAGCACGGAGGACGAGGACGGGGCGCCGGGCCGCAAGGTCCTCACCTTCGACACCAGCACCCCCACCACCAAGAAGCGCCTGAATGTGAAGTTCGGCCCCGACTCCGGCGAGTACGGCGTCGGCCAGCCCGTCACCGCCCAACTCGACCAGCCCGTCAGGGACAGGGCCCAGCGCGCCATCGTCGAACGGGCACTACGGGTGGACTCCGTGCCCGCCGTGCAGGGCGCCTGGCACTGGGTGGACGACAAGGAACTCCACTACCGCCCCAAGGACTACTGGCCCGCCCATGCCACCGTCCAGGTGCACAGCAACCTGGACGGCATCAAGGTCGGCGACCGCCTGTGGGGCGCCAAGAGCAAGCCGCTGAAGCTCACCATCGGCGACAGCCTCATCGCCGTCACCGACGCCGCGGCGCACTCCATGACGGTGTACAAGAACGGCGAGGACATCAGGGAACTGCCCGTCACCACCGGCAAGCCCGGCTTCGAGACCCGCAACGGCGTCAAGGTCGTCCTGGGCAAGCAGTCCTTCGTACGCATGCGCAGCGCCACCGTGGGCATCGCCGAGGGCAGCGCGGACTCCTACGACCTGCCCGTCTACTGGGCCACCCGCCTGACCTGGAGCGGCGAGTACGTCCACGCCGCCCCCTGGTCCGTCGGCTCCCAGGGCTACGCCAACGTCAGCCACGGCTGCACCGGCATGAGCACCGCCAACGCCGAGTGGTTCTTCAACACCGTCCACGAGGGCGACGTGGTGAAGGTCGTCAACTCCAACGGCGAGACCATGGAGCCCTTCGGCAACGGCTTCGGCGACTGGAACCTCACCTGGAAGAAGTGGCGCACGGGCAGCGCCCTGGTGGGCGGTACTCCCGACGGCCCGAGCCCGGACGACGCGGCACGACTGAGACCCCAGAACGTCTGATCCGCCCCGAGGGGCAGCGCCCCGTCAGGGGCGCGGGGCTGTGTCGATATGCGGCTCCGCCGCGTGGGCGCGATCAGCCGCACACGACCCGCAGTCGCCCGCGAACCCGAGCCTCTCGACCCGTCAGGCGCTCTGCTGAAGCGCCTTCTGCCGCAACAAGGAAGCCAGCGCCGAGGCGAACTCCACAGGCTCCACCGGCAGGGTGACCGCGGCATCCGCCCGACTCCACGTGGCCAGCCACGCATCCTGAGGCCGCCCGATGAGCAGCAGCACCGGCGGGCAGTTGAACACCTCGTCCTTGATCTGCCGGCACACCCCCATGCCTCCCATGGGCACGGCCTCACCGTCCAGGACGCACACGTCGATCCCGCCCCGGTCCAGCTCCTTGATGACGGCGGCCGGCGTCGCACACTCCAGGAACTCGACGACGGGAACGTCGGGAGCGGGCCTGCGCCCGGTGGCGAGCCGCACCTGTTCGCGGGTGTTGGAGTCGTCGCTGTAGACCAGCACCGTGGCGGTCGGCTGCATAGTTCCTCCGAGACGTCAGCGTCGTACGGAAAGGCCCGATGGGGCGGATGTTACTCCGTTCAACACCACGTCAACACCGGTATGGCCGCCAGCAACACTCCGAACGGCACCCCCCGGAGTGAGGGCGGGATAAGCGACCGACATAATGTCGGTCGTGGCGACAGCAACGACAGTAGAAACCGGGCACGCGCACCCGTCGGTCAACCGGCCGAACCTCACCAGCGTCGGAACCATCATCTGGCTGAGTTCCGAGCTGATGTTCTTCGCGGCCCTCTTCGCGATGTACTTCACCCTGCGATCGGTGACCGGTCCGGATCACTGGAAGGAGATGGCAAGTCATCTCAACCTTCCGTTCTCCGCGACCAACACCACGATCCTGGTGCTCTCCTCCCTCACCTGCCAGCTCGGCGTGTTCGCCGCCGAGCGCGGGGACGTGAAGAAGCTCCGGGGCTGGTTCATCATCACGTTCGTGATGGGTGCGATCTTCATCGGCGGTCAGATCTTCGAGTACACGGAGCTGGTGAAGAAGGACGGGCTCTCCCTGTCCTCCGACCCGTACGGCTCGGTGTTCTACCTGACCACCGGGTTCCACGGCATGCACGTGACGGGCGGCCTCATCGCCTTCCTGTTCGTTCTCGGCCGCACCTACGCGGCCAAGAGGTTCACCCACGAGCAGGCGACCGCGGCCATCGTCGTGTCCTACTACTGGCACTTCGTCGATGTCGTGTGGATCGGCCTCTTCGCCACGATCTACCTGATCAAGTAGCCGGGCCCGTTCCCGCGTGCGCCCGCGCGGCGCACAACCCACAAGCATCGACGCAGAAGATCCTGACACCGGGGTAATCCGTGAAAAAGCTCTCCGCACGACGACGCCATCCCATGGCGGCGCTCGTCGTCCTACTCCTCGCGCTGGCATGCACAGGGGGGCTGTACGCCGCGTTCGCACCCGCGAGCAAGGCGCAGGCCGATGACACCGCCCAGTCCCTTGCCATCGACGAGGGCAAGAAGCTCTACTCCGTGGGCTGCGCCAGCTGCCACGGCACCGGCGGTCAGGGCACCTCCGACGGTCCGAGCCTCGTGGGCGTGGGCGCCGCGGCCGTCGACTTCCAGGTCGGCACCGGCCGTATGCCGGCCCAGCAGCCGGGCGCTCAGGTCCCGAAGAAGAAGGTCATCTACTCGCAGGCCGAGATCGACCAGCTCGCCGCGTACATCGCCTCCCTCGGCGCCGGCCCGTCCATCCCCACGGCGGCGCAGTACGGCCCGGACGGTGCCGACATCGCCAAGGGTGGCGAGCTGTTCCGCACCAACTGCGCGCAGTGCCACAACTTCACCGGCAAGGGCGGTGCGCTGACGCACGGCAAGTTCGCGCCCAGCCTCGAGGGTGTAGACCCGAAGCACATCTACGAGGCCATGCAGACCGGCCCGCAGAACATGCCGTCGTTCCCCGACACCACGATGTCGGAGCAGAACAAGAAGGACATCATCGCGTACCTCCACGCGGTCAACGGAGACGACACCGAGAGCCCCGGCGGCCTTGAGCTGGGCGGACTCGGCCCGGTCTCCGAGGGCCTGTTCGCCTGGATCTTCGGACTCGGCGCGCTGATCGCGGTCGCCGTCTGGGTCGCCGCTCGGACCGCAAAGGCCAAGAAGTCATGAGTAGCCAAGACATTCCAGAAGAGAACCTGCCCGCTGAGCAGGACGCGCACGGCACCGTAAGCCTCGCGGACGAGCAGAACCCGTTCGCGGACCCCGGTCTGCCGCCCCACGAGCACCGGGTGCAGGACATCGACGAGCGGGCCGCCAAGCGGTCCGAGCGTGTGGTGGCCATGCTGTTCACGGTCTCGATGCTGGCCACGGTCGGCTTCATCGCCTCGTACGTGGCGATCCCGCACGACAAGTCGATCTTCGTGTTCCCGCTCGGCCACATCAACGCGCTGAACTTCGCGCTGGGCCTGACCCTGGGCCTCGCGCTGTTCTCCATCGGCGCGGGCGCGGTCCACTGGGCCCGCACCCTGATGTCCGACGTGGAGATCGCCGACGAGCGGCACCCGATCGAGGCGTCCCCCGAGGTCAAGGCCAAGGTCATGGCCGACTTCAAGCAGGGCGCCAAGGAGTCCGCGCTCGGCCGCCGCAAGCTCATCCGCAACACGATGTTCGGTGCGCTGGCCCTGTTCCCGCTCTCCGGCGTCATGCTGCTGCGCGACCTCGGACCGCTGCCGGGGACCAAGCTGCGCCACACGCTGTGGTCCAAGGGCAAGCTGCTCGTCAACATGAACACCAACGAGCCGCTGCGCGCCTCCGACGTCGCGGTCGGCTCGCTCACCTTCTGCAAGCCCGAGGGCCTGGAGGAGCACGACGAGAACTTCCAGACCGAGATCGCCAAGGCGGCCCTGATGATCGTCCGGATCCAGCCGGACAACATCAAGGACAAGCGCGAGCTCGAGTGGTCGTACGAGGGCATCGTCGCGTACTCGAAGATCTGCACCCACGTCGGTTGCCCGATCTCGCTGTACGAGCAGCAGACGCACCACGTGCTGTGCCCCTGCCACCAGTCCACCTTCGACCTGTCCGACGGTGCCCGGGTGATCTTCGGCCCCGCCGGTCACGCCCTGCCGCAGCTGCGCATCGGCGTGAACGACCAGGGCTACCTCGAGGCGCTCGGCGACTTCGAAGAGCCCGTCGGTCCTGCTTTCTGGGAGCGCGGATGAGCACCAACGAGAACACCGAGTCCCGGCGCGGCAAAGCGCCGGCCGGCGAGCGCGTCGCCGACTGGGCCGACGGCCGGCTGGGGATCTACTCCCTGGCCAAGACCAACATGCGCAAGATCTTCCCCGACCACTGGTCGTTCATGTTGGGCGAAGTGTGCATGTACAGCTTCATCATCCTCATCCTCACGGGTGTGTATCTGACGCTGTTCTTCCACCCGTCGATGAACGAGGTGGAGTACCACGGCAGCTACATCCCGCTGCAGGGCCAGATGATGTCCGAGGCGTTCAACTCGACCCTGCACATCTCCTTCGATGTGCGCGGTGGTCTGCTGATCCGGCAGATCCACCACTGGTCCGCGCTGATCTTCCTCGCGGGCATGTTCGTGCACATGATGCGTGTGTTCTTCACCGGCGCGTTCCGCAAGCCGCGTGAGGTCAACTGGATCTTCGGCTTCCTGCTGCTCGTCCTGGGCATGTTCACCGGCTTCACCGGTTACTCGCTCCCGGACGACCTGCTCTCGGGTACCGGTGTCCGCTTCATGGAGGGCGCGATCCTGTCCGTGCCGATCGTCGGCACGTACCTGTCGATGTTCCTCTTCGGCGGCGAGTTCCCGGGCGGCGACTTCGTGGCCCGGTTCTACTCGGTCCACATCCTGCTGCTGCCGGGCATCATGCTCGGCCTGATGGTGGGCCACCTGATCCTGGTCTTCTACCACAAGCACACGCAGTTCGCGGGCCCCGGAAAGACGAACAACAACGTCGTCGGCATGCCCCTGCTGCCCGTGTACATGGCGAAGGCCGGCGGCTTCTTCTTCCTGGTCTTCGGCGTCATCACGGCCATCGCGGCGATCGCCTCGATCAACCCGATCTGGGCCATGGGCCCGTACCGTCCGGACCAGGTGTCCACCGGCGCTCAGCCCGACTGGTACATGGGCTTCTCCGAGGGCCTGATCCGTACGATGCCGGGCTGGGAGATCAACCTCTGGGGCCACACGCTCGTCCTGGGCGTGTTCATCCCGCTGGTGATCTTCCCGCTGGTCCTGGTCGCGATCGCGGTCTACCCGTTCATCGAGTCCTGGGTCACCGGCGACAAGCGCGAGCACCACATCCTGGACCGTCCGCGCAACGCCCCGACGCGTACCGCGTTCGGTGCCGCGTGGGTCTCCTGGTACTTCGTGCTGATGATCGGTGGCGGCAACGACCTGTGGGCCACGCACTTCCACCTGTCGATCAACGCGATCACCTGGTTCGTGCGCGTCGGCTTCTTCGTCGTGCCGGTCCTCGTGTTCCTCGCAACCAAGCGGATCTGCCTCGGCCTCCAGCGCCGCGACAAGGACAAGGTGCTGCACGGCCGTGAGTCGGGCATCATCAAGCGCCTGCCGCACGGTGAGTTCATCGAGGTGCACGAGCCGCTCAGCCAGGACGCCCTGCACACGCTCACGGCGCACGAGCAGTACAAGCCGGCCCAGATCGGCCCGACGGTCGACGAGAACGGCGTCGAGCGCAAGGTCAAGGGCTCCGAGCGACTGCGCGCCAAGCTCAGCGAGGCGTACTACGGCGAGGAGTCCCAGATTCCGAAGCCCACCGTCGAGGAGTACAGGGAGATCACGAGCGGCCACGGCCACCACTGATCGCTGCGGCTCGCCACGCCACGGCAGGGGCCCCCGTCCGGTCTTCGGACGGGGGCCCTTTTCCATGCCCTGAGCTGGATAGGGTGGCCTCACACTCGTTTTCTTCTTCTACGACGACCAGGAGCGGCCTCATGAGCGCTGTGACCCCCGCTGGAGGCGACACCGCGGCGGGCCGTTCCTGGCCCCTGCTGCTGAACGGCCTGCTGGACGGCCACGACCTCAGCGCCGACGACACCGCTTGGGCGATGGACCTGATCATGCGCGGTGAGGCGACCGACGCCCAGATCGCCGGGTTCGCGGTGGCGCTGCGTGCCAAGGGCGAGACCGTCGAGGAGATCACCGGGCTCGTCCGGACGATGTACGAGCACGCGAACGTGATCGAGGTGCCGGGGCGGACCGTCGACATCGTCGGAACGGGCGGTGACGGCGCGAAGACGGTGAACATCTCCACCATGTCGGCGATCGTCATCGCGGGCACGGGCGCCAAGGTCGTCAAGCACGGCAACCGGGCCGCCTCCTCGGCGTCCGGCGCCTCGGACGTGCTGGAGAAGCTGGGCGTCAATCTGGAGCTGACCCCGAAGCGGGTGGCGGAGGTCGCGGAGGAAGCCGGCATCACCTTCTGCTTCGCCATCAAGTTCCACCCGGCGCTGCGTCATGTGGCCGCTGCCCGAGGCCAGTTGGGCATCCGGACGACCTTCAACGCCCTCGGTCCGCTGACCAACCCGGCGAAGGTGAGGGCACAGGCGGTCGGTGTCGCCGACCCGCGCCTGGCGCCGCTCATCGCCGGGGTCCTCGCCGAGCGCGGCAACTCCTCCCTCGTCTTCCGCGGCGACGACGGCTTCGACGAGCTGACCACGACGGCCACCTCACGTGTCTGGGTCGTCCGCGACGGCAAGGTCACCGAGGAGACCTTCGACCCCCGTGACGTCGGCATCGAGCTGGTCCCGGTGGAGGCCCTGCGCGGCGGCGACCCGTCGTACAACGCGGAGGTCGCCCGCAGGCTCCTCGACGGCGAGAAGGGGCCCGTACGGGACGCCGTCCTGCTGAACTCGGCGGCCGCCCTCGTCGCCCTCGACCCGGGTCCCGGGACGCTGGCCGAGCAGCTGCGGGCCGGCATGGACAAGGCGGCCCAGTCGATCGACTCCGGCGCGGCCAAGCGGGCGCTGGAGCGCTGGGTGGCGGCCAGCAACGCATAGCAGGGGAGCGCGGTCCCGCAATGCGGACACGAGTTGCGGGACCGCGATCACTTCACGTACGTTCCTGCCCAGGTCATGAGTGACAGTCATGAGGCCCCGGCCGACTGTCCGGCAACCCTCCGTCCGTGGCGGGGTGCCCCGGGTGAAGACCAGGCCGTAGGCAGCGAGGTCTACGGCAAGCGCGGACCCCTCGAGCAACCAGGGGTCCTGGTCGTCGAGGAGCCTTCCGTGAGCAAGCGAATGCGATAGGGCCGCAGAGCCCCGCCTCCGCATCCCCCTTTTCACCTTCACGCCCCTGCTTGAGCGCTACCGCTCGCGGGGCGAATTCCACCTGCTTACACGGGAGTTCCGCCATGTCCGTCTCCACCGCTGCCGCCGCCACCTCGGTTTGTGCCCCGCTGCCCGTTCTGGGTCGGGATGTCACCGTCCCGCTCGTCACGGGCGGCGAAGTCACCTATGCGGCGCTCGACTACGCGGCCAGCGCGCCGGCCCTCCAGCGGGTGTGGGACGACGTCGCGGCGTACGCGCCCTACTACGGCAGCGTCCACCGCGGCGCCGGCTACCTCTCGCAGCTCTCCACCGAGCTGTTCGAGAACGCCCGCAGGACGGTCGCCGAGTTCCTCGACTGCCGGCCCGACGACCAGCTGATCTTCACCCGCTCGACCACGGACTCCCTCAACCTGCTGGCGCAGGCCCTGCCGGCCGACTGCCAGGTCTTCGTCTTCGAGACCGAGCACCACGCCGCCCTGCTGCCCTGGAAGGACGCCCGGGTCACCTGCCTCAACGCCCCGCGCACCCCGCAGCAGGCCGTCGAGACGCTGGAGAAGGCCCTCGCCGACCGGGACCCCTTCGGCCCGGCCCTGGTCTGCGTCACCGGCGCCTCGAACGTCACCGGCGAGCTGTGGCCGGTGCGTGAGCTCGCGGCCGCGGCCCATGCGCACGGCGCCCGTATCGTCCTGGACGCCGCCCAGCTCGCCCCGCACCACCCGGTCTCCGTGCAGGAGCTCGACGTCGACTGGGTCGCCTTCTCCGGCCACAAGCTGTACGCGCCCTTCGGCTCCGGCGTACTGGCCGGCCGCGCCGACTGGCTGCAGGCCGCCGACCCCTATCTCGCGGGCGGCGGCGCCAGCCGCAAGGTCACCCGGCGCGAGGACGGCGGCGTGGACGTGGAGTGGCACGACAGCGCCGCCCGCCACGAGGCCGGCTCGCCGAACGTGATCGGCGCCTACTCCATCGCGTCGGCCTGCAAGGCGCTCACCGAGGCCGGCTTCGACACCCTGGTCGCCCGCGAGCAGCACCTGATCGAGAAGGTGCGGGCGGGCCTGGCGGAGGTGCCGCAGGTGAAGGTGCTGTCCCTCTTCGGTGACGACGCCCCTCGCGTCGGCGTGATCTCCTTCGTCGTCGAGGGCTGGAACAGCTCGCACTTCGCCGCCGCGCTCTCCGCCGAGTACGGCATCGGCGTCCGCGACGGCCTCTTCTGCGCCCACCCGCTGGTCCGCACCCTCCTGGGCAGCGACCCGCAGACCCAGGGCGAGTGCGGCGCCCCCGAGGCCGCCCCCGGCGAGAAGTCCCTCAACGCCATCCGCGTCAGCTTCGGCGCCGGCACCCCGGACGAGCACGTCGAGCGCTTCGTCACCGCCGTCAAGGAACTGGTGACGGACGGCGCGAAGTGGACGTACCGCACGGAGGACGGCCGCTGCGTCCCGGCGGTTTGATCTCGACCGCCGCCAGGGGCAGCGCCCCTTTTAGGGGCGCGGGGAACTGCGCGACCAGCCACACACGGCCCGCAGTCGCACACGAACCGCGCCCCGCAGACGCCTAGGCGTCGATCAAGAATCCAACCCGATGGCAAACGCAGCCTCCAGGTCATGCTGCGAGTACGTCCGAAACGCAACATGCGTATCCGTCGCCTCCACACCAGGGATCTTGCTGATGCTCCCGGGAATCACATCGGCAAGATCCTCATGCTGCTTCACCCGAACCATCGCGATCAGGTCATACGTTCCGGTCACGGAAAAGACTTCACTCACGCTCTCCAGCGAAGCGATCCGCTCCGCGATCTCTGGGATCCGGTCCACGCTGGTCTTGATGAGGACGATCGCGGTGATCACGGCTGGTTCTCTCCCTCGGGGGCCGGAGCTGGGGCGGACCTCACTCTAGTCGTACGGCCGAATCGCACCCAGGCGTAGACGAAGCCCAGGCCGAAGCCCACCAGGTGAGCCAGATAGGCCACCCCCGGTCCCGTCGCCGCGCGCCCGGCCGCCAGCCACTGCAGGGCCGCCCAGAAGGGCAGCACGACCCAGGCGGGGAAACGCATGGGCAGGAAGAAGAGGAACGGCAGGAGACTGGTCACCCGCGCCCCGGGGAACAGGTAGAGAAACGCGCCCAGGACCGCCGAGATCGCCCCGGACGCGCCCACCAGGGACTGCTGGGAGGTGGCATTGGCCGCCGCGTACCCCAGTAGGGCGAGGTAGCCGCAGCCGACGTAGAAGAGCGTGAACTGGACGCGGCCCATCCGTTCCTCGGTCATCGCCCCGAAGACGTAGAGGAAGAGCATGTTGCCGAGCAGGTGCACCCAGCTGCCGTGGACGAACAGGGCCGTGGCGGGGGTCAGGGCGGCCCTCGGGGAGCCCTGGAACAGCTCGGCCGGGACGACGCCCCAGTGGTGGAAGTAGGCGCGCTGGGCGGCGAGCAGCGCGTCGCCGGAACCGTGGACCGGATTGAGGCCGGCTGCGGGGCCGGTGACGAAGAGCAGACAGCACAGGGCGATCAGCGTGTGCGTCATGGGCGCCGAGGGGCGCCGGATCGCTCTGCCGACGGTCGTGCTCCACTTGCCGATCATGAATACAGAGCATGACGTAACGGGACGCAGTCGCACAGACCGCCTCGCCGCCGTGGACGGACGGGCGGCGAGTCCGCACCAGGCCGTAGGGTTACGAGCCACACGCCCGGGGAAGCTCGGGCGTCACTGACAATAGAAGGCCTAGAAGGAAAGAGCACAGGCACGATGACGGTTCCCCTCCCGACCGCCACGACGCGGTGGCGCTGCACCCTCTGCGGCAACCTCACGCGTTTCGACGTGACCCGCTCGTCGAAGGTGGTCGAGTACGTCCACCTCGATCTGGCCGGAGAGCCCAAGGTCGAGGAGCGCGAGGTGGTCAGTGAGACCATCGAGTCGGTGCGCTGTCGCTGGTGCAACGCGGTGGATCAGGTGGAACTCGTGGACAGGCCGGGCGCCGACTCCTGAGGGAGCGGCCCCACAGGTAATGGGGTGTGACGGATGGTGGAGACCACAGGCGGGGGGCCGGACGACGGCACCGCCGAGGTGCTTGACCGTCCGCTGCCCGACGGAGTGCGCCGCAAGGTCGTCCAGATCGTCTCGGACGGCTTCGGCGGGCTGACCGTCGCCGAACTGCCCGCACAGCTCAGGCAGTACGCCCGTTTCGCACCGAACCGGCGGGCCAAGTTCGCCGGCAACGCGATGGCGGCCGCGCTGGAGACCGATCCGCTGTTCCGGCAGCGCATCGGGGAGAAGCTGAGAGAGGCCCAGCCGGAACTCACCGGCGCTCTCGACTCCGGCTCGCCGCCCCCGGCCGCGGATCCGCTCGACGTGGCGGCCGCGGCCTATGTTCTGCGGCCCGCCGGCTGGGTGAAGCTCGTGACCGCGGCCGGCGAGGAGGCCCAGCGGGCCGATGCCGAGCGCGCCGACGAGGAGAGCCGGGCCGAGCTGGAGCGGCTGCGGGCGGAGCTCGACCGGGCCCGGGAGCAGACCCGGGCCGACACCGAGCGGCTCCGTGCCGAGCTGGACGCCGCCAAGAAGGAGGCCGACTCGCTGCACCGCAAGCTGCGAGCGGCCCTCAGCGACGTCAAGCGGGGCGAGGCCGCCCTGCGCAAGATCCAGGGCGAGATCGAGACCGTACGCGCCGAGGGGCAGGCGCAGGTGTCCGCCGCGGAGAGCGAGTCCCGGCGGCTGAAGTCGCGGCTCGGGGAGGCGGAGGCCGCCCTCGAGGCCACGCGCAGAGCAGCGCGCGAGGGGCGCAGTGTCGAGGACATGCGCGTGCGCCTGCTTCTGGACACCGTCCTGGACGCGGCCCAGGGGCTGCGCCGCGAGCTGGCGCTCCCACCGGTGTCCGTACGGCCGGCGGAGACCGTCGATGCCGTCGAACCGGGGCGAATGACCCCGAAAGACATCGCCGCGCGCGCTTTGTCCGAAAATGACCCGGCGATCCTGGACCAGCTGCTGGAGCTGCCGCAGGCGCACCTGGTCGTCGACGGTTACAACGTCACCAAAACGGGTTATCCCCAAATGCCTCTGGAGAAGCAGCGGTTGCGGCTCCTCGGGCAGCTTTCGCAACTCGCTGCACAGACCGGCGCCGAGGTCACCTGTGTCTTCGACGGAGCCGAGCTGGCCGCTCCGGTGCTGCTGGCGCCGCCGCGCGGAGTGCGGGTGCTGTTCTCCAAACCGGGCGTCACCGCGGACGAGTTGATCCGCCAGCTGGTGCGTGCGGAGCCGCCCGGGAGGCCTGTCATCGTGGCTTCCACGGACCGCGAGGTGGCCGACGGGGTGGCCCGCGCGGGGGCGCGGCCCATCGCCTCGGCGATGCTCCTGAAGCGGCTCTCCTGAGCCGCTTCCCGGGCCGCTGTCCCGAAGGTCGAACTTCTAGGTTTAATGCCCGAATTGGCGCAATCGTCACGCAACGTAGCGTCAACCTCGCGTCACCGCACGTGGGTTATGTGCAAAGAATGCATTGCGTCACTAAGATTTTTCACGCGAGGATTTGAAGTGATCACAAGAAGGTCACTAAGGTCTGGCCTCGAACCTCCGAGCGGGTGATCACTCACAAGAAGGAGCCCTCTTCCGTGGCGTCCCATCGTCGACCGAAGCAGCCGAGCCGGGCTCGTGTGACCGTGCTCACCACCGCAGCTGCTGCCGCTGTTGCCATCAGCGCCCAGGCCGCGAATGCCGCGCCGAGCGAGAAGCCCTCCAAGGACGAGGTCAAGGCCAAGGTCGACAAGCTGTACGAGGAGGCCGAGCAGGCCACCGAGAAGTTCAACGGCGCCAAGGAGAAGCAGGAGAAGCTCCAGAAGGAGATCTCCACCATCCAGGACAACGTCGCCCGCGGCCAGGAGGAGCTCAACCAGCTGCGTGACTCCATCGGTCTGGCGGCGGCCGCGCAGTACCGCACCGGCACCATCGACTCGTCCCTCCAGCTCTTCCTGTCGTCGAACCCGAACGACTATCTGGACAAGGCGTCCACCGCCGACCAGCTCAGCGCCCAGCAGGTCGAGGCGCTGAAGAAGATCCAGGAGAAGCAGCGCGAACTCGCCCAGGAGCGCGCCGAGGCCTCCGACAAGCTCAAGGACCTCGCCGCCACCCGCACCGAGCTGGGCAACAAGAAGAAGGACATCCAGGGCAAGCTCGCCGAGGCGCAGAAGCTGCTCAACTCCCTGACGGCCGCCGAGCGGGCCTCGCTCGCCGCCGCCGACGCCCGCGCCAGCCGCTCGGCCAGCGAGCGGGTGGACCTCGGCAACTCGACCGCCGCCTCCGCCCGGGCCCAGGCGGCCTTCGACGCAGCCAAGACCCAGATCGGCAAGCCGTACGTCTACGGCGCCACCGGCACCGCCTCCTACGACTGCTCGGGCCTGACCTCCTGGGCCTACGCCCAGGCCGGCGTCTCGATACCGCGCACCTCGCAGGCGCAGGCCAACGCCGGCACACGGATCTACTCCGAGGGCCAGCTCCAGGTCGGCGACCTCGTGCTCTTCTACGGCGACCTGCACCACGTCGCCCTCTACGCGGGCAACGGCATGGTTCTGCACGCCCCGCGCACCGGCACGACCGTGCGCTACGAGTCGATCAACAACATGCCGTTCCAGTTCGGCGTCCGGATCTGACACGCGCCCCTGAGGATCCGTTCCAAGATCAGGACACCGGTCCGCCCGAACGGGCGAATTACCTGAACCCGCACTGACCCCACGCCCCGCCCATGACCTGCGTCAGAGGCGGGGCGTCGCGTTGTGCGCCCGCAGACGTCGCTGGCCGCCGCGCACTCGCGTGGCTAGCATCGCCGCGTCCCTCGACGGAAGTCGTCGGACCTACCGCCGGACGGGCGGAAAGTCACGCCTGCTCAGGCCGCGTAGGACCAGCCCACCCGGGCCGGCTCAGGCCTGTGAAACAGGAACCCGTGGTGGCATCGCGAAGCGGTGCGGACCAGAATCTCCCGCCCCCCGGGTCGGAGAGGGCGTCCATGTCTGCCGCGTGTCCCCCGGAGCCCGGGGGAGGCCGGTGGCGTCCGGCAATGGAAGGAGCGTCGCTACTCGTGAGGTCCCACCGCCGCCCTGCACCGTCCGGGTTCAACCGGGGCGCCGGCACCGCCTTGTGTGTGCTGTCCGCCGCGGCCTCCGCCCTCGGTGCCGTCCCGGCCGACGCCGCTCCGTACGACCACACCCGGGCCGAGGTGGACCGCCTCTACGCGGAGGCCGAGAAGGCGACCGAGGCCTACGACAAGGCCGACGAAACCGCAGGCAGGCTGCAGAAGCAGGTGCACGAGGCCCAGGACCTGATCGCCCGGCAGCAGGAGCGCATCAACTCCGTGCGGGAGTCGCTCGGTTCGCTGGCCGTCGCCCAGTACCGCTCCGGCGGCATCGACCCGACCCTCGCGCTGCTCTTCTCCGACAACCCGTCCGACTACCTCGACAAGGCCTCCGTCCTGGACCGGATCAACGCCCATCAGGCGGGCGAGCTCAGAGACCTCCAGACCTCGATGCGCGACGTCGCCCAGGAGCGCGCCGAAGCGGTCGGCAAGCTCGCCGAGCTGGAGAAGAGCCGCAAGGCCGTGGCCGCCCACAAGAGGATCGTGGAGAAGAAACTCGCCGAGGCCCGTCGGCTGCTCAACTCCCTGCCGTACGGGGAGCGTGCCGCCTACGGCCGGGCCTCCCGGGGCGACCGCGGCGAGCTCTTCCCCGACCTCGGCAGCGCCATGCCGGCCTCGGCGCGGGCGGCCGCCGCGATGGCCGCCGCCCGCTCCGCGCTCGGCACGCCGTATGTGTGGGGCGCCACCGGCCCCTACGGCTTCGACTGTTCGGGGTTGATGCAGTGGTCGTACGCGCAGGCCGGGGTCCAGCTGCCGCGCACCTCGCAGGAGCAGGCGTACGCCGGCCGGCAGATCCCGCTCTCCGAGGCGCGCCCCGGCGACCTGGTCATCTACCGTTCCGACGCCAGCCATGTCGGGATGTACATGGGCAACGGCCAGGTGATCCACGCGCCCTACCCGGGCGCGCCCGTGCGCTACGACCCGGTGGACATGCTGCCGGTGTCCTCGGTCACCAGGGTCTGACCAACCGGCCCTGTCGGCCTTACGATCGGAAAGTGGCTGGTCGTGGGCGGGCGTCGAGGTTCTCCGTGGTGGCGCTCGTGCTGCTGCTCGTCTCTTTGGTGGCGTGCGGCGGGCAGCCCGCCGGCGGCAGCGCCGGGGCCGATCTGCAGCGGCTCCTCGACCGGCGGTCCACCGCCGTCCTCGACCGCGACCGGGCGGCCTTCCTGAAGACGGGTGCGCCGGGCTGGTTCGAGAACCTGCGCGGGGTGCCGCTGGCGTCCTGGTCGTACCGCGTGACCGCCCTGCACCGCACCGGCGACGAAGCCACCGCCGACGCCGAACTGCGCTACCGCATCGAGGGATACGACAACGCGCCCGTCATCGTCGGCCGCACCCTGACCCTCTCCCGGGAGAGCGACGGGCAGTGGTACGTGGACGCGGACAGGCCCGCCAGGAAGTCCTCCCAGCAGCTGTGGGACCAGGGCGCCGTGACCGTCGTACGCGGCGGCCACAGCATCGTTCTCGGCACCGGGCAGTCCAGCGAGGCGCTGCACTCCTACGCGGATCTCGCGGACCGGGCGGTGCCCGCCGTGTCCGCGGCCTGGGGCAGCGACTGGGCGGGGCACGTGGTGGTGCTCGTGCCGGGGTCGGTGGAGGGCATGGCGGGGCTGCTCGGCTCGCCCGCCTCCCAGTACCGCGGGATCGCGGCGGTCACCACCGGCGAGGTGGGCGGCCCGCCGACCGCGCCCGCGGACCGCATCATCGTCAACCCGGACGCGTACGCCCTGCTCGGCCCGCTGGGCAAGCAGGTCGTGCTCACCCACGAGACCACCCATGTCGCCACCCGTGCCCACACCAACGCCGCCACCCCGCTGTGGCTGTCCGAGGGGTACGCCGACTGGATCGGCTACCTCGGCACCGGCCGCACCCCGGCCGAGGCCGCGCCCGAGCTGGCGCGCGCGGTGAGCGAGGGGCGGGTGCCGGACCGGCTGCCCACCGACAAGGACTTCGGCTTCAGCGGCGACGCCACGAAGCTGGCGCAGGCCTACGAGGGCGGCTGGATGGCCTGCCGGCTGATCGCGCAGCAGTGGAGCCTTGAGCGGCTCCGGCAGTTCTACCGCGCGGTCGGCGACCACCGGCAGCGGGCGGGCTCGGTGGAGGGTGCGCTGCAGAAGGTGCTGGGGACGACATCGGAGAAGTTCTCCCGGCAGTGGCGGGACTACCTCCGGGCGCAACTCGGCTGACCCGGGCCGGACAAAGGCCCCTCAGGAGGAGTTCGAGTTCTCCCTGGTGCGGGTGGCCTGCGTGGGCAGGGGCGGCACGGGCTCGCGGGAGACCGTCGACTGCCACAGTTCCACGGCCCCGAGCACGGCGGCGACGACCAGCAGGCCGTTGCGGACGACGAGCAGGGCGACGCCGAGGGTGTCGCTCAGGACGACGTGCAGGAACCAGACCGGGAACTCCAGCACCGTCACGAAGGCGGCCGCAACCACCAGCGCCACCGGCACCTGCATCCGGCTGCTCCGGAAGCACAGGCAGACGGCCCCGAGACCCACCAGCCACACCATGTACTGCGGGCTGATCACCCGGCTGGTGACCGTGAACATCAGCACCGCGACGAAGGCCGCATCCGCGAGGGTGTTCGGCAGGAACCGCGTGGCCATCAGCCGCCACAGCAGCAGCCAGCCGAAGACGACACCGGTCAGGAACAGGGCCGCAGTGCTGACCAGGCCCACGTACGGGCCGAGGAATTCGATCGAGCCGTAGTTCAGCAGCACCTGGCCCTTCCAGCCGAACTGCCGGGCGACGTGGAAGACGAGGGAGCCCAGCGACTCCACCTCCGTGCCGCGGTTGCGCTGGAAGGTCAGAAAGGCGAACGCGCCGGGCATGGTCACCGCGAACACCGCCGCCAGCGCGGCCACGGTCGCCGCCGCCCAGGCCCAGGTGGAGCGCTTGCGGGCGCCGACCAGCAGGAGCGCCGGCCACACCTTCAGCATCGCCCCGAAGCCCACCAGGAGGCCCATCACGCGCGGATGCCGGGCGCCCGCGAGCAGCCCGGCCACGGCCACCGCGGTGACCATCACGTCGTAGCGTGCGTACACGGTCGGACCGAGCAGCGGTACGCCCAGCACCCACACCCAGGCGCCGCGCAGCGTCTTGCCGGGCCGCAGCCCTGCGTACAGGAGCAGCGACAGGACGACCAGGTCCGCCAGGCAGGCGAGGGCGAAGAAGGCCGTCGCGTAGTCGAGGAAGCCCAGCAGCGCGGGGGAGAGGATCGGCAGGGCGGCGGCGGGCGGGTACTGCCAGGTGACGTCGCCCAGCGGGAAGGTGCCGTGGCGCAGGGTCTCGTACCAGCCCTGGTAGATCACGGACACGTCGGTGGTGACGTCCGGCCCGGGGAAGACGAACACCTTGAGGACGGACAGCAGCAGCACCAGCCTGGTCAGGCCCCAGGTCACCAGCAGTCCCGCAAGGGGCCGCCTTCCACCCGCAATGTCCACCGGAGCCCCGTTTCCGTCCGCTTCCCGTTCCCGTCTTGAGGGGAACATGATGTCCTGTGCAGCTGTGTGCGTGCCATAAACGTGGCCGTGCCGAGCTGTGTGCGCCCGTTGGATAAGGTCGGCGGCGATGCACAAGACCCTGATCGTGACGAACGACTTCCCGCCCCGCCCGGGCGGTATCCAGGCGTTTCTGCACAACATGGCGCTACGGCTCGACCCGGACCGCCTCGTCGTCTACGCATCCACCTGGAAGCGCAGCCGGGAGGGGATCGAGGCCACGGCCGCCTTCGACGCCGAGCAGCCCTTCACCGTCGTACGCGACGCCACCACGATGCTGCTGCCCACGCCGGGCGCGACCCGGCGGGCGGTCGGGCTGCTCCGGGAGCACGGCTGTACGTCGGTGTGGTTCGGGGCGGCGGCGCCGCTCGGCCTGATGGCGCCGGCCCTGCGCAAGGCGGGCGCCGAGCGGCTGGTGGCCACCACCCACGGTCACGAGGCGGGATGGGCGCAGCTGCCGGCCGCCCGGCAGCTGCTGCGCCGTATCGGCGAGTCCACGGACACGATCACCTACCTCGGCGAGTACACGCGCTCGCGCATCGCCACCGCCCTGACCCCTGAGGCGGCCGGGCGGATGGTGCAGCTGCCGCCGGGCGTCGACGAGAAGACCTTCCACCCGGAGTCGGGCGGCGCCGCGGTCCGCGCCCGCCTCGGCCTCACCGACCGGCCGGTGGTCGTGTGCGTGTCCCGCCTGGTGCCACGCAAGGGCCAGGACACCCTGATCCTCGCCATGCCCCGCATCCTGGCCGCCGAGCCGGAGGCGGTACTGCTGATCGTCGGCGGCGGCCCCTACGAGAAGGACCTGCGCCGACTGGCCCACGAGACCGGTGTCACCGACTCCGTGCGTTTCACGGGCGCCGTGCCCTGGTCCGAGCTGCCCGCCCACTACGGCGCCGGAGACGTCTTCGCGATGCCGTGCCGGACCCGGCGGGGCGGGCTGGACGTGGAGGGGCTGGGGATCGTGTACCTGGAGGCCTCGGCGACCGGCCTGCCGGTCGTCGCGGGAGACTCGGGCGGCGCCCCCGACGCCGTACTGGACGGCGAGACGGGTTGGGTGCTGCGGGGCGGCTCCGCCGAGGAGGCAGCCGACCGGATCGTGGCGCTCCTGGGGGATGCGGAACTGCGGCGGCGGATGGGGGAGCGCGGCAGGGAGTGGGTCGAGGAGAAGTGGCGCTGGGACCTCCTGGCGGAGCAGCTCAAGGCCTTGCTGTAGGACAGCGCCCCTTCAGGGGCGCGGGGCTGTGTCGATTTGCGGCTCCGCCGCATGGGCGCGACAAGCCACAAACAACCCGCACCCGCCGACAACGAATATGTGGCACCCCACTAGGCGGAACCCGAAAATCCGCCCATGCTGCGCACATGACAGCAAAACTGATACAGCATCAGCTGACGAGACGTCAAATCCTGGGCATGGTTGCCCTGCAGACGGCGGCTGCGGCCGGCCTCACCCGCATCGGACTACAGTCCGCCCACGCAGCCGAGCCCGACGCAGTCGACACCGCCCCAGCCATTGTCATCGGCTCCGGCTACGGAGGCGCCGTCGCCGCCCTCCGCCTCGGCCAGGCCGGCATCCGCACCCTCGTCCTGGAGATGGGCCGCCTCTGGAACACCCCCGGCCCCGACGGCAAGGTCTTCTGCAACACCGCCAA
Organism: Streptomyces sp. NPDC001604; assembly: GCF_042893475.1. Lineage (NCBI taxonomy): Bacteria > Bacillati > Actinomycetota > Actinomycetes > Kitasatosporales > Streptomycetaceae > Streptomyces > Streptomyces sp. NPDC001604. Next base: position 32,378 of record NZ_JBIAUY010000001.1, on the reverse strand, counting down.
CCCGGACCAGCGCTCCATGTGGTTCCGCAGCCGCACCGAGGCCCCGCTGGCCACCTTCCTGTGGCTGGACGTCGTCAACAAGGACATCACCCCGTACCCCGGCGCCCTGGACCGCGTGCACTTCGACAACATGTCCGTCTACGTCGGACGCGGCGTCGGCGGCGGCTCCCTGGTCAACGGCGGCATGGCGGTCACCCCGCTCCAGTCGTACTTCAAGGAGCAGTTCCCGACCGTGGACGCGAGCGAGATGTACAGCACGTACTTCCCGCGGGCCCGTTCCATGCTCGGCGTGAACACCGTCGACCCCACGTGGTTCGAGTCCACCGAGTGGTACCGGTTCACCCGGACCTCCCGCAAGGCCGCGGCGAACACCGGCCTGGAGACCACCTTCGTGCCGAACGTGTACGACTTCGACTACATGCAGCGCGAGGCGGCCGGAACGGCGACCAGGTCCGCGCTCGGGCAGGAGGTCATCTACGGCAACAACTACGGCAAGCGCAGCCTCGACAAGACGTATCTGGCCTCGGCGCTCGGCACCGGGAACGTCACCATCAACACCCTGGAGAAGGTGAAGGCCATCGGCCGGGCGAGCGACGGGAGCTGGACCCTGACCGCGGACCGGATCGACAACACCGGCGCGGTCGTCGAGACCAAGCAGTACAGCTGTACGTACCTCTTCCTGGGCGGCGGCAGCCTCGGCACCACCGAACTCCTCGTCCGGGCCCGGGACACGGGCGCCCTGCCCGCGCTGAACTCCAGCGTCGGCGCCGGCTGGGGCACCAACGGCAACACCATGCTCGGCCGCGCCAACCACATCTGGGACACCACCGGCGCCAACCAGTCGACCATGCCGGTCATGGGCATCGACGACTGGGCCAACATCGACAACCCGGTCTTCGCGGAGATCGCCCCGCTGCCCATCGGGTTCGAGACCTGGGTCAGCCTCTATCTGGCGATCACCAAGAACCCGGAGCGGGCGAGCTTCACGTACGACTCCTCGACCGGTGGGGTCAAGCTGGGCTGGAGCGCCGCGCAGAGCGCCGTCTCGGTCGCCATGGCGAAGAAGCTGTTCGACCGGATCAACTCGGCCAACGCCACGATCTACCGCTACGACCTGTTCGGATCCTCGAACAAGGTCTTCGCCGACGACTTCTGCTACCACCCGCTGGGTGGCTGCGTCCTCGGCAAGGCGACCGACAACTACGGCCGGGTGAAGGGGTATTCGAAGCTGTACGTCACCGACGGCTCGCTGGTGCCGGGCTCGATCGGCGTGAACCCGTTCGTGACGATCACCGCGCTCGCCGAACGGACGATGGCGCGGGTCCTCGTGGAGGACACCGCGCCATGAGCCGTCGTAGGACCGGGGCGTACTACTTCGCGTAGATCGCCTCGATCTCGTCCGCGTAGTCCTTCGCCACCACATTGCGCTTGAGCTTCAGCGACGGCGTCAGGTGGCCGGACTCCTCGGTGAACTGGGAGGACAGAATGCGGAACTTCCGCACCGATTCCGCCTTCGACACCGCGGCGTTGCCGTCGTCGATTGCCGACTGGATCTCGGCCTGCAGGTCCGCGTCCTCGCGCAGCGACGCCGCGGTGGAACCCGCCGGCTTGCCGTGCTCGGCGGCCCAGCGGCCCAGGAACTCGTCGTCGATGGTGACCAGCGCGCCCACGAACGGCCGCCCGTCGCCCACCACCATGCACTCCGCGACCAGGGCGTGCGCCCGGATGCGGTCCTCGATCACGGCCGGGGCGACGTTCTTGCCGCCCGCGGTGACGATGATCTCCTTCTTGCGGCCGGTGATCCTGAGGTAGCCGTCCTCGTCCAGGGTGCCGATGTCACCGGTGTGGAACCAGCCGTCGGCCAGGGCCTCCGCGGTCGCCGCCTCGTTGTTCCAGTACCCCTTGAACAGGTGCTCGCCGTGCAGCAGCACCTCGCCGTCGTCCGCGATCCGGATCACCGAACCGGGCAGCGGCTGGCCGACCGTGCCGATCTTCTGGCGGTCCCAGGGGTTGAAGGCGGTGGCGGCACAGGACTCGGTCAGGCCGTAGCCCTCCAGGACCGAGAAGCCGATACCGCGGAAGAAGTGGCCCAGGCGCTCGCCCAGCGGGGCGCCACCGGAGATCGCGTACTCGCCGCGGCCGCCGAGCACCGCGCGCAGCTTGCTGTAGACGAGCTTGTCGAACGTCTTGTACTTGAGCTTCAGGCCGAGCGACGGGCCGGACGGCGTGTCCAGCGCGCGGCTGTACGCGATCGCGGTGTCCGCCGCCTTGTCGAAGATCTTGCCCTTGCCGTCCGCCTGCGCCTTGGCGCGCGCCGAGTTGTAGACCTTCTCGAAGACGCGCGGGACACCTAGGATCAACGTCGGCCGGAACGAGGCCAGTTCGTCGGTGAGGTTCTTGATGTCCGGGACCAGGCCCAGCTTGATCGGCGCCATCATCGGCGCGATCTGCACCAGCCGGCCGAAGACGTGCGCGAGGGGCAGGAAGAGCAGGACGGAACACTCGCCGGTGCGGAACAGGGGCCGCAGGCGCTCGACGATGTTGCCGCACTCGGCGAAGAAGCTGCGGTGGGTGAGCACACAGCCCTTGGGGCGGCCGGTGGTGCCGGAGGTGTAGACGATCGTCGCCGGGTCGTCGGCCTTCGCCAGCGAGCTGCGGTCCTCGACCATGGCGTCGGTGACGTCCTTGCCGGCGTTGCCGAGCTCCTCGATCGCGCCGGCCTCGATCTGCCAGACGTGCTTGAGGGCGGGCAGCGACTCACGCACCGACTCGACGGCGGCGGCGTGGCCGTCCAGCTCGACGATCATGGCGGTGGCGCCCGAGTCGGACAGGATCCACTGCACCTGCTCCGGCGAGCTGGTCTCGTACACCGGCACGGTGACCGCGCCCGCGCTCCAGATCGCGAAGTCCAGCAGCGTCCACTCGTAGCGGGTGCGGGACATCAGGCCGACCCGGTCGCCGGGCTGGACACCGGAGGCGATCAGACCCTTTGCGGCCGCGTGCACCTCGGCCAGAAAGGTGGTCGCCGTCACGTCCTGCCAGGCGCCGCCCACCTTGCGGGCGATCACGGCGACGTCCGGATGCTGCGCGGCGTTTCTGCGGACGATGTCGGTCAGGTTGCCGTCCGCAGGGACCTCGTACAAAGCCGGAAGGCTGAACTCGCGCAAGACTGCTGCTCCTAATAAGGCGCCGGCGCCACGACGTTGTGTGATGCGACGGTGGGTCCAAGGCTCGGGCAGGTACTCAGAGATTCAGTGGTTGAAATACTGAGCACGACTGGACTGCCCGGACGTTACCCGCCGGTATGGCTTCTTCGACAGGGGGTCCCGGCGAGATGTTCGCTGCGTCACACGGGTTGGTGTTGCTTTACGTACGGTAGTCCACCCGCTAACTGACTGGCCAGTAACGGCAGGACCGGCCGCCACTGTTCACGTTCACCCCACACGCTTACCCTTGATCGCCATGGCATCCACACCACCCGGCAACCGCAGGACACGGGTCCATGTGGTCAGTGACGTGCACGGCAACGCCCGTGACCTGGCGCGGGCCGGCGAGGGCGCCGATGCCCTGATCTGTCTGGGCGACCTGGTCCTCTTCCTCGACTACGCCGACCACTCGCGCGGGATCTTCCCCGACCTGTTCGGCGAGGAGAACGCCGACCGCATCGTCGAGCTGCGCACCGCCCGCCGCTTCCAGGAGGCGCGGGAGTTCGGGGCCCGGCTGTGGGGCGGCATCGGCGCGGACCGGGCCTTCGCGATCGAGCAGGCGGTGCGCAAGCAGTACGCCGAGATGTTCGCGGCCTTCCCGACACCGACGTACGCCACCTACGGCAATGTCGACATGCCGCCCCTGTGGCCGGAGTACGCCGGCCCGGGCACGACCGTGCTCGACGGCGAGCGCGTGGAGATCGGCGGCCGCACCTTCGGCTTCGTCGGCGGCGGCCTCAAGTCCCCGATGCGCACCCCGTACGAGATCAGCGACGAGGAGTACGCGGCGAAGATCGAGGCCGTCGGCGAGGTGGACGTGCTGTGCACCCACATCCCGCCGGAGGTGCCCGAACTCGTCTACGACACGGTGGCGCGCCGCTTCGAGCGGGGCAGCCGGGCCCTCCTGGACGCGATCCGCCGCACCCGCCCCCGGTACGCACTGTTCGGCCACGTCCACCAGCCGCTGGTGCGGCGCATGCGGATCGGGGCCACGGAGTGCGTGAACGTGGGGCACTTCGCGGGGACCGGGAAGCCCTGGGCGCTTGAATGGTGAATAGGGCCTGTCTTTCGGGCCAGGTCGGCCTTGGGAGACGGTGCTTCTCGGCCGCCCCGAGCGGGGTCTGGTGCGTGCAGCTGCAAGGCGGAGGAGGCTGTGACATCAGCCGCTGCCGCGGCGGGCGACGCGGAGCGTCGGCGAGTGACGACAACGCCGCTGGGGGTCCCCCACGCCCTTAAGGCAGTGGGGGAGCGCGTGCCGGGGCCCGCGACGCCGGGCTGGCCCGAAAGGCAGGCCCTGACGCAGGTGGGGGTGAAGGCGGGCGCTCACGTGCGCGGTAGCCTTCACGCTGCGCGCACCGTGCGCACGACGACCTCTTTACCGGCCCGCATCTGGAGGAGCCACGGCGATGGCGGAACACACCAGCTCGAGCATCACGATCGAGGCGGCACCGGCCGATGTCATGGGGGTGATCGCAGACTTCGCCCGCTACCCGGACTGGACCGGTGAGGTGAAGGAGGCCGAGGTCCTCGAGACCGACGCCCAGGGCCGCGCCGAGCAGGTCCGCCTCGTCATGGACGCCGGCGCGATCAAGGACGACCAGGTGCTGGCGTACACCTGGACCGGTGAGAACTCGGTCTCCTGGACCCTGGTCAAGTCGCAGATGCTGCGGGCGCTCGACGGGTCGTACATCTTGAAGGCAGTGGGGGCGGGGGCGACCGAGGTCACGTATCAGCTGACGGTGGACGTCAAGATCCCGATGCTCGGGATGATCAAGCGGAAGGCCGAGAAGGTCATCATCGACCGGGCCTTGGCCGGGCTGAAGAAGCGGGTGGAGTCGGGGGAGAAGTAGGGGTCCCGCCGTAGGGGTGCGTCCGGCTTGCGGGGTCTCGGTTACCGTTCAGCCTCATGCGCACCATCCTGATCACTGGCCCTGGCGGTTCCGGGCGTACGACCGTTGCCGCCGCGACCGCCCTGCGGGCCGCCGGCAACGGCACCCGCACCCTCGTTCTCAGTGCCGACCGCACTGACACCCTGGGGGCTGTGCTCGGGGCGGCGACGGGACCGGCCCCGGTCACCGTCGCCCCGAACCTCACCGCCTGGCGCCCCGACGCCGCTGCCGGTTTCCGGGATGACCTCAGTGCTTTTCAGGAACGTGCGGCCAACGTCCTCGATCTGCTCGGGGCCTCCCGGCTGGATGCCGAGGAGGTCACCCCCCTTCCCGGCGCCGAGGAGCTGAATCTGCTGCGAGCCCTGCGGGACGCGGCTCTCGCGGAGGCACATGACCTGCTGGTCGTCGATCTGCCGCCGACCCCGCAGGCGCTCGCCCTGCTCGCCCTGCCCGAAGAGCTGCGCCGCTATCTGCGCCGGCTGCTGCCGCCCGAGCGGCAGGCGGCCCGGGCCCTGCGGCCCGTTCTCGGACGGCTCGCCGGGGTCCCCATGCCCTCCGAGTGGCTGTACGAGACGGCCGCCCGCTGGGACACGGAACTCGGCGCCGTCGAGGCGGTCCTCGCCGACCCGAACACCGTCGTACGGCTGGTCGCCGAACCCGGGCCGGCCGGTGCCGACGCCGTGCACTCCGCCGGCCTCGCCCTCGCCCTGCGCGGGCTGCGCACCGACGTCCTGGTCGCCAACCGGGTGCTGCCCGAGGCGAACGGCTGGCTCGCCGGGCTCGTCGCCCAGCAGCGCAAGGTCCTGGAGGAGTGGCAGGAGCCGTACGACGTCCGGACCGTCGCCCACCTGGGCCGCGACCCGCGCGGCACGGACGACCTCGCCGCGCTCGCCGTCCCCGGCACCCTGGACGTCAACGGCACGACCTCCACCGTCGAGTGGCCCGTCGCCGACCGGCTCGCCGACGACGGCGTGCTCGTGTGGCACCTCCCCCTGCCCGGCGCCATACGCGACGACCTGGACCTCATCCGGCGCGGCGACGAACTCGTCGTCGCGGCAGGCCAGTTCCGCCGTATCGTCCCGCTGCCGTCCGTGCTGCGCCGCTGCACCGTCGACGGGGCCGCGCTGCGGGAGGGCGAACTGCGCATCCGGTTCGTGCCCGACCCGGATCTGTGGCCGGACAGGCCGTGAACCACCTACGCCCATTCGGGTAACGTCGTAGAGACGAACCGTAGTCAGGAGGTCGTCATGAGCGAAGAGCGCCCCCCGTCCGACGCCGGCAATCACGAGGTGGTCGACGAGGTGCGGGCGACCGACGCCGACGCCTGGGCGAAGGCGTGCGCCGAGGACCTCGCGGCGGAGAAGGCCCGCCGCCGCGCAGAGTACGGCCAGCCGCCGATCTCGGCCGGTGAGGAACTGCGCAAGCTCGTCGACGCCGTCTCGGAGAAGCTGTCGTCGATCCAGTCGCCGCTGCTCGGCTCCGTCGCCGGACCGGCCGCCCAGCAGGTGGTGAAGCAGGTCGTCCAGCAGGCGAAGGCCGCGGTCGAACCCGTCATCGAACGCAACCCGGACGTCTTCGACCACCTCGCCGCCGCGGGCAACGAACTGCTCGCCGCCTACCGCTCCGCGGTCCAGGCCCAGGAACAGCGCTGGACGAGCCGTACGACGGACCTGCACAAGGACCTGGACGAGCGCCGGGACGGCGACGAGGGCGGCACCGGCCCCGGACAACGCATCGACCTGGACTGACCCCTCCCTCGCACCCCTCGCCGGGCCTCGCCGCCCGGGTCCCCGGCTGCCCAGCGATTGGACGTCGAGGCCTTGGCGCCAGGGCCTCGGGTACGGTTGGCCGTAGCGGGGCTCGACCGAAACTGAGGGATTCATGGGACTCACCATCGGCGTCGACATCGGCGGCACCAAGATCGCGGCCGGCGTGGTCGATGAGGAAGGCAACATCCTCTCGACGCACAAGGTGCCGACCCCGGGCACGCCCGAGGCGATCGTGGACGCCATCGCCTCCGCAGTGGAGGGCGCGCACGCCGGGCACGAGATCGTGGGCGTGGGCATCGGTGCGGCCGGTTACGTCAACCGCCAGCGCTCGGAGGTCTACTTCGCGCCCAACATCGACTGGCGCAACGAGCCGCTGAAGGCCAAGGTCGAGGCCCGGGTGGGCCTCCCGGTCGTCGTGGAGAACGACGCCAACGCGGCCGCCTGGGGCGAGTACAAGTTCGGCGCGGGCAAGGGGCACCGCAACGTCATCTGCATCACCCTCGGCACCGGCCTCGGCGGCGGCATCATCATCGGCAACAAGCTGCGCCGCGGCCACTACGGCGTGGCCGCCGAGTTCGGCCACATCCGCATGGTGCCGGACGGCCTGCTGTGCGGCTGCGGCTCGCAGGGCTGCTGGGAGCAGTACGCCTCCGGGCGCGCCCTCGTCAGATACGCCAAGCAGCGCGCCAACGCCACCCCCGAGAACGCCGAGATCCTGCTCGGCCTCGGTGACGGCACCCCCGACGGCATCGAGGGCAAGCACATCTCCATGGCCGCCCGCCAGGGCGACCCGGTCGCCGTCGACTCCTACCGCGAACTCGCCCGCTGGGCCGGCGCGGGCCTCGCCGACCTGGCCTCCCTCTTCGACCCCTCCGCCTTCATCGTCGGCGGCGGCCTCTCGGACGAGGGCGAACTGGTCCTCGACCCGATCCGCAAGTCCTACAAGCGCTGGCTGGTGGGCGGCAACTGGCGCCCGGTGGCCGAGGTCATCGCCGCCCAGCTGGGCAACAAGGCGGGCCTGGTAGGCGCGGCAGACCTGGCGCGAGAGCCCGACCCGATCATGTGAGGGCCACCTTTCAAGGTGCGGTGAGGACGCGTTTTCAAGGGGCGCGGGGAACTGCGCGACAAGCCACAGACGACCGGCAGTCGCCCACAAACCTCGCGCCCCGGCCCATTGGGCGTAGATTGATCCACATGGAGCTGCTGCCCAACTCCCACACGGAACCGGACGGTTCAGCCGTCATCCGAGTCCTCAGCTACAACATCCGCTCGATGCGCGACGACACGGACGCCCTGGCCAGGGTGATCACCGCCTGCGCCCCCGACCTGGTCCTCATCCAGGAAGCCCCCCGCTTCTTCCGCTGGCGCAAGAAACTGTCCCGTCTCGCATCGGCCGCAGGCCAAGTCATCCTCACCGGAGGTGCCACCGCCTCCGGCCCGGCGATCCTCTGCACGCTCCGGGCAACCGTCGAGCGCACGGAGGACGTCCTCCTCCCGCTCACCCCCGGCCTGCACCGCCGCGGCTTCGCCACCGCGGTCGTCCGCTTCGGCGGCGCCCGCCTCGGTGTGGTCAGCTACCACCTCTCCCTGCAGGCGGACGAGCGGTACGAGCAGGGCGGCATGCTCCTCGACCGCCTGGCCGGCCTCGGCGTGGAGCACGCGATCGCGGGCGGCGACCTCAACGACCGCCCCACCGGCCGCACCTTCAGCCGCCTCGCCGACAGCCTGCAGGACTGCTGGGCCACCTCCCCCTGGGGCAGCGAGTACACCTCGACGCCCGTGACCCCGTACCAGCGCATCGACGCGATCTTCGCCACCAAGGGCATCGAGGTGCTCGGCTGCGGTGTCCCGCTGGGTCATCCCGGGGTGGCCGAGACCGACCTCAACAGGGCGACGGATCACCTGCCCGTGCTTGCCGCACTTCGCGTGCCCGCGGCCTGAAACACACCTGCCGGACGGAGTCCGGCGCAGCCGCCCGAAGCCTGTGAGGCCCCCTGGGGCCGAGCAGTGCGAGGGTGGCGTTGAGAGGTACTGCCCTGAGGGCGGCCACGGACCACTTTCCGGTCCTGGCCGCCCTCAAGATCCCTGCCGGCGATGTCCCCGCTGGTCAGACGACGGCTCCGCGCCCCGGATCGTCGTCGTCCTCGTCGTCCGTCCTCATCCGCATCACCAGCGTGGCGAAACCGCCCAGGAAGCCGCCGATGCCGAGCGTGGCCAGCCACCAGGTCATGTCCCAGCCGAACAGCACCGCCAGCAGGAGCAGGATCGGGCCGCCGATCACGCCCAGCCAGGCGAACTTCGCGGTCGCGTCGGCGGTGGGCAGCGGCGGCGGCTCCGGCGGGACGAAGTGGCCCTCGTCGTCCTCGTCGAAGTCGTCCTCGGACGGCTCGGCGGCCGTGTAGTCGCGCGGTCCGACGCCGGGTGCGAAGGAGACGGAGCCGCCCAGCGGCTTCTTCGGCTTCTCCTGCTTCGGCGCCTCACCCTGGGAGTCGTCGTTGGTCTCCGGCTCGAGCAGCGCCAGGTCCTCGATCGACTTGAACGGCTTGGTGCCCGGTGGGTCCTTCGGCTCCTCGCCGTAGCCGGCGACGATCGCGGCCCACGCGGCATCCTCGTCGAAGGGGACGCCCTGCTCCTCCGGCTCGCGGTCCTCGCGGTCCGAGTCGTGCTCAGCCACCTGCGGCCGTCCCTTCCTTGCCGACACTGGGTGCGAGCCGGCCGATGAACGCGAGGCTCTCTTCGAAAATCCGGTCCGCATCGTGGTCCAACGTCGCCACGTGGTAGCTCTGTTCCAGCAGTATCTCCGTCACGTCCCTCGATGAGACCCGGCCGAGGATCCGCGCCGAGTCGGCCGGCGGCACGACATGGTCCTGCGGGCTGCGCAGCACCAGCAGCGGCTGTGTGACCTGCGGAAGCTCGCCGTCGACCAGCCGGAAGAAGTTGCGCAGGGAGTGCGCCGCGTGCAGCGGAACCCGGTCGTACCCCAGCTCGGCGCTGCCCTCCTTCGCGATGTCGCTGGCGATCCCCTTCGTCGTGCGCACGAGATGGCGGGCCACGGGAAGGGCGTACGGGGAAAAGCCGTGCATGCGGTTCGCCGGGTTGACGACCACCACTCCGGCGACCGCCTCCCCGTGCTTCGCCGCCAGACGCAGTGCCAGGGTGCCGCCCATGGACAGGCCGGCCACGAACACCTCGCTGCAGCGCTCGCGCAGGGACCGCAGCTCGCGGTCCACCTCGGCGTACCAGTCCTGCCAGCCGGTGAGCTGCATGTCCTCCCAGCGGGTGCCGTGCCCGGGCAGCAGCGGCAGTGAGACCGTGAGGCCGTGCTGGGCGAGATACTCGGCCCAGGGGCGCAGCGACTGGGGGGAACCGGTGAAGCCGTGGCAGAGCAGGACGCCGACCTCCCCGCCCTCGTGGCGGTACGGCTCGGCTCCAGGAAGGACCGGCACTTCGGTCTCCTGTTCATGAGAGTGACGTGAAGTCCAGGTGCTTCACCGTACGCGACCGCACTGACACCGACCAGGGTCGTCGGATCCTTTGACAGTGCTCCGGGTTAAGGTCTGACCGACGGAAACAGGAGGCACACGGGTGTTGTACGGCACGATGAAGGTTGCCATCGGGGGGCCGCTGAAGGTCGCCTTCAGGCCTTGGGTGGAAGGCCTGGAGAACATTCCGGCGGAGGGCGCCGCCATCCTGGCGAGCAATCATCTCTCCTTCTCCGACTCGTTCTTCCTGCCCGCGGTCCTCGACCGCAAGGTCACCTTCATCGCGAAGGCCGAGTACTTCACCACGCCCGGCGTCAAGGGCCGGCTGACGGCCGCCTTCTTCAAGGGCGTCGGCCAGCTCCCGGTGGACCGCTCCGGTGCGCGCGGCGCGGGCGAGGCGGCCATCAGGAGCGGCCTGGAGGTGCTGGAGCGCGGCGAGCTGTTCGGTATCTACCCCGAGGGCACGCGCTCGCCCGACGGCCGCCTCTACCGCGGCAAGCCCGGTGGTCTCGCGCGCGTGGCGCTCGCCTCCGGCGCGCCGGTCATCCCGGTCGCCATGATCGACACGGAGAAGATCCAGCCGCCGGGCAAGGTCATGCCCAAGCTGATGCGCCCGGGCATCCGCATCGGCAAGCCCCTCGACTTCAGCCGCTACCAGGGCATGGAGCACGACCGCTTCGTGCTGCGCGCGGTCACCGACGAGGTCATGTACGAGATCATGAAGCTCTCCGGCCAGGAGTACGTCGACATGTACGCGACCGCGGCGAAGCGCCAGATCGCGGAGGCGGCGAAGGCCGAGAAGGAACAGGCCAAGGAGCAGGCCAAGGAGCAGGCCAAGAAGGACAAGTCCGAGGCCTAGGCTCTCGGTCGAGGGGGGTGGGGGGACATGCCCAAGCGCGAGCGCGTCATGCGCATGTCGGTCGAGCAGCCGCTGTGGCGTGCGCTCACCGCGTACCGGGTGCTCACGATGCTGTACGCGGTCGGCCTGTTCGCCACGGCCTACGACGAGTACGACCACGCGGGCGTCGCCATCGCCTACTACGTCGTCCTGTTCGTGTGGACGCTCGCCACCCTGCCCCGCGTCCAGAGCGCGGCCGCCTGCACCAAGCGCTTCCTCGCGGTCGACCTCGCCATCGCGCTCACCGGCATCCTGCTCACCCCGCTCGCGGTCAACGAGCAGCACATCCAGAGCGGCGGCCCCACCCTGCCGTCGATATGGACCGCAGGCTCGGTCCTCGCGTACGCCATCAAGGGCGGCTGGCGCTGGGCCGCGTTCGCCTCGACCCCGGTCGCCGCCGCCAACCTGATCGAGCGCGGCGCCCCCGCCCGCGACACCGTCCACAACGTCATCCTGGTCTGGGTCGCCTCCATCGCCATCGGCTACGTCGTCGAGGTCGCCCGCGCCTCCGAGCGCACCCTCGCCCGCGCCCTGGAGATCGAGGCCGCGACCCGGGAGCGGGAGCGGCTCGCCCGGGACATCCACGACGGCGTGCTGCAGGTGCTGGCCATGGTGCAGCGCCGGGGCGCGGTCCTCGGCGGCGAGGCGGCGGAGCTCGGCCGGATGGCCGGTGAGCAGGAGGTCGCGCTGCGCACCCTGGTCTCCGGCGGGCTGGTCCCCGTCTCCCGGGTGTCGGAGGACGCCGCCGAGGGCGCGGTCGTACGGGCGGTGGAGGAGCCGTCGTACGACGAGGACGGTCCCGTCGATCTACGGGCGCTGCTCGCTCGGTACGCGGCCGCGAAGGTCAGCTTCGCCGAACCCGGCGCCGCCGTGCTGCTGCCCAGAGCCGCCGCGAAGGAGCTGGCCGCGGCCGTCGGCGCCGCCCTGGACAACGTGCGCAGACACGCCGGCGAGGACGCGCGGGCGTGGATCCTCGTCGAGGACGAGCCCGGTGAGGTCGTGGTGACCGTACGGGACGACGGACCCGGCATCCCCGAGGGGCGGCTCGCCCAGGCCGAGGGGGAGGGGCGGCTCGGCGTCGCCCTGTCGATCCGCGGCCGGCTGCGCGACCTCGGCGGCAGCGCCGAACTGATCTCGGTGCCCGGGCAGGGCACGGAGGTCGAACTGAAAGTACCGAAGGACGCGAAGGACCCACGGGGGAAGGCAGAGCGGCGATGACGGATCCGACCGACGAGCGGCAGGACGCGATCAAGGTCATGGTGGTCGACGACCACCCCATGTGGCGCGATGCCGTCGCCCGTGACCTGGCCGAGTCCGGTTTCGACGTGGTCGCCACCGCGGGGGACGGCGACCAGGCCGTGCGCCGCGCCAAGGCCGCCGGCCCCGATGTGCTCGTGCTCGATCTGAACCTGCCCGCCAAGCCGGGCGTCCAGGTCTGCAAGGAACTCGTCGGCCACAACCCCGCGCTGCGGGTCCTCGTGCTGTCGGCGAGCGGTGAGCACGCCGACGTCCTGGAGGCGGTGAAGTCCGGCGCCACGGGTTATCTGCTGAAGTCGGCGTCCACGGACGAGCTGCTGGACGCGGTGCGCCGCACGGCCGTCGGCGACCCGGTGTTCACGCCGGGCCTGGCCGGACTGGTCCTCGGTGAGTACCGCCGTCTCGCCTCCGAGCCCGCGCCCGCCGCGGACACCGACCAGCCGGGCGCCCCGCAGCTCACCGACCGCGAGACCGAGGTGCTGCGCCTGGTCGCCAAGGGCCTGAGCTACAAGCAGATCGCCGAACGCCTGGTCATCTCCCACCGCACGGTCCAGAACCACGTCCAGAACACCCTCGGCAAGCTTCAGCTGCACAACAGGGTGGAACTCGTCCGGTACGCCATAGAGCGCGGACTCGACGACGAGTGACGGCGACACGGGAGCTTGACGGCGGGTAAACCAACCGCCCGCTGATTCACCGGAATTGCCCTTCCAGCCCATCCCTCTGTGACCTGGATCACCATTAGCGTGGCTGTCACCAGGCAACTGCGGCGAAGGGACATTTCCATGCGGGTCGGAGTACTGACCGGAGGCGGCGACTGCCCCGGACTCAACGCCGTCATCCGGGGCATCGTCCGCAAGGGCGTGCAGGAGTACGGCTACGACTTCGTCGGCTACCGGGACGGCTGGCGCGGACCCCTCGAAGGCGACACCGTCCGCCTCGACATCCCCGCCGTGCGCGGCATCCTGCCCCGCGGCGGCACCATCCTCGGCTCCTCGCGCACCAATCCGCTGAAGCAGGAGAACGGCATCCGCCGGATCAAGGAGAACCTCGCCAAGCAGGAGGTCGAGGCGCTCATCGCGATCGGCGGCGAGGACACCCTGGGAGTGGCGGCGCGCCTGACCGACGAGTACGGGGTGCCCGTCGTCGGCGTACCGAAGACGATCGACAACGACCTGTCCGCCACCGACTACACCTTCGGCTTCGACACCGCGGTCGGCATCGCCACCGAGGCCATCGACCGGCTGCACACCACCGCCGAGTCCCACATGCGCGTCCTGGTCTGCGAGGTGATGGGCCGGCACGCCGGCTGGATCGCCCTGCACTCCGGCCTCGCCGGCGGCGCCAATGTCATCCTCATCCCCGAGCAGCGCTTCGACCTCGAACAGGTCTGCGCCTGGATCACCTCCCGCTTCAAGGCCTCGTACGCCCCCATCGTGGTCGTCGCCGAGGGCGCCATGCCCAAGGACGGCGACGTGGTCCTCAAGGACGAGTCGCTGGACTCCTTCGGGCACGTCCGCCTCTCTGGGGTCGGCGAATGGCTCGCCAAGGAGATCGAGAAGCGCACCGGCAAGGAGGCCCGCACGACCGTCCTCGGTCACATCCAGCGCGGCGGCACCCCGAGCGCCTTCGACCGCTGGCTCGCCACCCGCTTCGGCCTGCACGCCATCGAAGCCGTCCACGAGGGCGACTTCGGCAAGATGGTCGCCCTGCGCGGCACCGACATCGTCCGCGTCCCCATCGCCGAGGCGACGGCGAAGCTGAAGACGGTGGACCCCGAGCTGTACGAGGAGGTCGGGGTCTTCTTCGGCTGACGGCAGTCCCCCGACGGCTACACGGTCGTGCGGTGCAGCTGGCCGATCAGCTCCCGCACGATCGTCGTCCCGTTCAGTGTCAGCACCGACTCCGGGTGGAACTGCACGCCCGCGAACCGCGGACCGCGCAGCGCGTGCACCTCCCCGTTCGCCGCCCGGCTCACCTCCACCGCGTGTGCGGCCAGCTCCCGCGCCGCCTCCTCGTCACAGCGCGCCACGAAGCTGTTGTAGAAGCCGACGGTCTCGGTCCGCCCGAACAGCTCGATCGCCGTCTGCGCCCCCTGGTACGGCACTTCCTTCCGTACGATCTCCAGGCCCAGCTCGGCCGCGATCAGCTCGTGCCCGAGGCAGACGCCGAGCACGCCGTGCCGGTGCCCCCTGATCACCTCGGCGGTGAGGTCCCGCAGGAACCGCATCTTGGGGTCGTCGAGGTCGGAGGGGTCACCGGGACCGGGCCCGAGGACGAGCGGCCCCTCGTGCGCGAGCACCGCCTCCCGCAGCCCGGGTTCGTCGTAGCGCCGGACGGTCACCTCCAGGCCGCTCGACCGCAGGACGTGCGCCAGCATCGCGGTGAAGGTGTCCTCCCCGTCGACGACCAGGGCATGTCCGGCGAGTTCGACACCCTTTCTGGGGGCTTCCTGCATCCGCAGCCAGAACGGCGCAAGCGAGGCCCGGCGCCCGTCGAGCGCGGCACGCACGCGTGGGTCCTCGGCGAGCCGTACGCGCGCGTGGCCCTCGCGCGGCCGTGCCGGACGTACGCCCAGGGCCGCCAGCACGCCCGCCGCCTTCGCATGTGTCTCGGCGACCTCGCTCGCCGGGTCCGAACCGCGGACCAGGGTGGCGCCGACCGGGACCCGCAGGTGTCCTTCGGAGGAGATGTCGGCCGTACGGATCAGGATGGGGGAGTCGAGGGTCTGCGCGCCGCCGGAGTCCCGGCCGAGCAGTGCGAGCGCACCCGCGTAGTAGCCGCGCCCGCCGACCTCGTGCCGCTCGATGACCCGGCAGGCGTTCTGCACCGGCGAACCGGTGACCGTGGCCGCGAACATGGTCTCCTTCAGGACCTCGCGCACGTCCAGCGAGGACTTCCCGCGCAACTCGTACTCGGTGTGCGCGAGATGGGCCATCTCCTTCAGCCGCGGGCCGACGACCACCCCGCCCATGTCGCCGACGGTGCACATCATCTTGAGCTCCTCGTCGACGACCATCGACAGCTCCTCGATCTCCTTGCCGTCGGCGAGGAAGTCCAGCAGGTGCTCGGGGGTGGGGCCCTCGGCGGGATATCGGTACGTCCCGCTGATCGGGTTCATCACGACGGTGCCGCCGGACATCCGTACATGCACCTCGGGACTGGCCCCGACCAGCGTGCGCTCCCCGGTGTGCACGACGAACGTCCAGTACGCGCCCCGCTCGCCCTCCAAAAGCCGCCGGAACAGCGCCAGCGCGTCGGTGCGGGAGAACTCCGGGATCTCACCCCCGTAGGTCCGCCGGAGCACGAAGTTGGCGCCCTCGCCCCGCCCGATCTCCTCGTGCAGCACCCGGCCGACGATCTCGCCGTACTCCTCGTCCTCGACGTCGAAGCCGCCGCCCGCCACCCGCACCTCGTGCGCCGGGAGCTGCGCGAGGGCGTCGGCGAGGGGGATCTCGTACGACTCCTCGGGGGTGAGGAAGGCCAGCGGTGTCCCGTCGTCGCGGACGTCGAAGCCGCGTTCGCGGATCTGCCGGAAGGGGACGAGTGCGAGGCCCTCGTCGGGGAGGTCGGCCAGGCGGTCGTACGTGGTGACCGGGCCGAGCAGCACCTCCACGGTGTTCTCGTCGCGGCCCGGCGCGCGGCGGCGCAGCAGGGCGAACGGTCGGGGATCGTCGAGCAGGTCGGCCAGGTGCATGAGTCCGTTTTCCTTCTCTACTGGAGAGGAACGGACCCCGGGAAACGCCGAAGGCCGCCCCTCGGGCGGCCTTCGCGAAGTCTTGCGTACGCGCAGTCAGTGGGCCGCCGGATGAGCGGTCCACCACCAGTTCTGGGTCGAAAGCGCGAACATGCGGTGCACCCTACCGCACCACCGCGCCGTCCGGAGCGTGATCCGCCCGTCTCACCAGTCGAGCGGAGGGAAAAGCAGTCGACACGACCCCGTAATGTTTACGGGGTGACCGTGAACGCTAAGACCAGCGCGAGCGCTGGCAACACCTGGCGAGATCTGCCCGCGGCGCAGCAGCCCGAGTACCCCGACACCGAGGCTCTGCGCGCAGTCGTTGCGGACCTCGAGTCGTATCCGCCGCTCGTCTTCGCGGGCGAGTGCGACCAGCTGCGCGCCCGGATGGCGGCCGTCGCCAAGGGAGAGGCGTTCCTCCTCCAGGGCGGCGACTGCGCCGAGGCCTTCGACGCGGTGTCCGCCGACCACATCCGCAACAAGCTCAAGACGCTGCTGCAGATGGGCGCGGTGCTGACGTACGCCGCCTCGGTGCCGGTCGTGAAGGTCGGCCGTATCGCCGGCCAGTACTCCAAGCCGCGCTCCAAGCCGACCGAGACCCGCGACGGCGTGACGCTGCCGACCTACCGCGGTGACTCCGTCAACGGCTTCGACTTCACCGAGGCCGCCCGCATCCCGGACCCGGAGCGGCTGAAGCGGATGTACCACGCGTCCGCCTCCACGCTGAACCTGGTGCGCGCCTTCACCACCGGCGGCTACGCCGACCTGCGCCAGGTGCACGCCTGGAACCAGGACTTCGTGAAGTCGTCCCCCTCCGGCCAGCGCTACGAGCAGCTGGCCCGGGAGATCGACAACGCGCTGAACTTCATGCGGGCCTGCGGCACCGACCCGGAGGAGTTCAAGACGGTCGAGTTCTACTCCTCGCACGAGGCGCTGCTGCTGGACTACGAGTCCGCGCTCACCCGCGTCGACTCGCGCACCGGGCAGCTGTACGACGTCTCCGGGCACATGGTGTGGATCGGTGAGCGCACCCGGCAGCTGGACGGCGCGCACATCGAGTTCGCCTCGAAGATCCGCAACCCGATCGGCATCAAGCTCGGCCCGACGACCACGGCCGAGGAGGCGCTGCAGTACATCGACCGCCTCGACCCGGACCGCGAGCCGGGCCGGCTGACGTTCATCGTCCGCATGGGCGCGGACAAGATCCGCGACAAGCTCCCCGAGCTGGTCGAGAAGGTCACCGCCTCCGGCGCGACCGTGGCCTGGGTGACCGACCCGATGCACGGCAACACCTTCGAGGCGGCCTCCGGTCACAAGACCCGCCGCTTCGACGACGTGCTGGACGAGGTCAAGGGCTTCTTCGAGGTCCACAAGGGCCTCGGCACCCACCCGGGCGGCATCCACGTCGAGCTCACCGGTGACGACGTCACCGAGTGCGTGGGCGGCGGCGACGAGATCTTCGTCGACGATCTGCACCAGCGCTACGAGACGGCCTGCGACCCGCGCCTGAACCGCAGCCAGTCCCTCGACCTGGCGTTCCTCGTCGCGGAGATGTACCGGGACCAGTAACCGCTGATCAGAGCGATGGGGCGCGGATCACATACGATCCGCGCCCCTCTGCACTTTTGCCGGATCCAAGCGCCGGGTAAGGTTAGGTTAGCCTCACCGATCAATCGGGACGGCACCACTTCGATCCCGGCGGGAGGTGAACCGCGTGTTCGTCTGCAGTTGCTTCGGCATCACGGAACAGCAGGTCAAGAAGCACGCGGAGGACGGTGCCTGCACCCCGCGCCAGATAGCCTCGGCCTGCAAGGCGGGCACGGACTGCGGTTCGTGCGTACGGCGTATCCAGGCGCTGCTGGGCCGGGGCGACTGCTCCCGCCGTGAGCTCGCAGATCAGGGCAAGCCGGTCCTGGCCGCGCTCGACGAGGCGGCCTAGCTCTCCGGCTGCTCGATCAGCTGCGCGATGTAGAGCGCCTCGCCGAGCTTCTCCACCAGTTCCAGCTGGGTGTCGAGGTAGTCGATGTGATGCTCCTCGTCCTCGAGGATCGACTCGAAGATGTTCGCCGACGTGATGTCGCCCTTGTTCCGCATCACCTCGATGCCCCGCTTGAGGCGGTCGATCGCCTCGACCTCGATCTGCCGGTCCGCCTCGAACATCTCCTTGACGGTCTGTCCCACCCGTACATGGAAGAGGCGCTGGTAGTTCGGCAGCCCCTCCAGGAAGAGGATCCGGTCGGTGAGCACCTCCGCGTGCTTCATCTCGTCGAACGACTCGTGCCGCGTGTACTTGGCGAGCTTCGTCCAGCCGAAGTTCTCCTGCATCTTCGCGTGCAGAAAGTACTGGTTGATCGCGGTCAGCTCGCCGGTGAGCTGCTCATTGAGGAATTCGATGACCTCGGGGTCGCCCTGCATCGCTAAGGCTCCTTCCAAGCGGGGTGGAACTGGCAGGCTGCGCCGCATGATTGCACCGGCGAGGAAGATCGTCCAGTAAGTCTGCGCTTAGTAGGTAAGTGCATGCTCAGTACTAATTGCCCCGTTTTCGCGGGGGCGGTCAAGTGCACCGTCCGAGGTCTGTCAGGATGGAGTCATGGGTCAGCCGGTGGAGCGTGAATCGGGAGAACGCGATTCAGGAGGAGCAGCACAGTCCGAGCTTCCCCCGGGGCAGCGTCTGCAGCGCGGCTGGCCGGTCACGCATTACGGGCCCGTTCCCAAGTTCCGCCCCGAGCGCTGGGAGTTCAGGGTCTTCGGTGCCACCGCTGACGGCGAGAAACACTGCTGGACCCATGAGGAGTTCACGGCCCTGCCGTACACCACCGTCGTGGGCGACCTGCACTGCGTCACGAAGTTCAGCATGCTCGGCGCGGAATGGGGCGGCATTCCGGCTCGTGCGATCCTCGAGATCGCGCCGCCCGCGCCCACTGTCACCCATGTGATGGTGTGGGCCGAATACGGATTCAGTTCGAACCTCCGCCTGGCGGATTTCGCTTCCGAGCGGACCATCTTCGCCACCCACAAGGACGGCGAACTGCTCACCGCGGAACACGGCTTCCCGCTGCGCCTCGTCGTGCCCCATCTGTATGCCTGGAAGGGCCCCAAGTGGGTGCGCGGCGTGGAGTACATGACCGCCGACCGCCGGGGCTTCTGGGAGGAGCGCGGCTACCACAACATCGGTGACCCGTGGAAGGAGCAGCGCTACTCCTACCAGGAGGAGCCCGGGGAGGGCCCCGAGCTCTGATCCCGGTCTTCGGTGGTCAGTGGTGGTACGCGTGCACCATCGCATGCCCCTTGCCGCGGCCGATCATCCACTTGTTGACAGGCGTCGTCACGAAGAAGGCGAGCGCCAGCGAGATCGCGAGCGATCCCCAGAACAGCAGGTCCGCCAGTTGCGCGTCCATCGCGTCCGGCCACAGCGCGATCACGCCGTTGTCGATCAGCTCCATCATCGCGATGGACAGGGTGTCCGCGGCCAGCGCCACCCGGAAGGCCGTACGGAAGTCGACGCCGGCCCGAAGCACCCCGCGCAGCGTGAGCGAGTAGCCGAAGAAGAACGCGAGCACGATCGCCAGCACCGTCGTCGCGAGGTTGCCCCAGCCGAAGGCCGTGCCGATCACCATGCCCAGCACCTCGCCGATGGCGCAGCCGGTGAGGCAGTGGAGGGTGGCCTGCGCGGCCGTGCTCCAGCCGGCGGCCGCAGGGTGATGGTGCGCGTGTGCCTCGTGTGCGTGTGCCTCGTGTGCGTGCGCGTGTGCCTCGTGCTGCATGACTGCCCCCAATGTCAGGTAACGGTTCCTGCACCGAGCAGGAACCGTATACCCCCCAGGGGTATTCCCTAACGGGTCAGGAATCGCGCAGTTTCTTCAGCCGCTCCACATCGGCCGCATGTCCCTCCTTGCCGCCGGGCGTCTCGATGATCAGCGGTACGCCCTCGGTGGCGGGGTGGGTCATCAGCGCCCGGAAGGGGTCCTCGCCGATGTGACCTGCGCCGATGTTCTCGTGCCTGTCCTTGTGCGCGCCCACCACGTCCTTGGAGTCGTTGGCGTGGATCAGCTTCAGCCGGCCCTCGCCGACCGTGTCCACCAGCAGATCGAGGGTCTGGTGCATGCCGCTCGGGCCGGTCAGGTCGTGGCCGGCCGCGAAGATGTGGCAGGTGTCCAGGCAGACCCCGAGCTTCGGATGGGCGTCCAGCGCCTCGAAGTACGGCCCGAAGTCCCAGGTCCGCGAGCAGAGCGAGGCGCCCTGCCCGGCCGTCGACTCCAGCAGCAGGAACGGATCGTCGTCGTGGGTCAGCTCGTCCAGCAACGGCAGCAGGTACTGCCGTACCTGCTTCAGGGCCACGGACCGGTCCCGGCCGCCCGTCGCGCTGCCCGTGTGCACGACCACGCCGAGCGCCCCGATCTCCCGCCCGCGCCGCAGCGAGTGCCGCAGCGACTCCACCGACTTCTCCACGGTCGCCTCGGTGTGCGAGCCGAAGTTGATCAGGTACGGGGCGTGGACGTACGCCGGGATCGACTCGGCCGCGCACACCGCGCGGAACTCCTCGTCCTGCCGCGGATTGCCGGCGGGCGTGGCCCAGCCACGCGGGTTGGCGACGAAGACCTGCACCGTCTCGGCCTTGAGATCGTGGGCGTAGGACAGACCGACGGAGTGGAGGCCGCCGGCCACGGGGACGTGGCCGCCGACGGGGTTGCGGGACTGCTGACTCTTCACCCGTTCAGGGTGTCATGCGCTGCGACCTGCTCCGTCACCGGATCTTGATGGTGATCGTCGACCCCTTGGGCGCCGTGTCCCCGCCCTTCACGGACTGGTTCTTGACGGTGTCGCCGAACAGGCCGAGCAGACCACGGTCCTCCTCGACCTTGAAGCCGGCATCCTCCAGGGCCTTGTGCGCGTCGTCCACGCTGTCGCCGGTGACGTCCGGGACCTCGACCATCTCCGGTCCCTTGGACAGCGTCAGCGTCACCGTGTCGCCGTCGGCGGCCTGGCTGTCGCCCGCGGGCGTCTGCGCCGCGACCTGGCCCTTGTCGTACTCGGAGTTGATCCGCTCGGCGGCGACCTTCACCGTCAGGCCGGCGTCCTCCAGGTCGGACTTCGCACTGTCCAGGTCCTCACCCGTGACGTCCGGGACGTCCACCGGGCTGCCCTTGCTGACGACCAGCGCGATCGCCGAACCCGCGTGCCGCTTGGTGCCCGCCTCGGGGGTCGTGGAGATCACCGAGCCCTTGGGGACGTCCTCGCTGAACTCCCGGGTGACCATGCCCGGCTCCAGCCCGCTCTTCTTCAGCCGGGCCCTCGCCTCGGCCAGCGTCCGCGCCGACACGTCGGGCACCCGCACGGTCTCCGGGCCGTCGGAGATGGTGAGCGCCACCGACCCGTTGTCGCGGATGCGGGTGCCGGGTGAGGGGTCCGAGCTGATGACCGTGCCCCGCTGCACCGTGTCGCTGTACGCGTGCTTGACCGCGCCGAGGTCGAGGCCGGCCTTCTGCAGCTGCTGGGTGGCCTGCGTCTGGGTCTTCGCCAGCACGTACGGGACCTTGGTGAACTGGCCGGAGTTGATGTACCACACGCCCGTGCCGACCCCGAGGATCAGCAGTACGGCGACGAGGACCGCGAGCGGACCGCGCCGGGAGCGCGCGCCACGGCGCCGCGGCGGCAGCGGCGGGGGAGTCTCCAGCAGGCTGGTGCGGTGGATCCCGCCGTCGTCCTCGTTCACCGGCAGCGGACGCGGCACCGTCAGCGCGCGCGGGATCACGCTCGTACGGTCCTCGGAGATGTTCCGATGGTCCGCGGCGAAGGCCTGCGGCGGCAGCGCGTCCAGCTGGTCCGCGCTGAGCGCGGCGCGCACCTCGCGGGCCTGCGCGAGCAGCGCCACCGCGTCCTGCGGGCGCAGGTCGGGGGTGCGGGCGGTCGCCGAGGCGACCAGCTCGTCCAGTCGGTGCGCCAGCCCCGGCACGGCGGCCGACGGCGGCGGGACGTCCTCGTGGATGTGCTTGTAGAGGACCGTTGCCGGAGAGTCCCCGCCGTGCGGCCGGTCGCCGGTCAGCATCTCGTACAGGACGACACCGCACGCGTACACGTCGACCCGGGGGTCGGCCGTGCCGTGCGCTATCTGCTCGGGAGCCAGGTAGGAGACGGTGCCGAGGACGCTGCCGGTGGTGTTGGTGACCGTGTCCACGGACCGCACCAGGCCGAAGTCGGCGACCTTGACCCGGCCGTCGTCCCCTATCAGCACGTTCTCCGGCTTCATGTCGCGGTGCACGAACCCGGCACGGTGCGCGGCGCCGAGCGCGGCGAGCACCGGCTCCAGGATGTCCAGGGCGGCGCGCGGCTGCAGCGCCCCGCGCTCGCGCAGCACGTCACGCAGGGTGCACCCGGCGACGTACTCCATGGCGAGATAGACGTACGACCCGTCGGTGCCCTGGTCGAAGACCTGCACCACGTTCGGGTGGGCGAGCCTTGCGACCGACTTCGCCTCGCGGATGAACCGGTCGACGAAGGTCCCGTCGGCCGCGAGCGTGGGGTGCATCACCTTGAGCGCGAGCACGCGGTCGAGGCGGGTGTCCAGGGCCCGGTAGACCGTGGCCATCCCGCCGACCGCGATCCGCGCGTCCACGCGATAGCGCCCGTCGAGCACCTGCCCGACCAGAGGGTCCTGAAGGGTCGTATCCACGCAGGTGAGTGTACGAGCCGTGACTGACAGGGCTGCCGGTTCGGGTGAGATCGGAGCGGGACTGCAGCCGAGCTGTGACGGAGGTCGCACCGGCTTCCGGATCCTGTCGAACGCGCGTTCAGAACGCGGGGCGTTCGGGATCCAGGTGCGCACGCCCCTCGTGCGGCGAGGACGCCTCCGCGAAATGACGGCGCGGGATGCGGCCCGCCCGGTACGCGAGCCTGCCCGCCTCCACGGCGTGCTTCATGGCCTCGGCCATCAGCTGCGGCTCCTGCGCCCGCGTCACCGCTGAGGCAAGCATCACGCCCGCACACCCCAGCTCCATCGCGAGCGCCGCGTCCGAGGCCGTGCCGGCGCCCGCGTCCAGGATCACCGGCACGCGCGCGTGCTCGGTGATCAGCTGGAAGTTGTGCGGGTTGCGGATGCCGAGCCCGGAGCCGATGGGCGAACCCAGCGGCATGATCGCCGCGCAGCCGACGTCCTCCAGCCTGCGGGCGAGGACGGGGTCGTCGTTGGTGTACGGCAGCACGGTGAAACCGTCGTCGACCAGGGTCTCGGCCGCGTCCAGCAGCTCGATCGGGTCCGGCAGCAGGGTGCGCTCGTCGGCGATCACCTCAAGTTTGATCAGGTCGGTGCCGAGCGCCTCGCGCGCGAGGCGGGCGGTCAGCACGGCCTCCCCGGCGGTGAAGCAGCCCGCCGTGTTCGGCAGCACCCGGATGCCGAGCTTCTCCAGGACGGACAGCACCGAGCCGTGCACCGAGGGGTCCACGCGCCGCATAGCGACCGTCGTGAGCTCCGTGCCGGACGCCACCAGCGCCCGCTCGAGGACATCGAGGCTGGGGGCACCGCCGGTGCCCATGATCAGGCGGGACGTGAAGGACGTACCGCCGATGACAAAGGGGTCGTCGGCCATGGGTCAGCCTCCTTGGACGGCGGTGAGGACCTCGACGCGGTCCCCCTCACGCAGGGACGTCGACGGCCACTGCGCGCGCGGGACGACGGTTTCGTTCAGGGCGGCGGCCACTCCGGAGGGTGCCGGGGTCAGCGCGCGTACGACGGTGTCGAGAGCCGTGCCGGAAGCGAACTCCCTGGGCTCTCCGTTGACGGAGATGTTCATGCGGGCTGCTCCAGGAGCGCGAAACGCTTGGGGGTGAACGGGCGTGCCTCCTCCGGGAGTTCACCGGTGGCCAGGACGTGCGCCATGGCGTCGCCGGTGACCGGGGTGAGCAGGACGCCGTTGCGGTAGTGGCCGGTGGCCAGCAGCAGACCGGGCAGTTGTGTCGGGCCGAGCATGGGCGCGTTGTCCGGAGAACCGGGGCGCAGTCCGGCCCGCGTCTCCGTCAGCGGCAGCTCGGTGATCCCGGGGACCAGCTCGTGTGCGTCGCGCAGCAGCTCGTACACCCCGCCCGCGGTGACCGTCGTGTCCCAGCCCAGCTCCTCGCTGGTCGCGCCGATCACCAGCTCGCCGTTCTCGCGCGGCACCAGGTAGACATGGCTGCCGCGGACGACGGCGCGCACGGTGCGGCTCAGGAACGGCGCATACCGCTTCGGCACGGTCAGCCGCAGCACCTGCCCCTTCACCGGCCGCACGGGCGGCAGGACGTCGTCCGGGACGCCCGGCAGCCGTCCGCTGAGGCTGCCTGCGGCCAGCACCACCTGGCCCGCGCCCAGCTCGGTGCCGTCGGTCGTGGTGACGCCGCAGGCCCGGTCCCGTACGACATGGAAACGCTCGGCCCAGGTGCGGTGGAAGACCACGCCCGCGTGCTCGCACGCGGCCACCAGCGCGCGTGCCAGTCGCCGCGGGTCGATCTGGTGGTCGCCGTCCACCCGGAGGCCGCCGCGCACGCCCGGTGCGAGCATCGGCTCCAGGCGTCGGCACTCGCGCCCCGACAGCCACTCCGACTCCAGGCCCGACTCACGCTGCAGCGCGTGCAGTTCGCGCAAATGGGCGCGGTCGTCGGCGTCCAGGGCGACGGCGAGCGTGCCGCACTGGCGGTAGCCGAGGTCCTGGCCGGTGAGGTCGCTGAGCTCGGCCGCGAAGGCCGGGTACCGGCGGGCGGACTCCAGGTTGAGGCCGAGCAGGGTCTGCTCGCCGTAGTGCAGTTCCGTGACCGCGGCCAGCATCCCGGCGGCCACCTGGGCGGCCCCACCGCCCGGTTCGGGGTCCACGACGGCCGTGGCGAAACCGCGCTGCGCGGCCCGCCAGGCCGTGACCAGGCCGATGATTCCGCCCCCGATGACGAGGACGTCTGACGTACGTGACGACATGGGCGTCCAGCCCCTCCCTTCGCCGGCATGACCCGGATCAGGTTCGTACGGTCGGAGGCCGCCAGCCTCCCTCTCAGCCCGGTGCGTCCGGGCTCCCGCGAGTGCTTGTACGTTGGCCACCCTAGCCCGAGCCGCCGCGCCTCTGTAAGGGAGCCTTCCGTCATGCCCCGTTCCCTGGACGGCCTCGTCCTCGCTCCCGTCGCCGACCAGGCCCCAGGTCAGGTGGGTACCCGGACCCGGGTTCAGGTACCACGAGCAGGGCTGCGAGATCTGGGCCGAGTACGCGGGCGGCGACGTCGTGCGCGGGCATCTGGTGGGTACTCGGTCAGGTGACCGGCTGGACTTCCGGTACGTCCAGCTGAAGCGTGACGGGACGACCTCCTCGGGGCACTGCGTCTCGGCTGTCGTGGAGCTCCCGGACGGGCGGGTGCGGCTGGAGGAGACCTGGGAGTGGGAGTCGCAGTCGGGCAGCGGGACCAGTGTTGTGGAGCAGGTCACTGAACACGACTCCTGACTGACGAATTGTCAGTTGTCTATGGTGATCAGGTGAGCGAGCAGACGCGGGAAGAAAGCACGTCACCGGCGCGGCGCGTGGTCGTCGTCGGCGCGGGCATGGCGGGTGTCCAGACGGCCGTCGCCCTGCGCGAACAGGGCTTCACCGGCACCGTGACGGTGATCGGCGCCGAACCCCATCAGCCCTACGACCGGCCGCCGCTGTCCAAGGCCGTGCTGCTCGGCAAGTCCGAGGGCTCCGCCTTCGACGTCGACTTCGAGGCGCTCGGCATCGAACTGCGGCTGGGGTGCGAGGTGCTCGGCGTGCGCCCCGGCGAGCACGAGCTGGACACCGAGGCCGGACCCGTGCCCTACGACGTCCTGGTCCTCGCGACCGGCGCCGAACCGATGACGCTGCCGGGCACCGAGGGCGTGCCCGGGGTGCATCTGCTGCGCACCCTGGACGACGCCGAGCGGCTGCGGCCCGTGCTGGCCAGGCAGCACGACATCGTGGTCGTCGGCGCGGGCTGGATCGGCGCGGAGTTCGCCACCGCCGCGCGCGAGGCGGGCTGCGCGGTGACCGTCGTCGAGGCCGCCGACCGGCCGCTCGCCGGTGCGCTGCCCGCCGAGGTGGCCGCGCCGATGGCCGCCTGGTACGCCGACGCGGGCGCCGAACTGCGTACGCACGCGCGCGTGGCGCACATCGAGCCCGGCGCGGTCGTCCTCGACGACGGCTACCGGCTGCCCGCGGGCGCCGTCGTGGTCGGCATCGGCGCACGCCCCGCCACGGCCTGGCTGGCCGGCGCCGGCATCGAACTCGGCGCGAACCGCGAAGTCGTGGCCGACGCCCACCTGCGCACCTCGGCACCGGACGTCTACGCCGTCGGCGACTGCGCCTCCTTCCCCTCGGGACGGTACGGCGAGCGCCTGCTGGTCCACCACTGGGACAACGCCCTCCAGGGCCCGCGCACGGTGGCCGCGAACATCATCGGCGAGGCCACCGGCGAGCCCCCGGCGGTCTACGACCCGGTCCCGTACTTCTGGTCCGAGCAGTTCGGCCGCTTCGTCCAGTACGCCGGCCATCACAGCGCAGCCGACACGACCCTGTGGCGCGGCGACCCCTCGGGCCCCGCCTGGTCCGTCTGCTGGCTGCGCGAGAGCCGCCTGGTCGCCCTGCTGGCGGTCGGCAGGCCGAGGGACCTCGCGCAGGGCAGACGGCTGATCGAGGCGGGCACCCCGATGGACCCCGAACTGCTGGCGGACCCGGCGCGGCCCCTGAAGACGGCCACGGCGTAGTACGCAGAAGGGCGGCCACGACAGGGGGTGAAGCCCCAGGTCGGACGTTTCTGGCTTCCGACTGTCAGTGCGGGATGGCAGGCTTGACCCCGTGACCGAGATTGACGCAAAGATCGATGCTCTCGTCCCCGCCTGGCTCACCCTGCCCGACATCGCAGAGATGCTCGATGTCGAGGTGACGCGTGTGCGGCAGCTGGTCAAGGAGGGCCAGCTCATCGCCGTACGCCGAGGTGAGAACCGCGCTCTGCACGTGCCCGCCGCATTCATCGACGCGGCCGAGCAGAGGGTCGTCAAGGGCCTGACCGGCACCCTGACGCTCCTGAGGGACGACGGCTTCACCGACGAAGAGATGATCGAGTGGCTCTTCACCCCCGACGACAGCCTGCCCGGCACCCCCGCGCAGGCGCTGAGCGAGAATCGCGGTACGGAGGTGAAGCGCCGGGCCCAGGCGCTCGCCGTCTGATCCGAACAGGCTGAACCGAACACCGTCCGGCGTACGGGCCGGGGTCCGCGCAGGCAGGGCCGCGGCCGTGGCTGAGTGCGGCCCGCAGAAACCGGTGCGGGCCGCAGCAACCGACGGCCGCGGCCGGCCGCCGCCCGTACGCCGCCGACCAGGAACGACACCCACGGGGGACCCTCGTCATGCCCGACACCGCCACCGCCGCACACGCCGAGCTCGCCGACGCCCGCGTCTACCTCTGCACGGACGCCCGCAGGCGCCAGGGCGACCTGCCGGAGTTCCTGGACGCCGTCCTGGCGGGCGGGGTCGACATCGTGCAGTTGCGCGACAAGGGCATGGAGGCCGCCGAGGAGCTGGAGCACCTGAAGGTCTTCGCCGACGCCTGCGCCCGCCACGGCAGGCTGCTCGCCGTCAACGACCGCGCGGACGTGGCACACGCCGCGGGCGCCGACGTGCTCCACCTCGGCCAGGGCGACCTCCCGGTCCCCGCGGCCCGCGCGATCCTCGGCGGGGACGTCCTCATCGGCCGCTCCACCCATGCCGAGTCCGAGGCCGCCGCTGCCGCCGCCCAGGAGGGCGTCGACTACTTCTGCACCGGACCCTGCTGGCCGACCCCCACCAAGCCCGGCCGCCACGCCCCCGGTCTCGACCTGGTCCGGTACACCGCCTCCCTGGGCACCGAGCGCCCCTGGTTCGCCATCGGCGGCATCGACCTGGGCAACCTCGACCAGGTGCTCGAGGCCGGCGCCCGCCGCGTCGTGGTCGTCCGCGCGATCACGGAGGCCGACGACCCGGGCGCGGCGGCGCAGGAGTTCGCGAAGCGGCTGCGGAGCGCGTGACGCAGGCCCGATCGGAGTCCGGCGTCCAGCAGATTGTCCGATGGGCGTCAGAAGGATTGTCCTATGGGAATCCGGCAGGTTGTCCGACGGAATGTGTGGCAGCTTGTCGGACGGAATGTCTGACGGGTTGTCCGAAAAATGTCCGCCAGGTTGTCCGATAGGTGGACAACAAATAGACAAATCCGGCAAATGTCCCCCATCCGGTTGGGGGAGTCGCCGCCCCCTGACTAACCTGCGGGTATGGCCCTCGGAACCGCATCCACCAGGACTGACCACGCGCGCACGGTGCGTGACATGCTCGCGACCGGCAAGACGACGTTCTCGTTCGAGTTCTGGGCTCCGAAGACGGAGAAGGGCGAACGCAACCTCTGGAACGCGCTCCGCAGGGTCGAGGCCGTGGCCCCCAGCTTCGTCTCCGTGACGTACGGGGCGGGCGGCTCCACCCGCGCGGGCACGGTGAAGGCGACCGAGCAGATCGCCGCCGACACCACGCTCACCCCGGTCGCCCACCTCACCGCGGTCAACCACTCCATCGCCGAGCTGCGCAACATCATCGGCCAGTACGCCGACGCCGGGATCCGCAACATGCTCGCCGTGCGCGGCGACCCGCCCGGCGACCCCATGGGCGACTGGGTGCCGCACCCGTCGGGACTGACCTATGCCGCAGAGCTCGTCCAGCTCATCAAGGAGTCGGGCGACTTCTGCGTCGGCGTCGCTGCCTTCCCGGAGATGCACCCGCGCTCCGAGGACCGGGACACCGACGTCGCCCACTTCGTCGACAAGTGCCGGGCCGGCGCCGACTACGCCATCACACAGATGTTCTTCCAACCGGAGTCCTATCTGCGGCTGCGTGACCGGGTCGACGCGGCCGGCTGCGACACCCCCGTCATCCCCGAGGTCATGCCGGTGACCAGCGTGAAGATGCTGGAGCGGCTGCCGCAACTCAGCAACGCCGTCATCCCCGCCGCCCTGAAAGAGCGGATCCTCACAGCAAAAGACGATCCGACCGCTGTACGCTCCATTGGCATCGAATTCGCCACGGAGTTCTGCGCGCGGCTGCTGGCCGAGGGAGTGCCCGGACTGCACTTCATCACGCTCAACAACTCCACGGCGACGCTGGAAATCTACGAAAACCTGGGCCTGCACCACCCCCCGCAGGCCTAGACCGGCCGCACGGGTATACGACACACTGCGTAGCGGCGACTCGGAGAGGGGCGTACATGGGCTGGACGGTCCTCTACATCGCGTTCGGCATCGTCGCGCTGTGGCTGCTGGGCGAGGTGCTGCTGCAGTACAAGGCGCGGCTGCGCTGGCGACTGCTCGCCTTCGCCGGGTTCCTCGGCGTCGTGCTCGGGGTGCTGATCCCCTCGGTGATCGTCATCGGTCTCGGCGCCGCCGCGTTCGCGGTCGGCCAGACCTACGTCACGCTGTCGTTCCGCCGCGGCTTCGCATCGGGCTGGGCGGTCAGCCGGACCGGCATCCCCGGCGTCGGCAAGCGCGGCCACGGCGAACCGGACCACCAGGACCCGACCCTGGAGGTCTCCGACCTCGAGCCGGGCGACGACGGCCACGACGACCAGGACGTCTACCACCGCGACAGCGTGTCCTACGGCAACGAGGACGACTACGACCGCGACGACGTCTTCACGCCCGCCCGCTCCTCCCAGCCCGCCCCCGCCGAGACCACCGCGGTCTACGAGCCGCAGCCCCTGCCCGAGGACACCGGCTCCTACGGCATATACAGCGACTCCGCGTACGCCGCCGCCGACGCGTCCTACGCGAACGCGGGGCAGTCCCAGGACCAGTACGCGACAGCCGCGCAGGGCGCCGACCAGTCCTACGGGTACGACTACTCCGGCTACAGCCAGCAGCAGTACGGCTACGACACCACCGGCCAGCAGCAGTACGCCGCCTACTCCGACCCGTACATCGGCACCCAGACCTACGGCGGCGGCTACGACGCCTACGGTCAGTACGGCCAGCAGGGCTACGGCCAGGACCAGTACGCCACCGGCGGCTACGACGGCCAGACCCCGTCCGGCGGGGTATGGGTCCCGCAGCAGCGCACCGACGAGACCTACGGCGGCGAGCTCCCGCAGGAGCAGGCCTACCCCTACCAGGACAACGGCCAGGGCCAGGGGCAGGGCCATGCTCAGGGGCACGGATACGACGAGCAGTACCGCTTCTGAACGCGCAGTACCGTTTCTGGTGGCCCGGTACCGCCTCTGAGGACCCTTCAGCCCGGGGCGCTCACTGAGAGCCCCGGAACTCCGGCCCCTCCACGATCAGACCGGCCACCAGCGCCCCCGACATACCGGCGTGCGGCAGCCCCCCGCCGGGGTGCGACCAGCCTCCGGCGGTGAACAGGCCCGGTATCGCCGTGCTGTTGGACGGGTGCAGGGTGCCCTCTGCGGACGCCAGCGACGGCGGCGGGACGGCGCCGCCCTCGGCCCCCGTCTCCCGCTCGGTGTGCACAGGGGTGCGGACCTCGCGCCACAGCGTCCGCTCACGCAGCCCTGGCACCGCACGCTCGGCGGCGGCGACCATCCGGTCCGCAAAGGCGTCGGCGGCCCCCGGCGCGGCCCAGTCGTACCCCAGGGCGGACGGCACCGTCGCCGTCAGCACCACGGACTCGTGCTCCCCGTCGGGGCGCAGCGCCGGGTCGTCCGGGCGGTCGATGCGAACCGTGGGCCGCGCGGGAGTTCCCCCCGGCCTGAACAGGGACAGCTCCTCCGCCCCGTCCGGCGAGTGCACCACCGTGCGGTGCGCGGCATCCGGCTCCCGCGCTCCGCGCAGTGCCAGGCACACCACCACCCGGCCGGGGTGCAGGTCTTCGGCGCCGGGCTCGACGTCTTCAGTCCCGTAGAGTTTCCGGCCCGGCACGAGGCCGGACAGCCGCCAGGGACCCGAACCGACGACCGTGTCCGCCTCCGCCACGGTCCCGTCGGACAGTTCCACGCCCGCCGCGCGGCCGTCCTTCTCCAGGACCCCGGTGACCTCCGCGCCGAACACGAACTCGACCTTCCGCGCCAGGCACCGCTCGTACACCGCCCGCGCCAACTCACGTATGCCGCCCCGCACATACCAGGTTCCGAAGGCATGCTCCATGTACGGCAGCACGGCCGCGCTCGCCGGAGCGGTGCCCGGATCGACGCCGTGGGCGAGGGCGTAGCCGTCCAGCAGCGCCGCGAGGCGCGGGTCGCGCAGCTCCCAGGCGCCGATCTCGGCGAGGGTGGTGGCGCGGCGGGTGCGCAGCAGCCGCTTGTGCGGGACCGCCGGGTACGGCTCGCGGTCGGTCAGCACACGCCAGTTGGGCCACAGAGGTTCCTCCAGCAGCGGCCGGCGGGTGCGGTCCCAGGCCTCCCGGGCCCGCACCAGGAAGTCGCCCCAGCGGCCGCCCGCGCCCGCCCCGAGCGCCTCGTCCAGGGCGGCGACCACTCCCGCGCGCGAGGCGTTCGGCAGCGCGACCGCGGTGCCGTCCGCGAAGACGTGCCGCGAGGACGGGTCGACCTGGACCAGCTCGACGCACTCCTCCAGTGGCTCCCGGCCGGTCTTGATGAACAGATCGCGCCAGACAGCGGGCAGGGTCAGCAGCCCGGGGCCGGTGTCGAAGCCGAACCCGTCCCGCTCGAAGCGCCGCACCGCTCCGCCGTACGTCTCCGCCCGCTCGTACACCACCACCCGCTGACCCGCGACGGCCAGCCGGGCGGCGGCCGCCATCGCGCCCATCCCGGCGCCGATCACCACGATCCGTCCCATGCCTGCGACTTTATCGACCGCCACTGACATTGATCCTGATACTCAGGTTCCGGTGGTCGTGACTCTGCCACTGACTGACGTCCTGCTGGACTGTCTTCTGGCTGTTCTGTCCGGCCCCCGGGACCTGTTCTCATGGCTCCGGCCGGGCGGAACATGACCTGATAGGAGCTTGGTCAGAAGCCCCTTCAATGTCCTGTCTGCGCCACCCGGCCGGCGCCCACCTTCGGCTGGGAAGGCACCATCAGCATGGCATCAGCGGTCGTGGACAGCACGGCAGACCAGGAAGTGGTCGGCGGGGTCGACTCCCACACCGACACCCTCCACGTCGCGGTCATCAGCGACAACGGCGGCCAT